>JANXUB010000179.1 GCA_025352105.1 Burkholderiales bacterium | reverse complement strand
CCGTACGTCCCGGTAGATGAGGCTCAAGTAACGCCCATGTAGCGTCTTTGAGGTCGTGGCGGCGGTAGGCTTCTTGCACGGTGGAACCACTAAAAATCGGTTCCTTGAATTTTTACATATCTTGTGACGACAGCGCCTAGCGATTGTTGGACTAAGTGTTTGACCCGCGTCGAGCGTTCCGGCTCGCGACCAACGCATATCCGCAGCGCGTCACTAAGGCAGTAAGGGCAACCCGCGTCACCGCGCAAACGCGTACCGGAAGCGGCTTCGTTTGGCGCGATACATGGCGCTGTCTGCGCTTTTGACGAGCGCTTCGGGCGTGTTGCCGTGCTTCGGGAACACGGCGACGCCGATGCTGGCGCTGATGGCGACAGCGATGGTTTCATCGCCGACGCGAATTTCGCACGGGGTTTGAATCAGCGCGAGCAACTTTTCGGCGATAACGGTGAGGTCGTGCTCGCTGTCGTATTCGGTCAGCACGTACAAAAATTCGTCGCCACCGTGACGACTCAAGGTGTCGTCGTCGCGCGTGCTATCGGTGAGTCGGGTCGCGATGATTTTCAGCACGCGGTCGCCCGCGTCGTGCCCGTAGCGGTCGTTGACTTTTTTGAAATCATCGAGATCGATGAACATGACCGCAAGATGCCAGCCGTGGCGCTTGGCCTGCGCCAATCCGTGCTCCAGCCGATCATTCGATAATGCCCGATTGGGCAAGCCGGTCAGCGGGTCATGGAAGGACGCGTGACGCGCCGCTTCTTCACGTTCGGTGATTTCCGCCAGCTGAAGCTCGAGCGCCTGCCGCTCCTGCACGGCGTCCTTCAGCGCGTTGTTGACCACGGCCAGCTTGTCGGCGGCCTCCTGTGCTTTGCTCTCAGCGGTTTCGCTCGTTTCCAGCGCTTGCTCGATGTGCGGCGTCGCCTTCGCGTTCGCGGTGGCCTGCTTGAGCCCGGCGTTCACCGAGGACAAATCCTGCGCAACATCTTCAACCAAACCAGTCACTTCTTCGGTCTGACCTAGCACTTTGCTCAACGTCTTATGCGTCTTATGCGGCTTGAGCGGTTTGGCGGTGGTCGCGGATTTGGCGGATTTAGCCGTTTTGCTCGCTTTCTGCAGCCCGCCCTGCTCAGCACGGCGTGCTGAATCTGCTTTTAAATTCATGTTCAAGGATTTGCTTCACGGTGTGGGGGACGCTCGATGGTGCGTTGCTGCCTACGCCGTAACGCTGAAATTGAGCTTATCGTTTCTTTACGTGAACATCTGTAAGACAGTTTCTAATTCTTTGCTCTGGCAACCAAGAAACGCAAACAACGCGATGTTGACACGTTCACCCTCAACAGGTTCAGGTCGTGAAATGCAGCATCGACCCCACGACTCGCTCGGGGTTTTGGGCGATGCAGCAGCAGATGCTGTCGCCGCGCCGGAGCGGTGCCCGTTCCGATCTACGCCTGATCGGCTTTGCGCGCAACGTCGGAACCGTCTGGTCCGTCCGACCCGTCCGAACCTTCAGCCGCTTGCGTCTGCGCCCGCTCCGCCTCTCGCGTCCGGTAGCGCATGAGCTTCACCCAAAGCAGCAATCCGACAGGCAAAGCGCCTAAAAACACAAATCGGATGACGCCTTTCAGCAGCGAGTCAGAAACCGCTGCCATCATCATTACCACGTAGAGCCAGCCGATTGCGACAATGTACATCTTGAGTTCTGCATTTGTGCGACGAAGCATGATACTTGCGCAACGGAGTTCAACCAATTGGTAGCCAAATGGTAAACGAGGCATTGCGTCGGTTTAGCGAGGAGGCTACATTGGCACAAACAAGGAGGAGCAGCAAACATGAGTGGCAGCAACCCGCAGGGCAACCCCTTCGCGCATCAAAATAATCCGTTCATGGCCGCGATGGAGGCGATGAAGTCTCTGGCCGCTGGCGGAAACGCCAACGTGCCGTTTCAGATGCCGCCGTTTCCGCAATTTCCGCAGACGCCCGGCATGCCGCAATTTCCTGGCATGCCCGCCATGCCTTCGTTCGGCGCTATGCCGTCAATGCCGCAGATGCCGACCTTGTCAATGGCCGCGCCCGAGGCTGGCTGGTGGTGGCTTCCGGCCGTGAAACCTGATGCCATGCAGGCGGCGGCCACGAAGTGGCTTTCGCCAACGACAGACGTGAGCGAAATGGCGGCGAAAGATCGTCGGTTCCGCGCGCCGTCCTGGCAATCGCAGCCGTATTTTCTGGAGCTCCGTAATCAGTATCTGCGCACCGCTGCGTTTTGGCGAGAGCTGGTCGCCAGCGCTGAGCTCGAAGCGCGCGAGCGTCACCGCGCCAAATTTTTCCTCGAACAAATGCTCGACGCCACCGCGCCGAGCAACTTCTTTCTGACCAATCCCGAGGCAATCGAGAAGGCGCTGGAGACCCAAGGCGAGAGCCTTAAGCACGGTCTCGAAAACTTAAAGCACGACATCGATCAGGGCCACATCGCCATGACCGATGAGACAGTGTTCAAGGTCGGGGAAAACCTCGCCACCACGCCGGGCCAGGTGGTGTTTCGCAATGATCTGATCGAGCTCTTGCACTACACGCCGACGCAGAAGACGGTGCATCAACGACCGCTTTTGATCGTGCCGCCGTGCATCAATAAGTTCTACATCCTCGATCTGAAGCCCGAGAATTCGTTTGTCGCCCATGCCGTGGCGCAAGGCTTTGATGTTTACCTGTTGTCGTGGCGCAATATTCCTGAGGAATTGAAGACGCTGACGTGGGAGGATTATCTGGAGCAGGGCGTGTTGACCGCGATTGACGAGGTGCGCGATCATGCGAACGTCGCGACGATCAACGCGCTCGGTTTTTGCGTTGGCGGCACCATTCTCGCGAGCTGCCTTGCCGTGCTCGCGGCGCGCGGCGAGCTGGAAGATTTTGTCGAAAGCGCGACATATCTCACGACCCTGCTCGACTTCAAGGAGCCGGGCGATATCAAAGCTTATCTTGGCGAGAGCACGTACAAATTGCGTGTGCAATCCTTGGGTGAAGACGGCACCAAAGGCCTCATGAGCGGTGCTGAGCTCGCGCAATCGTTCGCAAGCCTGCGCGCGAACGATTTGATCTGGAATTACGTGGTCAACAATTACCTCAAGGGGCAGGATCCACCGGCGTTTGATCTGCTCTACTGGAATGGTGATTCGACCAATTTACCGGGGCCGATGTATCTGTATTACCTGCGCAATTTTTATCTCGACAACAAGCTGATCGTGCCCGACGAAATGGAAATGCTGGGTGAGCCGATTGATTTGTCGGCGGTCGATATTCCGACGTACGTGTACTGCTCGCGCGAGGATCACATCGTGCCGTGGGGCAGCGCATTTGCGTCGGCTGAGTCGTGGGGCGGCGAGGTGGAATTCGTGCTTGGGGCATCGGGTCATATCGCCGGTGTTGTGAATCCTCCAGGACCTAAAAAACGCAGCTACTGGACGGGCAAATGGCCCGCCGCATCGCCCGAAGCATGGGACGCCAAAGCGAAGGAAGTGCCGGGTAGCTGGTGGCCACATTGGTACGAATGGCTCGCTGAGCGCTCGGGCAAAAAAGTCGCCGCGAAAAAGCAAACCAAATCAAAGCTCGGCGCTGCGCCGGGGCAATATGTTCTAGAAAAAATGTAGTACTCGTAGTTCAATTCACAAGGAGAGAGAAAAATGTCACGCGTAGCACTAATCACAGGCGGTATGGGCGGTCTCGGTGAGGCCATTTGCATCAAGATGGCGGCGCTCGGCTATCAGGTCGTCACCACTTATTCGCCGGGCAACAAGACTTGGGCCGAATGGCTCGATTCGATGAACAAAATGGGCTACGCGTTCAAGGCGTACGCCTGCGACGTGGCCGATTTTGAATCGGCCAAAGCCTGCGTTGCGCAGATCGTCAAAGAGGTCGGCCCGGTCGACGTGCTGGTGAACAATGCCGGCATCACCCGCGACATGACGTTCAAAAAAATGGACAAGGTCAATTGGGACGCCGTGATGTCGACCAACCTCGATTCCACGTTCAACATGACCAAGCAGGTGTGCGACGGCATGCTGGAGCGCAACTGGGGCCGCATCGTGAACATCTCGTCGGTGAACGGTCAAAAAGGCGCGTTCGGTCAGACCAATTACTCGGCTGCTAAAGCCGGTATGCACGGCTTCACCAAGGCGCTCGCGCTTGAAGTCGCGCGCAAAGGCGTGACCGTCAACACCATCTCGCCGGGCTACATTGGCACCAAGATGGTTATGGCGATTCCAACGGACGTGCTCGACAGCAAAATCATCCCGCAAATCCCGATGGGCCGCTTGGGCAAGCCGGAAGAGGTCGCCGGGCTGGTCGCGTATTTGTGCAGCGAAGAAGCGGCCTTCCTGACCGGTGCCAATATCGCCATTAACGGCGGTCAGCACATGTCGTAACCGTTAATCAGCTTATCTCTGAACGCGCCGCTTAACGGGGGCTAGCGTAACAAAACGGCTCAAGTCGACTTGAGCCGTTTTGCGTTCCAAACCCCATTAGAATAGGGGCTTCAGCGCAAAGCCAAATCGACCAATCGTCGCCATGTCATCCAAAAGCAGCAAACCCTTAGTCCTCATTCCCTGCGACAACCGCATGCACGGTGACGTGTCGATGCAGGTGCTCTATCAGCGCTATTCCGACGCCGTTCGCGATCAGTCCGGCTGCCTGCCGATTCCGCTGTTGTGCACTGGCAAGGAGGACATCGAGGCGTACCTCGCGCTTGCCGACGGCATCATGCTCACCGGCTCGCCGTCGAACGTGCATCCTTCGCATTTTGGTCACGACGTGCACAACCCCGAGCTGCCGCTCGACCCTGAGCGCGACTCGATCACGTTGCCGATCATCCGCCGCGCCGTTGAGATGAACCTGCCGATGCTCGCCATTTGTCGCGGCATTCAAGAAATGAACGTCGCGCTCGGCGGCACGCTGCATCAGGCAATACAGGAGCTACCGGGCCGTGACGATCATCGCGGCGCGAAGGGAAAACCGGACTCAACGAGCCCCGAGCGCTATGCCGATGCGCACCCGATTTCGATTGAAGGCAAGGGCTGTCTGGCGGCCATTTTTGGCGCGACGACGGCAGTCGTGAATTCGGTGCACGGGCAGGGGATTGACCAGCTCGCGCCCGCGCTGCACGCCGAAGCGCATGCGCCCGATGGCCAGATCGAAGCCGTGTCCGTGACCAACCATGCGGGCTTCGCCGTCGGCGTGCAATGGCATCCCGAATGGCGCGCGGGCGAGAACGAAATTTCGCGTAAATTGTTTGGTGCGTTTGGTGATGCGTGCCGAAATTTTCGCAGCGCCCGAACGGCGAATCTATGACTCAGCCAACAAACTCTTCTCAAACCGCACCGCGTCTTCTACGCCCCGGTAATAGCTCACGCGTACGCCAATTTCGTTGAACCCAATCCGCTCGTAAAACGCCCGCGCCTCACGATTGTTGGATCGCGCTTCAAGTTGAATCGCGTGGATGCCCGCCGTTCGCGCCGTCGCTTCCAGCCACGCGACGAGCGCAGTGCCAACGCCGCAGCGCCGATGCGTCGCATCTACCGCAAAGAGCACGATATGCGCCGTGTCGTCACCATAACGCATGATCGCAAAGCCCGCGACCGTTCTGCCGCGTCGAGCCACAATCACGTTTGTTGCGTCGTCACGCAACGCTTTCAACACGCGAGGAGCCGTCCACGACCAGCCGAGCCCTTGCTCCACCACGTCGCGTGAGAGCAAGGCGATGGCGCTGGCGTCGGCGGTCGTAGCCAGTTCAATGGACTGCTGTTCGGCTTTCATGAATTGCAACTGTACACAACTCGGCGTGACCCAACCTCAGCTTTTACGTGTTTCGAAAGTCAGCTAGCCTTGATGCGATACCGTAATTCCACTGGGGGTCCACTCATGCATAGGCGGTACCAGCTGTCCGCAGCGGTGTTCGCGGTGCTCGCCACACTTTTAACTGCGCCAATCGATGCGCAAACTTGCCGGATTCAGCGTCGCGGCGCGATGCTGCCGAAGCAGAAGTTCAACCGGTGTGTGATTAATCCGTAGAGCCGTGGGAGCGGTTCTACCGCGATTGCCGCGTGGGACAGAAATTGCGGTGGAACCGCTCCCACACCGCGTCGAAGCAGCCCATTTTTTGAGCCATTTGCGATGGAGGACGAGGCAACGGACAGCGTCCGCCCAACGAGGCGGTACGGACTTTGTGCTGGAGCCAAGAATGACGGCCGCTCGCTTTGGCGGCCCGCCTGGTCGCCATTTCGGCGCTACTTGCGCCGAATCCCCAACACTTCTGGATCACGCGTGTTGATCGCTTTGACAAACAATCGCACCTGCTGGTCGAGCGCGTTGCTGGACAGCCCGTCGCGAACCATTGCGGACTGTACGGCTCCCGCGAGGTCGTCACCTGCGCAGGCACCAAACTTCCAGCATGCGTCGCGCAGCGCCAGGCTGTCGCGCCCGCAGTACGCGCCGAGTTGACAGAGCGCGAGTTGCCAGGCGAGCGAGGTCGCTGCCGCGTCTGAGGTGTTGCCGCCGACGTAGACACCGGCGAGCGCCGGGGCGATCTGCGCGCCCAAAAGCTCGAGCAAGGCCATATTTTTTTCGTTCATGGCGTCGGTGACGACGCTGTACTGCGCGGGCGAAAGCGCTTTGTAGTCGACCTGCGGGCCTAGCTGGCTGAATACCGCGCCGGTGTTTGAGCCCTTGGCGTTTAGTCGTGTCAGGGCGGCGTCAGCGTAGCTTTGGCCGGAGCCTTCGTTGAAATCTTTGCAGCTTTCGGTGATCCAGCGGGCATTCTCCAGACGCCGTGAATCGGTGGCATCGTTACCAGTCGCAGGCGTCTTGGCGCGCAGCGAGTTCGGCGGCGGACCACCGACGTTGGCCTGTGCTTTGGCAGCTACAGTCGTATGAGCAATACAAAAATCAACGAGCAGCAACGAAAGCGCATTGAGCTGCGCGTCGTCTGCGTTGGCGGTTTCGGCAATGGTTCGCGCCAAGTTTCGCCGCGACAGCAGCTCGGCGATGCGTGACTGCTCGGGAGGCAGTTTTTCAGGCACGGGCGGTGGCAGCGGCGGCGCAAGTTCGCCCGCAGCGGAGCCCGCGCTGCCGCCTTGTCGACCACTTAGTTCCACGGGGGCTTGCACAATGATTCGGGATTCGCTGGCACTGCCCTGCGCTGCGGCGGATGAGGCACTTGCTTTTGCGCGTGAAGCGGCGGCGGAGCTTCCTGGCCAATCGCCTGCCATGATGCTGTCGCGCCAGTACCAGCCAGCCAGGGCGAGTAGCGCGACCAACGGAATTAACAGGTAGATTCGTTTCACGACGTAGCTGCCCGCAAGTCACGCGCAGCGGAGCGAAGTCGGCTCTGGCAAAGCTTATGCCGCAATCGCCTGCGCCTGTCGCTCAAGGCCCAGCAGCGCCCATTCCTCATCGAGCGCTGAGATCAGGTGATCAACCATCGCGGCCGTGTGGCAAGGCCCCGGGGCGATGCGAATGCGCTCGGTGCCGCGAGCGACCGTCGGGTAATTGATCGGTTGCAGGTAGATGTTGTGCCTTGCTTGCAGCCGGTCGGTGAGCGTTTTTACCTTGACCGGATCGCCAACAAACACGGGCACGATATGCGACTGGCTAGGCATCACGGGCAGGCCGAGCCCGGTGAGGCGCAACTTGATTTCGGCGACGCGTTCGCGTTGCAAGCGGCGCTCGTCCTGGCTGTGCATCAAATGCGACACGCTGGCAATCGCGCCCGCAGCCAGCACGGGCGCGAGCGAGGTGGAGAAGATGAACGACGCGCCGAAGCTGCGAATGCAATCGACCACGGCGGTGTCGCCGGTGACGTAGCCGCCCTGCATGCCAAAGGCTTTGCCGAGCGTGCCCTGAATGACGTCGATCTGGTCGGCCACGTCCATTTCCTGCGACACGCCGCCGCCGCGTGAGCCGTACATGCCGACGGCGTGAACTTCGTCGAGATAGGTCATCGCGCCATATTTTTTAGCGATGCGCGCGATTTCGCCGATGGGCGAGATGTTGCCGCTCATTGAATACACGCTCTCAAACACCACGAGTTTCGGGCGCTCAGGGCTGATCGCGGCAAGTTTGGCTTCGAGATCGGCGACGTTGTTGTGCTCAAAAATCATACGTTCACAACCGGCGCGACGAATGCCTTCGATCATCGAATTGTGGTTATCGCCGTCGGACACGACGACGGTGTTCGGGAGCAATTGGCCCAGCACGGTGAGCGCAGCCAGATTGGCACTGTAGCCGGAGGTAAAGGTGAGCGCGGCGGGTTTGTCGTGGAGTGCGGCCAGCAGACGCTCAAGCTCCACATGCAACGCGTTGGTGCCACCGATATTGCGGGTGCCGCCCGCGCCGGTGGCGCCGCCTTCAATCGCCTTGTGCATCGCGGCGCTCACGGCGGGGTGGTGTGCCATGCCGAGATAATCATTTGAGCACCAGGTGACGACTTCAGTGAGGCCGTTCGGGCCCGCCCATTGCACGGTCGGGTAGCGTCCCGCCGGACGGACGAGCTCTGCGAAAATTCGATAACGGCCTTCGCGCTTTAATGCATCAATGCGTTGCGCGAAGAGGGCGGGATAGTCAGAAGAGCGGATCAAAACACGGTGCTTTCACAATCGATACCTAATTTTACGGCGCAAACGGCTGCGGGCGAAGCGGGGGCTATTTGGCGCACCGGGCGGTTTTTGTGGCCAGTGGGGGCGGGTGACCGGCCTTTGGTGATGGGGATTGTCAACGTAACGCCGGATTCTTTCTCTGACGGCGGTCAATATTTGTCCACAGAAATGGCAATTCGGCATGGCGAGTTGCTGGCGACCGAGGGGGCGGATATTCTGGACGTCGGGGGCGAATCAACGCGGCCCGGTGCGCCGGAGGTGAGCGTTGAGATTGAACTGGCGCGTGTGTTGCCGGTGATTCATGAGCTCTCCGCGAAGGGTCATTGTGTTTCGATTGACTCGCGCAAACCCGAGGTGATGCGCGCGGCGATTGCGGCGGGTGCAGCCATCGTGAATGATGTGATGGCGTTGACTGCGCCGGGGGCGCTTGAAGTTTGCGCCGAAAGTGACGTGGGCGTGGTGCTGATGCACATGCAGGGCACACCGGGAACCATGCAAGTTGCGCCGGATTACGAGGACGTGGTGGCCGACGTCGCCGAATTTTTGCGGCAGCGCGGCATGGCGTGTGAGGCCGCAGGGATTTCGGCGGAGCGGATTGCCGTTGATCCGGGCTTTGGTTTTGGAAAATCGATGAAACACAATCTGCTGCTCACGCAATGGCTGGATCATCTGGTGGCGTTGGGCTATCCGGTGCTCGCTGGCTGGTCGCGCAAGGCGACACTCGGCAAACTCACCGGGCGCGAAGTCGCGGCAGAGCGGGTGCATGCGAGTGTCGCGGCGGCGCTGGTGTGCGTGCAGCGCGGGGCGCGCATTGTGCGGGTGCACGATGTTGCGGCGACGGTCGATGCGCTTAAGGTTTGGCGGGCGATGACGCGGTAGGAGCAACGCCACCGCGACTCATGAGAGATTGCTGCCAGACTGAACGGTCGGTCGCGGCGGAGCCCCTCCTACAATGCGGGCATGAACCAAAGAAAATATTTCGGCACCGACGGGGTGCGTGGCGAGGTGGGCGTTGCGCCGATTACTCCGGATTTCATCATGCAATTAGGGCACGCGACGGGCCGCGTTCTGCGAGCGCGGACAAAAGCGGGCAAACGTCCTTCGGTGCTGATCGGCAAGGACACGCGGATATCTGGCTACATGCTGGAAGCCGCGCTGGAGGCTGGCTTGTCCGCAGCGGGTGTGGATACGGTGCTGACCGGGCCGCTGCCGACGCCAGCGATTGCGTACCTCACGCGCGCGCTGCGGCTGCAGGCGGGGCTCGTGATCTCGGCATCGCACAATCCGTATCAGGACAACGGCATCAAGTTTTTTGACGGAGCGGGCGACAAGCTCTCGGACGCGGCAGAGCTGGAGATTG
The DNA here is from genome assembly GCA_025352105.1 of Burkholderiales bacterium. Taxonomy (GTDB): domain Bacteria; phylum Pseudomonadota; class Gammaproteobacteria; order Burkholderiales; family Casimicrobiaceae; genus Casimicrobium. The sequence continues at coordinate 47,660 of JANXUB010000179.1, read as the reverse complement.
AGGCCGAGATTGATCGCGGGCTGCGCTGCGTGCCCTCCGGCGAGCTTGGCAAAGCGAAGCGTTTGAATGATGCGCCCGGCCGCTATGTGGAGTTTTGCAAGCGCGCGTTTCCGCCAGAGTTGTCGCTGCGCGGCTTAAAGATTGTGGTGGATTGCGCACATGGCGCGGCTTATCAAGTTGCACCGGCGGTGTTTCATGAATTGGGCGCGGAGGTCGTGAGCCTTGGTGTGTCGCCCGATGGGCTCAACATCAACAAGGGCGTTGGCGCAACGCACGAGGACTTCATCGCCGAGATGGTGGTGAAGCACGAGGCTGATCTCGGCATCGCGCTGGATGGTGACGCAGATCGCCTGCTGATGGCGGACGCGAGCGGCAATCTGTACGACGGCGATCAACTGGTCTACATCATCGCCGCGCATCGCAAGTCACGTGGCGAGCTGGGTGGTGGCGTGGTCGGCACGCAGATGACGAACTACGGCCTTGAAATGGCTTTTGCCCGCAACGAAATTGACTTTGCGCGTGCGAAAGTGGGCGACCGTTACGTGCTCGAAATTCTGCGCGAAAAAAAGTGGCTGATTGGCGGCGAAAACTCGGGCCACATCCTGTGCCTTGATCGTCATACGACCGGTGACGCGATCATTGCAGCGCTTGAAGTGTTGCGCGCGCTGGTTGAGCGTGGCGTTTCGCTGGCAGACGCCGCGAAAGACGTGCAGCTGTTGCCGCAAGAGCTCATCAATGTGCGCATCGACAAGGCCTCGCCATGGGCGGACAAACCGGGCGTAAAGGCGGTGCTGGCTGATTGGGAAGCGCAACTTGCCGGACACGGACGAATTCTGTTGCGGCCATCGGGCACCGAGCCTGTGGTGCGCGTGATGGTGGAGGCAGAGGACGCAACGATGGCGCGAAGCGGCGCTGAGGCGATTGCTGCGGCGGTGGCCGCGTAATTGCTTACGCTTTCATCGTGACACTGACCTACACCCACTTTGACCTTGCGGCAGTGCTTATTTTCGCGCTTTGCTGGTTTGGCTATGCGTGGTTTGCGGCGCGGCGAAGCACCGGCAGGCACAGCCTGCTCAACGTGATGAACCCGCTGCGCGAGCGCTGGCTGGAGCAGACATTGGTGCGCGAAAATCGCATCGTCGATTCGAGTCTCACCGCGAATCTGATGCACAGCGCGACGTTTTTTTCGTCAACGACGGTTCTCGTACTCGGCGGTTTGCTGGCGCTTTTTGGCTCGGTGGAGAAGAGCGCCGACATTCTCCAGAATTTGCCGTTTGCGCAGCGGAGCTCCCAGCAATTGCTGGAGGCAAAAGTGGTGCTGCTTATTTTGCTTTTTGTCTACGCGCTGGTGAAATTTACCTGGTCGGTGCGGCAATTTAATTTTGTGACGATCCTGATCGGATCGCTGTCGCCGAAGGACAAAATCAGCGACCAGGATCGTGCGGCCGCCAAGGCCGCGTCAGGCATTTTGAAGCTCGCGGGCGAGAATTTTGGGCAGGGCATGCGCTCTTATTACTTCGCCGCAGCGGCTCTGATGTGGTTTGTTCAACCGCTGTTTTTTATCGCGACCACGCTGGTCGTCACCTTTATGCTTTACCGCATGGAATTTCATTCGAGAACGCTCGACGTACTGTCGGAAACCCGACAGTAACTTTTCGCTGTAATCAAGCATGAACGTGGGCTAAAGGTGAAAACAGCGTGAAGTTGACAAACAGTAATAAACGCCTTCAAGCCCTTTGTAAATAGTTGTTTCGGCTTAAAGCTGTTGCCTTTAGTCTGGTCCTTTGCGGCGGGTTGATTACGCCGTTGCTCGCGGCGCAAACCCCCGCGCCTGCTGGGCTCTCGCCGCCAACGCCGGTTGAACTCACGCCCCCGGTCGCGCGCGCCAAACCGGGCACCCGACCACGAATCGGGCTCGTACTGTCTGGCGGCGGCGCACGCGGCATCGCGCATGTCGGCGTGCTGAAAACGCTGGAAGAGGCGCGGATTCCGATTGATTTCGTGGCGGGCACCAGCATGGGATCGATCATCGGCGGGCTCTACGCCAGCGGCATGACGCCCGCCGAGCTTGAGCGGCGCGTGCTCTCGCTTGATTGGGACGCCGTGCTCGCTGATCGCCCGCCACGCGAAGAGCTCTCCCTGAGGCGCAAAGCCGATGATTTGAGGCTGTCACTGCCGATTGAGTTTGGCATGCGCGACGGAACGATTCGGGCGCCACGCTCGGCGGTCGCTTCAACGGGGCTCGAAAACGTGTTGAAGCAACTGACCGATGGCGTGCCCAACAGCATCCACTTTGACCGGCTACCGATCCCGTTTCGCGCGGTGGCCACCGATCTCGTTACCGGCGAGGCGGTCGTGTTTGATCGTGGCGAACTGGCCGCCGTAATGCGTGCCAGCATGAGCGTACCGGCTGCGTTCGCACCCGTCGAAATCGATGGCCGCATGCTGGTGGACGGCGGGCTCGTGGACAACCTGCCGGTCGACGTGATGCGCAAGATGGGGGCCGATATTGTCATTGCCGTCAACATCGGAACGCCGCTCTTGCCGCGCGAACAATTAGGCTCGATCCTCGGCATCGGATTGCAGATGTTGAACATCCTCACCGAACAAAACGTGCGCACCTCGATCGCGTCGCTGAAACCGACCGACGTTCTGGTGGTGCCCGATCTGTCAAAGATTACTGCCGCTGATTTCAAGCTCGGTGCCGACGCGATCAACCGCGGGGCGGAGGCGACGCGCGGTGTGCTGCCGCTGTTATCGTCCTATGCGCTTTCGCCTACCGAATACATCGCGCAACTGGTGGTGCAGCGACGCGTGTCAACGCCAACGAGGATTGATGAAATTCGCGTCGCAGGCGGCACGTTCGCCAGCGCAGAAACGATTCGCGCCCAACTTTCGGTGGCGGCTGGCGCGCCTTTTGCGCGCGATCAGATTGAGCGTGATCTGGCGTGGCTCGACGGTCGCGGCGTCTTTGAGCGGCTGGATTACCGCATCGTTACCGAGCGTGATCGCAACGTTTTATTGATCAACGTTCAGTAGAAATCATGGGGCCCAAATTACTTTCGTTTTGGCCTGAATCTCGGGACTGATTTCAAAGGTCAGGGCGAATTTAATTTCGTCGCAAACCACACGCGACGCTGGTTGAATGGCCTCGGCGCCGAGTGGCGAAACGAGCTGCAAATCGGCCGCTCGCAACGCTTGTCGACAGAGCTGTATCAGCCGTTGTTGCCGTCGGAAATACTGTTTCTGAGCGCCGGGGCGGAGCAGCGTCGGCGCGTCGCCAATGTGTCGACGCGTTTGCCTGATGGCAACACCAGTCGGCCCATTGCGCAGTTCAGCGGCATCGACACGCGAGCCTCGCTTGATCTCGGTGCAGCGTTCGGTCGCTACGGCGAATTTCGAATCGGTCCGCTGTTCGAGCGCGTCAGCATTTCGCCGACTATTGGGGATCTGAGCTTCTCGGGCGTGCGCTCTAACGAGTCTGGCCTTCAGGCCGGAGTCGTAATCGATCAGCGCGACTCTGCCACGTTTGCCCGCAGCGGTTATCGCGTGGAGGCGAATGTGCATCGTGCGCTTACCGCGTTCGGTGCCAGCAGCAGTTTCTCCCGCTATCAGTGGTCGTCCGAATACGCCAAAACCTTTGGCGAAAACACGGCGGACGTGGCGCTCAAATTCGGCGGCTCGTACAGCAAATTAGCCGCAGCTTACCCGTACTTTGAGCTCGGTGGTTTTCTGCAACTCTCAGGCCTGCGCGCCAACGAATTGCGCGCCGATCAAATCGCGCTTTTCAGAGTCATGGGCTTCCGAAAGGTCGGCTCGTTACCGGCATTCGGGCGCGGTATTTATCTGGGCGGTTCGCCCGAAGTTGGCAGCACGGACGCGCCGAACACGCCTAACGCCGAAGCCAAACGCATTTACGCCAGCAGCGTTTTTCTCGGGCTAGACACCTCGATTGGCCCGTTCTACCTTGGCTACGGCCAGGCGAGCGGCGCGCGACGCAGCGCGTACCTGTTTCTGGGCCGACCGTAAGGGCCCCGTTTTTTCTACATTGCCGCCCGCAAACCCGGCTCCTGCATCGCCGCAATCTGCTCGCGCAATTCCAGCACGCGGTCTTGCCAGTAGCGCTGCGTGTTGAACCACGGAAATGCAGCGGGGAACGCGGGGTCGTGCCAGCGGCGGGCGATCCAGCCGGAATAGTGCAACAGGCGTAGCGTGCGAAGCGCTTCGATCAATTGCAATTCATGGTCATCAAATTCGCAGAAGTCTTCGTAGCCTTTGATGATGCTTGCCAGCTGTCCCTGCATGGCGTCGCGGTCACCGGATAAGAGCATCCACAAATCCTGAACCGCCGGCCCCATGCGGCAGTCATCGAAATCCACGAAGTGCGGGCCGCTGTCGTTCCAGAGCACGTTGCTGACGTGGCAATCGCCGTGCAGACGAATCGATTTCACTGTGCCTACGCGCTCGAAAATTTCGCGAATTCCGTCGAGTGCCATCGCACTCACGCTCGACCAAGCGGGCAACAAATCAGCGGGAATGAAATTATTTTCGAGCACAAACGCGCGCGGCTCGGTGCCGAAGGATTCGATGTTAAGCGTGGGGCGCTCGCAGAAAGGACGCAGCTCGCCAATCGCGTGAATGCTGCCAATGAATCGGCCCATCCAGGTGAGCGTTTCCATGTTGTCCAGCTCGGGGGATCGGCCCGACAAACGCGGCGTTACTGAAAAGCGAAAACCTTCAAACTCGTTCAACGATTTGCCACCGAGCAGCATCGGCGGCACGGCGGGAATTTCGCGCTCCGCCAATTCCGCAACGAAGGCATGCTCTTCGAGAATTGCAGCAGTCGTCCAGCGCTGCGGGCGATAGAACTTGGCGACGACGCTCACGCCAAACGGTTCGGGCTCTTCAAGCCAAACCTGATAGACGCGGTTCTCGTAACTGTTCAGCGCGATGAGGCGACCGTCGCCGCGCAGACCGACGGATTCGAGCGCGTTGAGGACTGTGTCCGGTGTCAGCAGTGCGTACGGTTTCGACGAATCGTCGGGGGCGGGGCGCTCATCTGGCGCTAAGGGGGCGATTGTCATGTGCGATTATCGCAATTCAAAGTGCTCCGCCTGAGACGCCCGGCAGGAGCCGGACAATTGAGAGAATTGATCTCATCCCGAATTCTGCGCCGCTCACAACGTGCTCTTTCATGCTCTTTCATTCCGCGTTTTATAAGTTTGTCGAATTGCCCGATCCCGACGCCGTAGCGGTGGCGTTGCGCGACATTGCGAGCTCATTGACGGGCAGCATTCTGGTTGCAGGCGAAGGAATCAACGGCGTTGTCGCGGGGACAGCGTCGGTGCTGGAAGTGTTTGAAGACTCGCTTGTGCACGACGCGCGCTTCAACGACGCATTTGCAGGAATCGCGTTCAAGCGGAGCGCTTGCACGTCGCGACCTTTTTTCAAGATGCGCGTTCATGTCAAACGCGAGATCGTGGCCTTCGGGATTGATGGCGTGCGGCCCGATGCCAATGGCGAGAACAACGTGAGTCCCGCGCAGTGGCGGGAGCTGATGGCGCGAGACGATGTGGTGGTCATCGACAATCGAAACAGCTTCGAATATCGCCTCGGAAAATTCAAAGGCGCGATTGATCCGCTGGTGCCGAACTTTCGCGATTTTCCGAAGTATGTTGAAGCGAACGCACCCACATGGAAGGCGGAGGGCAAGACTGTGGCGATGTATTGCACAGGCGGAATTCGTTGCGAGAAATCGAGCGCATGGATGCAGGATCTGGGGCTCGACGTGGTGCAGCTGGAGGGCGGCATCCTCAACTATTTTCAATCGATGCCCGATGCCGAGAAGGATTGGGAGGGCGAATGTTTCGTGTTCGATAACCGCATTGCGCTCGACACGAAATTGCAGGAAACGGCGACGACGTACGAAGAGGTTTATGCGCAGGAACCTGACGGTGAATGGCGCATCGCTCGAGCGAAGCGGCTCGATCTGGCGGGCTGATTTGCAGCGTTTTCAAACTGCGATTCTCGCCACGCGCGATGGTGTCAGCGCCAGTTGCGTTGCGCTGCCATCAAGGCAGTCCGGCGCGTGGCGCACGGTGCTTGATTTTCTGTCGGAACGATTTGCCGCCATTTCGCGTGATGACTGGCTGGCACGCATGGCTGCGGACGAGGTGATTGACGAGGCGGGCCAGCGTGTCACGGCTGAGTCGCCGTTCGTTCCGCATACAAAAATTTACTACTACCGCAGTGTTCCGAACGAGCCGCACATCCCGTTTGCAGAGCGGGTTTTGTTTCAGGACGACTACATTGTGGTTGCCGACAAGCCGCATTTTTTGCCCGTCGTCCCAGCCGGGCGGTTTGTGCAGGAGACGCTCCTTGTGCGGCTCAAGAAGAAGCTTGGCATCGACACTTTATCGCCTGCGCATCGCATTGATCGCGACACGGCGGGACTGGTGCTGTTCACTATTCAACCCGCGACCCGCGACGCGTATCAGCGACTGTTTCGTGATCGCCTTGTGGAGAAACGCTATGAGGCGATTGCCTCTGTTGGTGCTGACCTGACGTTTCCAATGACGTATCGCAGTCGCCTGCAGGAGAGCAACAATTTCATGCAGATGCGCGAAGTGGCTGGCGAGCCAAACGCTGAAACCCGCATTGATGTGATCGAGACACATGGCGCATTCGCCCGCTATGCGCTCGCACCCATCACCGGACAGAAACATCAGTTGCGAGCGCATATGGCCGCGCTTGCAATCCCCATCGTCAACGACCGAATTTATCCAACGCTGCTCGCTCTGCATCACACCGACGACTTTGATCAACCGCTACAGTTGCTGGCGAAAACGCTCGCGTTTGTTGATCCGCTGACAGGGCAGGCCCGCCGCTTTACGAGCGAGCGCGAACTGCGTCCGATCAGTCTGCCTTGATATTCGCTGTCTTAATAATCTTTCCGTATTTCGCGTATTCGGAAGCGGTGAAGGCAGCGAGTTCCTGCGCGCTGCCATAGTTGGGGCGAACGGCGAGACCGCGCAATTTTTCGATGACATCGGGTGAACGTATCACCTTGCCGAGATCGGCGCTCAGACGGTTCACGATGGTCGCAGGTGTTTTCGCGGGCGCATACAGCGCATACCAGGCGTTGACCTCAAAGCCCGGATAGCCGGACTCGGCAAAGGTCGGTACGTTCGGCAACTCGGGCAGACGCGTCGGGCTGGCGACGGCTAGTGCGCGCAGCTTGTCGCCCTTCAACAGCGGCATCGCGCCGGTTGTGGTGTCAAAGATCACTTGCAGTCGACCGCCCATCAAATCCATGGTGTGCGCATTGCCGCCTTTGTACGGAATGTGCGTGAGGCTGGCACCGGATGTTTGCGCGAAAAGCTCGCCCGCCAGATGCGGTGGTGAGCCATTTCCAGCCGAGCCGTAGTTGACGGTGCCGGGCTTCGCCTTCGCTGCTTCGACGAGTGAGGCGAGCGTTGTAAAGCTGGATTCCTTGTTCACCGTGGCGACCGTCGGGGCGACACCAATCAAGCCAATCGGCGCGAAATCCTGCAACGCGTCGTAGCCGGTTTTTGCGATCAGATGCGGGCTCACGGCATGGCTCGCGAGCGAACCAAGCACGATGGTGTAGCCATCGGGCGCGGCCTTGGCGGCGGCAGCGGCACCGATGGTGGTGCCTGCGCCGGGCTTGTTGTCAACGATGACAGGTTGTCCGAGCGCTTCGCCCAGTTTTTGGCCGATCAAGCGACCAATGGCATCGTTGGCACCGCCCGGTGGATAGGGCACGATCAGCGTGACAGGACGATTGGGATAATCGGTTTGCGCCCATAGAGCGGTCGGTGCGAGTGCGGTTACGGTTACGGTTACGGCGCTAGCTGTGGCCAGCAACACGACGCGAGTGGCGGCAATCAACGACCCCCACGTCGTTCGATCACCCAACTGGTTGTGTCGCATCGCAATCTCCCTGAATTGTTTTGTTGTTAACGCTGATTATTGATGCTGGTTAAGCGCTCGAACATCAACTCACAATATATTCGAACTTCAATAGCCATAACGCAGGGAACGCAACCGCATGAACAGTCTGCCCGTCAACACATTCAAACAAAAGCTGGCCGCCAACAAGGTGCTGATCGGGCTGTGGTGCAACTTCGCGCATTTGCCGATCACGGAGATCGTGTCGCAATCGGGCTATGACTGGCTGCTACTCGACATGGAGCATTCGCCGACCGATCTCGCGACCATCGGCATGCTGATGCTGGCAACAAAAAACTCGCCGACGCACGCCGTGGTGCGCGTGCCGTCGAACGACATGACCACGATCAAGCGCGCGCTCGATACCGGCGTCACCAATCTCATGATCCCGAACATCCGCAGCGCGGCCGAGGCGGCCGAAGCAGTGTCGTACACGCGCTTTGCGCCACAGGGACTACGCGGCGTGGCAGGCAGCACACGCGGCGGAGGCTATACGCGCTACAAGGATTACATGGCCCGCGCGAACGATGAAATTGGCCTCATTTTGCAGATTGAAACGCCGGAAGCACTGGCTGAGCTGGACGCGATCTGCCGCACGCCGGGTGTCGATGCCGTGTTCATTGGCCCGTCGGATCTCGCCGCCAGTTTGGGCTATCGCGGTCTCGCCAACGGCCCCGAAGTTCAGGCCGAAATCAGCAAGGCTTTTGCCGTCGCCAAAGCGGCGAACAAGGCCATCGGCATTCTGAGCACCGACGGTAACGCCGCGAAATATCTGGAGCAGGGCGCGACACTACTCGGCGTTGGCACCGACGTGCACGTCATGGTGCGCGCGGCCGACGAGCTGGCGGCGAAGTTTAAGGATTGGCAGGAAAAATAGTGGAGCGCGACAACCTGGCAAATGGCGAGACAGCTTTGTCTTAAAGTGACCGTTTGATATGGGGTTGGCAGCGAATAATTGTCATAGTCGATAAACGCATGAAATGACAGGTAGCCCAAGTGAAACGGCGATTTCAGGGAAAAGCTGTATTCGTAAAGCCTATCGCCGACGATCCAGCAGAAGCACCGCCGCCCCCGACGCGATGAAGAGACCAGCACTCGCCCGATTGACGTTTCGCAGGTTGCTTGGACGCGCCGCCAGCCAGCGACTGACGCCGCCCGCCGCCGCCCCCAGCGCTCCGTAGGCGACGATTGTCAGCACCGAAAAAATCGCGCCCAGCAGCAGCATTTGCACGAAGGGCATGGACGCATTTGCTTGGGCCGACTGCACAAACTGCAGCACGAAGGCGAGCACAAAAAGCGCGACTTTCGGATTCAGTAAATTGGTCACGAACCCGCGCCAGAAAGTCGTCATCCGCGGTGATCGTTGCGATGCGAAGCTTGCGATGACCGACGCGTTGCGCCACGACAGGATGCAGGATGCCCAGATAAATCAGGTAAGCACCGCCGATCTGTTTCATCGCCCAAAACGCGGTTTCGCTTGCAGTCAGGAGCGCGCTCACGCCCAACGCGGCGAGCAGCGAATGCGCCATGATGCCCAAGCCCGTACCGAGCGCGTGCGCGATCCCAGCCGATGGGCCTTGCGTTAACCCACGCGACAATGACATCAGCATGTCCGGCCCTGGAGTCGCGATGATGATGACGACGACGGCGGGGAGGTAAAGGAGCGTTTGTTCAAGCGAAAGTATGCAAGAAAGCTTACACGTTGCAACGCGTGTTCCATTTATGAGCGTACGGTCTTGTCTGCGCCTTGACTTTGGCTCGCTATACATTAAAGAATGTTCTTATGATGGCGCGCACGTCCCTTGCGCGTCGCGACAACTTCAGAACATAAAAGGAGCTTCCTGTGAGCGACCAACCCAGCTTCTTTTCCAGGCATCCGCTGATTATTTTGACCGCGCTATTTGTGATCGCGTACGCGTCCGTATTTTTGATGTTCTCAAGGGAAGGACACCCGAAAACGCAACTGATAGGCATCGATGACAAAGCGCTGCACATTGACGTCAATCTCTTGAACGCTGATCTGGTGCGCGACATCGCCACCTTCACCTTCTTGCCGGACTTAACCTCGCCGGATGTCGCAACACGCGGACGGTTGAATTCCGACATTTCACTTGAGCTCGACACCGGCGCTGCCGTGCTCTCACACACTTTTAAAAAAGGTGATTCGCCTGCGCCATGGTCAGCCAATATTCCGATTCAGATCGGTGATCCGCTGGAGTATCCGTTCGACAAGCATGGCGGCGAGTTTCTGGTCAAAGTCAAGCGTGACGGCACGGCGAGTCCGTTGGCGAAAATCGATCTCGACAAGGTGATGCACGGTTTTTCAGCTAGCGCCAAAGCGGCACCCGCCGAGGATAAGCAGCAAGTGGTGTTGACCTATGAGTTCTCCCGATCACTGACTGTTATTTTTCTGGCGCTTATGGCGATGACTTCGCTGTCTCTGGTGGTGTGGAGCGCTGTAAGCGTTGCCAAACACGTTGCGTTGCACGGTCGCAAAGTGGAGTTCGGCATGCTGGTCTGGATGGCGGCACTTTTGTTCGTGATTCCCGCTGTGCGCAACAGTTTGCCAGGCAGTCCGCCGCTCGGCGCGTTTGTCGATATTGCGCTTTTCTTCTGGCTTCACATTCTCGGTGTGGGCGCGCTGCTCACGGTCGTTTCCAAGTGGAAAATGCAGGTTTAAACCTGTTCATATTGATTAATGGCGGAGCGTCAGGTTGAACTTATTTTCCACATGGCCCACGTTCACGCGTGGCGAAAAAAACTTTCTGCTCAGTTGGGCTGCGTTTCTGATTGTCGGCAGTTTGCTAACGCTCTGGGTGATGGGCAAAGAGCAGTACGACATTCGGCAAGATTCGCTCGCCGTTCAGACTTTCCATCTAGCCACCGGTGGGCATCAAAAAGAATCGAATGAGCCAGAAACCACGCCGCCGCCGGGTCATGAAAAAGACGTGCCGCGAGAGGTAAAAATCGGCGTTTATCTGGATCGTGTGCCGGAATTTTCCATTATTGATTCCTCGTGGAAAGCTGACTTTTACGTTTGGTTCAACTGGGTCGGCCCTGATCTCAATCCTGGCGAGAGCTTTCATCTGGCAAATGGTGAAGTGCTGGTGAGGACCGCCGTAGAGAAGCAGGATGATGGCGATAAGCACTACGCCCTGTACCGCGTTACTGCGCAAATCACCAAGACGTTTGACGTGTCGCGATTTCCGCGAAACGATCATCTGCTAACGATTGAAATCGAAGACTGGGGTGCACAGTCGTACCAGCTCAAATTTGTGCCCGATACCGGCGCATCGGACACCAGCCCGCGCGTCGCGGTTCAAGGGTTTCACATTATCGACAAGCAGGCAGCCGTCAGACCGAGCTCATACAAAACCTCGCGCGGCAATCCGAAACTGTCGCAATCCTATAGAGCCACCTATTCGCAGTTTGTCTATTCTGTCTGGATCGCGCGCCCCACGTGGAGCCTGCACACAAAAATGTTCGTCGTGATGTTCGGTGCCGTGTTCACCGCGTTGCTTGGTTTTTTCGTCAAGTCGTCGGCGGAGCGCGTCGCGCTGGTGAGCGGTTCGTTGTTCGCTGCTGTGGCCAACATGTACATCACGTCGACTTTGATTCCTGATACCGGCGTTGCGACGCTGGCCGATCACATCAACTGGATCGGCGCGGGATTCATCATGGTGGCCATCGTGCAGACGGTGATTTATCAATACTTCTTTGAAGGGCGGGAGGACAAGAAGGACGTCACCGTTTTCTTTGATGTCATGAGCTTTGTGTTGATGCTATTGCTCTACATTTTGTTGAACGTCGCCATTCCGATGTTGGCGTCAATCTGACCAGCAAATGAACGACGGAGCCGCGCGACGTGGTGCGGCTCAGCGTGTGAAGAAGTAAAAAAAAAGGCCCGCATCGCGGGCCTTTTTTTTTGTGGCTACGGGGCTCAGAGCTCTAGCGAGATCTTCTTCGCGTCGACCACGCGCTTCCACTTAGCCACTTCGCGCTTCACCGTGTCGGTGAACTGTTCCGGCGTGCTGGCGATCACGAAGGCGCCGTTGTCTTCAAATTTCTTGATGGTGTCGGGGTCTTTCAGCACGGTCATTGAGGCGTCGTAAATTTTCTTGACGACGTCTTTGGGCATGTTGGCTGGGCCGACGAAACCGAACCAGGTGTCTGCCTCATAGTTTTTCAAACCGAGTTCGGCGAATGTCGGCACGTTCGGCAACTGCGGAATGCGTCGCGGGAAAGCAAGGCCAATAGGCACGAAGTTGCCCGCCTTGATCTGCGCCAGCGACGACGACAGGTTGTCCCACATGATCGGCACGTTGCCCGCCACGACGTCGGTCACGGCTGGGCCTGCGCCCTTGTAGGCAATGTGTTGGGCGTCGGTGCCTGTTTCGACCAGGAAAAGTTCCATCGCGAGGTGACCCACCGCGCCTGCGCCCGAACTGGCGTAGCTGTACTTGCCGGGGTTGGCCTTGAGTTCTGCGACCAGCGACTTGAAATCTTTCTGCGGAAAGTTCTTGTTGACGATGATGATGCCGGGCACCGAGGCCAAGTTCGTGATGTGCGTGAACTGCGTCAGCGGATCAAGCTTGTTATTTTTGTAGGCGACGATGTTGGTGCCCATCGTCGACACCGAACCCATGCCGATAACGTAGCCATCGGCCGGCGCTTTGGCGATTTCGTTCGCGCCGATCGAGCCACCCGCGCCCGCGCGGTTCTCGACGATGACCGGTTGGCCCAGAATCGGCGACATTTTTGCGGCCATGATGCGGGCCACAATGTCGGTGGTGCCGCCCGGCGCGAAGGGCACGATGATTTTGATCGGCTTCGTTGGGTAAGCCTGAGCAAACGTGACGCTGGCGGCGAGGGCAGCGGCGACGGCAGTGACTGTCTTGATGAAATGCATGCGAAATTCCTCCGAAAAATATGAACGCGGTCTGAACTTAATTTGACCGCGAGTGTAGGACTAAAACGGCAGAACCAGTTCGGGGTTGACCCGAGCAAACTGGCCGCGGAAATCATCCTGAATTCGCTTCAGCGCCTCTGGCGTGTCCGCCTCAAAACGGAGCACGATGACGGGCGTGGTGTTGGAAGGACGCGCAAGCCCGAAGCCGTCGGCGTATTCCACGCGCATGCCGTCAATCGTTGCGATGCGCGTCGCGGTCGGAAATTTTGCGGTCACTTTCAGTTGCTCCATCAACGTGAAATGCTCGCCTTCTGCGCATTTCAAATTCAGTTCTGGCGTGGACGGTGCATTCGGTAAATCCTCAAGCACTTTGCTTGCATCGGCCGATTTGGAAACGATCTCAAGCAAACGCGCGCCGCAATAAATCGCGTCATCAAAACCGTACCAACGTTCCTTGAAAAAGATGTGTCCACTCATCTCGCCTGCGAGCGGTGAACCAGTCTCCTTGAGCTTGGCCTTCACCAGCGAGTGGCCGGTCTTCCACATGAGCGGCACACCGCCGTGATCCACAATGTATTTGTCGAGCAGGCGCGTGCATTTCACGTCGTAAATGATCGTTGCGCCGGGGTTACGCGACAACACATCGCCCGCAAACAACATCATCTGCCGATCGGGGAAAATCACTTCGCCGGATTTGGTGACGATACCCAGACGGTCACCATCGCCATCGAATGCGAGGCCCAGTTCAACGTCGGTTTCTTTGACGACTTTGATCAAGTCCTGAAGGTTCTCCAGCTTCGAAGGATCGGGGTGATGGTTCGGGAAGTTGCCGTCGATTTCGCAGAACATTTCTACGACTTCGCAGCCGAGCGCACGGAAAATTTTCGGGGCGAGAACGCCCGCCGCACCGTTGCCGCAATCCACTGCGATTTTCATGGGGCGCGACAGTTTGGCGTCGCCAACGATGCGGGCGACATAGGCATCGTTGATGTCAGCGGTTGATTGCGTGCCCGCTTTTCCGTGTGCCGCGACTTTCACGTCGCCCGATTCGGCGCGTGTCTTCAGCGACAAAATCGTGTCGCCCCAAATCGCCTCACCAGCAACGACCATCTTGATGCCGTTGTAATCCGGCGGATTGTGGCTACCGGTGACACTCACGCAGGAGCCTGTGCCAAGCACGTGGCCCGCGAAGTAGGAGACCGGGGTCGGTGCCATGCCAATATCAATCGCATTGCAACCGGTTGAAGCTATCCCGTCGCGCAACGCCTGCGAAAGCTCAGGGCCCGACAGTCGTCCATCACGTCCCACCGCGATGGATGACGCGCCGCGCTCCAGCGACAGCGTTCCCAGCGATTGCCCAACCGCGTAGGCGATTTCAGGCGTGAGCGTTTTGCCAACGATGCCACGAATGTCGTAGGCCTTGAAGATTTCTGAAGGGAGTTGCATGAATGACTCTTGTTTGGATTTTGTTGTGGAAGCGGCTTTGCCGCGACCCATTGCAATTGGATGAATGCAGGTCGCGGCAGAGCCGCTACTACAAGGGACACACGCCTATTTTGCCGCTAATGCGCCCTGGAAGAATTCGCACAACCGCTCGGGTAGCCAATCCAGCTTGCCAGGAAACGAGCCGGTGACGAACCCGACATGGCCACCGTCGACCGGTTGTTCGAGCGTGATGTTGTCCGGCACTTCAGCCGCATTCGGAAACAGCGACGATGGAACGAAGGGATCGTTCATAGCGTTGAGCAGCAAAAATGGGATGCGGATTTTTGCGATGAAACCGCGTGAAGAGGCGCGGTAGTAATAGTCCCACGAGCTCGTGTAGCCGTGCATCGGGGCAGTGTAGTGCTCGTCAAATTGCGGGAAGTTTTTCGGTTTGGCGAGAAAGCCTTTCTCACGCAAATGCGGATGTTTTTCCATGCGTGCGGCGTAGCTCGCGCCCATCGCATCCATGAAGTACTTGTTGAAAATCCAGTTCTTGAAATGCAGGATGGCTTCAGCGGAAATACCCAGATCGAGCGGGTTGGACACGGACGCCGCAGCGCTCACGAACTCATGCGCCGTGTCGCCTTGCTCACCGCACCATTTGGTCAATGCATTGCCACCAAGCGATACGCCGACCGCAAGCACGCTGCGGTCCGGGAATCGCGAACGCACTTCGCGCAGTACGATGTCGCAATGTTCGCTGTCGCCCGAGTGGTATGAGCGCGGAAGGCGATTGGGCTCGCCCGAGCAGCCGCGAAAATGCGCCACCATGCCTGACCAGCCGCGAGTGTGGGCCGCCGCCATCGTGGTGCGGCAATATTGCGAATCGCTGGAGCCTTCGAGCCCGTGAAAGAACACGAGCAGTGGTGCTTCTGGATTGGGGCCGTCCGACCAGTCCAGGTCAATGAAATCACCGTCAGCCAGCTCCAGCCGCTCGCGGCGATAAGCGATCTTCGGGCGCGGCAACCACTGCGCATAAATGCTTTGCAGGTGGCCCGTCGGCAGCCACCATGGGCGCTGATAAGTTGATACGATTCGTGACATTTAAGTGAGTTTATTCGTGTGAGGCGTTGCCGTGATGTCCGACCTGTTGCCGCCATGGCCCCTGCTCAGTGTGTTTCTGCTTGCAAGCTTCGTGCTCGCGGTCACACCGGGGCCGGGCGTTTTCTATATCGTCACCCGAAGTGTGGCTCAGGGGCGGCGTTCTGGTTTGGCGTCGGTCGCTGGCGTGGCGGCGGGCAATTTTGGCAACGCGGTGGCGGCTTCGATGGGGCTGGCGGCGCTGTTTGCGGCGTCATCGCTGGCGTTTGAAGTCGTCAAATACGCGGGTGCGGCTTATCTCATTTATCTTGGGATTAAGGCGCTGCGCGCCAAGGGCTCCGTGGCTGCGACGGATGCGCTCAAGTTCGTGCCGCTCTGGCCGATCTTTCGCGACGGCTTCGTCGTGGCCTTGCTCAACCCGAAAACCGCGATTTTCTTCACGGCTTTTTTGCCGCAGTTCATGAGCGCAGACATGGGGGGCGCGAACGGCGGTGTCGCCCTGTCGCAGGCGCTGTGGCTCAGCGCGCTGTTCGTGCTGATCGCCGCCGTGACCGATGCGACGTACGCGTTGCTCGCCGGAGCGATTGCGCCACGACTCGCCAACAGCAAAGCCGCAGGCGGCGTTGCGCGAGTGACGGCGGGCGTGTCGTTCATCGCGCTTGGGGTTTTCGCGGCGCTCTCCGGGCGTAAGGCACTGTAGGAGCGGCTCTGCCGCGACCTTCGATGACTTCGCTACCGTGGTCGCGGCAGAGCTCCTCCTACAGGGGTAATGCCTATTCTGCCTGCGACAGACGCCGCTTTTGCACGTCCGCTGCCAACTGACGCAACACGCCTTCGGTGGCGGCCCAGTCAATGCACGCGTCGGTGATGGAGACTCCATAAGCCAGCTCTTTTCCGGGGATCAAATCCTGACGTCCGGGGTTCAAGTGAGATTCAATCATGACGCCGAAGATGCGCTCGTCTCCTGCCGCCATTTGGCGTCCGACATCGGCTGACACTTCGATTTGCTTGTCGTGTTGCTTGCTCGAATTTGCATGCGAGAAGTCAATCATGATGTGTTGCGGCAAACCCGCCTTGGCGAGCTCCTGCCCTGACGCCTCGACGCTGGCGGCGTCGTAGTTCGGGCCTTTGCCGCCGCGCAGGATGACGTGGCAATCCTCGTTTCCGTTGGTCGAAATGATGGCGCTGTGGCCGCCTTTGGTTACCGACAGGAAAAAATGGGGTGCAGCGGCTGCCTTGATGGCGTCAACGGCGATCTTGATGTTGCCATCAGTGCCGTTTTTGAACCCCATCGGGCAGCTCATGCCGCTGGCCAATTGGCGATGCACCTGGCTCTCGGTGGTGCGCGCGCCAATCGCGCCCCACGAGATGAGGTCAGCGTAATACTGCGGCGTCAGCGTGTCGAGAAATTCGGTGGCGGCCGGAACGCCCAGCTCGTTGATGTCAAGCAGCAGTTCGCGCGCGAGACGCAGTCCGTCGTTGATTTTGAAGCTGCCGTCGAGGAACGGGTCGTTGATCAGACCTTTCCAGCCGACTGTTGTGCGCGGCTTTTCGAAGTACACGCGCATGACGACAATTAAATCGTGGGCTAATTCGTCACGCAGCACCTTGAGCTTTTTGGTGTATTCCAGCGCCGCCTTCTTGTCGTGCATTGAGCAGGGGCCGACGATCACGACGAGGCGATCATCTGCGCCGTGCAGCACCTTGTGAATGTCGCGCCGCGTGTCAAACACCAGTTGCTCGACGGCTTCGCTGGGCCGGAATTCGCGTAGCAAATGCGAGGGCGGAGCAAGCTCGAAAATGTCCTTGATGCGGACATCGTCGACTTGGCGGTTGAGTACAGCGGGCGTAGCGGGCATGATCATTCCTTGTTGCAATGCAATGATTTTACGACAAGCAAGGAAATTGCTGATTAGCGCATTAAATCGAAGTTATGAAGAATAATATTTTTACAAAACGCAAATACGAGCAATTTAATGTCCCTGAATTCCGATAGATTTATTCAGCTCTGAGCTGAAAGCACCATTGAATGGGGGCTAAGCCGAAAATACGACAATAGTCGGGTTGAAGCTTATTTGGGCGCTAGCCCAAGTGAAAAGGTTATTTCAAGCAAAAGCTGTAAAGCACTTGCTCAAAAAAAACCCGCCAGAAGGCGGGCTTAAGATTTTGCACGAAGCGCAGGGAGGAACTGCTTCCGCACGCGCCGTCGACGCGGGGAAGCGTGACGGCGTTTGCCAATGGCACAACCTGTCGCGGGAGCGAAAGGCGCGGCATACCAGCGACGCAGCAACTCGGGGAGAAGGGGCTGCATCAATCCCGCGTCAGTCGAGGTTGAGCGCGGGATTACTGACAGAGACGTGCTTTTGCCGCAAAAAGTGACACGTCGGCATGTTTTTTCGAAAAACTAAAAAATCAGCCCGGTCAGTGACGCTGAAAACTCAATCCGCGCTTTCGGATTGACCTTGGCGACAAACGTCGCAAGCGCTGCATCGCCGTCTGCCTTGTCGCGCGCCGATTGCAGCTGCGTAACATAGGTTCCGACTTGGCGCAGGCGGTGATCATCGGGCAGCTCTTTTGGAATGGCGCTGATGGCGTTTTTTGCCAGCTCGGCGGCGCGCTGGTCGCCAGCCAGCGTGCAGACAACAGCGGCGCGGAGCGCGTATGAAGCGAGCACGTAGCCGCGACTTTCTGTACCCCAGGCGGTCGCCGCGCCGAGTGCCGATTTGCAGGCGTCAGGGCCTTTTCCGTTGACACTTTCGAGCATTGATTGCAGGATAAATCGGCGCGAGGTTTCGGTACGGCCGAATTTGCTGACGTCGTTTGTGGGCGGCGTTTCGGCGACGATTGCGGTGGCCGTGCCGTCAACTTTGTCGTAGGTCAATTCAACGAGCGCAGCCCGTTGCCGAAAGCGCCGCTTCTGTTCGGGCGTCGCGCTCGCTGCATCGAGCGTCGCGAATGCCGCGGTCAGTCGCGATGCCTCGGCCAGCGTCGCGGCCTTGTCGAGCATCAAATAACGTGTGCGAATTTCCAGCAGGTCCAGTTCACCGAATAAAACGGCGGCAGCGTCAGCGCTCGGTGCCGAACGAAGGCGCGTCAGCCGCTCCTCGGACGTCGCCAGCGCGCCCTCGGCTGGCCCAAAGCGGTTGTAGAAAAAGCCAAGGTCGCGCAGCGCGTCAAGGCTGTTCGCATTGATTTTTCCGGCAAGCTCGTCCCACTGCCGAATCGCCTCGCGCAAGAGCGGCTCCACGCCGGTCGGATCGCCCGCCTGAACCTGCTCAAACGCGCCGTTGGTGAGCGCATTCAGCGCAACGCGTTTTGCGTGCGGCGGTGGATTTTCGAGAATCGGGCGCAGCTTTTTGTGTAACGCCAGCGCTTCGGTGCGGCGGCCCTCGCGGCTAAACATCAGCGCGCGGTCGACCTCGGCCTCGGCCACGAGCCACTGTTCCAGGGGCTCGCCGCGAACCAGCGTCAGGTAGTGATCGAATTCGGCGTTGCTCTCGCTGAAGCGTCGCAGCTCGGCGAGCATATTCGCCCGCAGCAAAATCGCCTCGCGCCACCAAGTTTGCAGTGATGGCGGCGGGCCTTTGCCAATCGCCTGTTCTACAAGCGGGAGCGCGGCGGCGGTCTCGTCGATCCAGTACATGATGTCGGCCAGCAAAAACCGCGCGCGCCGCGTCACCTCGGCATGATCGCCGTAGAGCTTTTCGCTCAACAGCACCGAGCGACGAGCGACCGGCAGCGCCTCCTTGAATCGCGACAACCGACGCAGCGTTGTTGCCACATGGACGCCGACCTGCTGCTCAACGCTCGGGTCGTCAGCAAACTTGCTGGCGAGATCCTTCTGCGCCTGTTCGATCAATGCGAGCACAGTTGGCCACTGTCCGCCGTGCACGTCCGGGTCGGCACTGCGTAACAACTCGACCAGATAGTCGGCGGTTTTGACCGCACGCGCTGCCTCAACACGGGCGCGATCATATTGCCACAGCGAAAACGCAAGCCCCGCAGCCAGCGCGACAAATAACGACGCCGTGAGGCTCACCGGCAGCCAGTTCCGTCGCAGCCACAGCCGCGTACGATAGCTGCGATCTTCGCGCCGGGCGGAGATCGGGCGATGCGCCATCCAGCGCGTGAGATCGGCCACGAACGCCTCCATCGTGCGGTAACGATCCGCTGGATCGATGCGGATGGCGCGGGCAACGATGGCGTCAACGTCGCCCTCCAATCGCTCGACGTTGCTCGGCGCGGGAATGTTGTCCTTGACGGTCGCGTGATCGTGATGGCTGGCGGCGTACGAAAGACGCTCCGGCGTTGTGTGCAGCACCGCATATTCGAGCGCAGCGCGGCCTGATTTTTCGGGCAGATGGGCGCGACGCCCCGATAGCAGGTGATAGGCAAGGCTGCCGAGCGAATAAATGTCGCTGGCGACGCCCGTGGCTTCGCCGCTGATTTGCTCCGGAGCTGCGTATTCGACGGTGAGCCCGCGACCGCCCATCTTGGTGGCCTCAGAGGTGGTGGCCTCATCATGTTCGCTGTCATCGAGCAATCCGGCCACACCGAAGTCAAGCAGCTTCACGTGCCCGCCTGGCGTGACCAGCACGTTCGACGGTTTCAGATCGCGGTGAACGACCAATTGCGAATGCGCATACGACACCGCCTCGCCAATTTCCCTGATCAACGCGATGCGCGCCTCGACGGTGGTGGCGTGTTCGGCGGCGTAGTTCAACAGTGGCTGACCGTCGACGTACTCCAGCACCAGAAATGGCTGCCCGAACAGCCGCCCGGCGTCGATGAGCCGCGCGATACCAGGGTGATTGAGCCGCGCGAGGAGAGCCCGCTCCTGTGCAAAGCGTGCTTCGAAGCGTTCGGTGTCGCCATCGGCGCGCAGGAATTTGACGGCGGCCTTGGCCTGATACAGCCCGTCAGCGCGGGTCGCGAGCCACACCTCGCCCATGCCGCCGACGCCGATGACTTCCTGCAACTTCCATGCGCCGCAGAGCTCCCCCGAATGACGGCGATCTTTGGCACGGGAGCGCTCGGCCCTTAACGCGCGCTGGAGCAGGTGATCAAAGCCGCGCTCACCGCCGTCACCCAGCACTGGCGCAAGCTGCGTCGTCAGGCCCGCTGCGGCGTTGTCGGTTTTTGCACTTGCCGGCGGGTGGCGCACAAAGCTGGTGGCGAGCGTTTGTGCGTGCGCGCGACCCAGGAGCTTTCGCACTTCCTGCGCGACACGGGCGTCGCGCTCGTGCAGTGACCGGACAAACGCGGGACGGGCGATTTCGTCGCACTCCAGCGCCTCGTCGAACGCCGCGTTGACCGCTTTCCAGAAGCTCGCGTCGAAGGCCGAATCGTCAGTGGTGCGGGCGTTGGGTGAGCTGGGAGGATCGGCGGGAGTCATCGCCGTGAGACAGACGAGATTGATCGAGATTGTGTGTCAGGCGGTGGTATCAGGGCAATCTGATTCAAGCGGGCGAAACGTCAAGCCACTCAGCCAGCAAAGCGCGGGCTTTGGTGATTTCGCGGTTGACGGTTCGCGTCGAAATCTCGCGCGCTTCGGCGGTTTCGACAATGGTCATGCCGCAAAAAAAATGTAGCTCAGCCGTGTGATACATGCCTTCGTCCACCGCTTTAAGCCGCTCCAGCGCGCGATCGAGCGCGATGACGTCCACCGCCGACATCAGCGCATCGGAGGAAGATTCTGCGTGCGACATGGTCAACAAAGTCGCGCCGCCTCCACGCTTCTCGGCATCGCGGGCACGCACGAAATCGATCACGATAGAGCGCAGCACTTTGCCCACGTAGGCGAAAAACTGAACCCGCGTGTTGCCCTGCAAGCCCTCGCGCTCAGCCATGCGCATGAAGCCCTCATGAACCAGCGCTGTCGCGTTGAGCCCAGTCACGCCGCCGACCTGAGCGAGACGCGACCGCGCCACCCGCTTGATTTCGGGATACAGTTCAGCGTAGAGCGCGCTCATGGCGTCCGTGTCACCGCTCGCTGCGCGCTCAAACAAATCTGGGGTAACTTTTGGCATGGTTTCTTAAGTGTTTACGTCTTTTTATCTTTTTGCCGCGTTTGACGTAAGGCATTTTTGTCAGGCGGTATGCTGACGGCATGATTTTATTGCGGCGCAGCGACACTTTTTCTGATTTTCTGAAAGCAACGGGGTGACAGACATGACACGACAGGTTTTGCGTAACGCACGTGTGTTCGACAGCGTGACCGGCGTCGTTCAGCCCTCGGGCACCATCGTCATCGTTGACGGGCGAATTGCGTCGGTCACGGTTGGCGAAATTTCAACTGACCTCACCGACAGCATCGATCTGAAGGGCCGCATTGTGCTGCCCGGCCTGATCGATTGCCACGTGCATGTGATGGCTGTGCATCACGATGTGTGGCAGCTCTCGATGCAGCCGCCGTCGCTCATCACCGCGCAGGCGAAGCAGGTGATGGAAGGCATGCTGATGCGCGGTTTCACCACCGTGCGCGACGCCGCCGGAGCAGACTACGGCGTGCAGCTGGCCGTTGAGCGGGGTTATCTGCGCGGGCCGCGGCTTTTTATTGCCGGTCGCCCTTTGTCGCAGACGGGCGGTCATGCCGACATTCGGCCACGCGGTGTGCAGGAATTTATCTGCACCTGCGCCGGGCTCGGGCTGTTCCCGGCACTGGCCGATGGCGTTCCCGAGGTGCGCCGCGCGGTGCGCGAACAGCTACGCCACGGGGCCAACCAGATCAAGATCATGGCCGGTGGCGGCGTGGCGAGCCCGACCGATCCGATCGACGGGACGCAGTATTCGCTCGAAGAAATTACGGCTGCTTGCGAAGAGGCGTACGCCGCCAACACCTACGTCATGGCGCACGCCTACTCGCCGCGCGCCATCACCCGCGCCGTGCAATGCGGCGTACGCTCAATCGAGCACGGCAATTTACTCGATGAGACGACGGCTAAAGTGATGAAGTCGCATGGCGCGTTTCTGGTGCCCACGCTCGCGACGTACGCCGTGCTGGCCGAAGAGGGAAAACGACTGGCGTGGAGCGATGAAATGCTCGGCAAGCTGGATCGCGTGAAAGGTGCCGGAACCCGCGCCATCGCGATTGCCAAAGCGGAGGGCATTCCGATTGCATTCGGTACTGATTTGCTCGGCGCGATGCATCCGCAACAGGCCATTGAATGGCGACTGCGCTCGAAGGTACAAACGCCGGTAGAAATTTTGCAGAGCGCCACCAGCGTGGCTGCGAAGTTGCTCAATCAGGAAGGCAAACTGGGCGTCATTGCGGCGGGTGCGCATGCGGATTTGGTGGTCGTGGATGGCGATCCGACGGCAGACATCACGCTGCTTTGCGAGCCAGAAAACGCGATTGTCGGTGTAATGAAAGCCGGGGTTTGGGAAAAGTCACTGTTCGCTTAATAAGCGAATCAACGCGCCACATCCACTACCGCAACGTCCGAGAAAATCCCGTCGCTGATTGTGATCGGGCTGCCCGATCGGTTCTTCGCTATTACTGAAAACGTGCCGCTGACCGTGTGATTTGCGGCGTTATAACTGCTGATCGTCACACTGCCCTGATCGAACAGGTAAACGTCAAGCATCGGGTCAGCACCTACCAGATCGCGGGTGTAGCGACCATGTGTGCTGGTAACGCTGTTGGGTACGAACGCGTAGGTGCCCGGCGTGCGACCCGCTATGTTGAACCCGAGCGATGCGGTCGGCGCGCCCGGTTTAGCTCTAAAGTTGCCGTTCACATTGAGGAACGGCTTGCCTGCAATGACGAAAGCCGACGCTGAAATGTCCGCAGCCACAAATAGCTTGCCTTCGACCGTCGCGCGAATGCCTTCGATGGCCGCAGCCGCGGCCACTGCGGGCTTCGGCTGCGCCTGCTGTGCGCGGGTCGTGGGCATCAGCGTCACAATTGACGCGGCGCACATCGCCGTGGTTACTCGCAGGCGATGCAGCGCGCCCGTCGAGCGTGAATCTGTCGCCGAAGCGGCGGGCTGTTGTTGAATGTTCATTTCAAGGATGGCACTTTTTCAGATAGCCCGCCGCGTGCAGGGCTTGACAGGTTTCGATAGCGGCTTGTGTGGAACAGAGCGGTTCCGCTGTTTTGCCCGGCAAATTTTTGCAACCTAATTGGCCCATGGCTTGCTCCGCGAATTTTTCGGCGGATGGCAGACCGGGGCCACCGCATTGTTTGAGCTTGCCCTGTTTTTTCAGCGCATCGCAGGCCAGTGTGGCCGCCTCGGTTTGGCAAATCCAGCCACTACGACCGCCCGGCAGCGCGCGGCAGCCGAGATTGGTCATTGCAACACAGGCGTGATCAATTCGGCGAATGTGCGGCGGGGACGGCGGCGGCGCGCTGCCATTTGGCTGACGGATGTGTGGCCCCGGCGGCTCAGCGCTGGGAATGTCGCAGAAATCGGCCCACGCCAGGCCCGGTGCGACCAGCAGCGCAGCGGACAGCGCAAATGCCTTGAATTGGGACGACAAGCTGCGTTGCAACGAAGAGATAAATTGGTTCATGAAAGGCTCCATTAAAAAACGAGTTAGTCAATGCCGAGGGGGAAGTCTGGAAAGGTTTTGTAGGGTGGGCACACCGTGCTGATCAAAGTACGGCGAACGAATGGAATTCTTTTGCGCAGTGATGGTAGGTGCGGGGTGCCCACGCTGCGAAAAATTGCCATTCGCGATTGAGCGATTACCACTTGACCTCAGTCGCGCGCACGGTGGCGACCCAGCGGATCGATTTGGCGGCCTCGCCGGTGGCAGTAATCAGCAGTTCCTGCGAGGCACCTTTGATAACAGTGGCCTCCCATGTGCTGGCGGTTCCATCTTTTTGTACCGCAGTCTTGCCGCAGCCAGCGGGAACGACAAAGCCGTTGCCGCCGGGATTGACTTGATACATGCATTTGAACGACCACGTTGCAATGTTGCCCGCAGCGTTGTTTTGCAGCGCAACGATCTGAATGTCGAGCAACGCCGCGCGACCAGCTTCAAACAGCAGCGTTGCGGCGGTGCCGTCTAGAAAGAGGCTTGTTACCGTCGCGTCGGTAGTTTCTGCGCGTAGTACGTATTCGCTGGCTTGGGCGGTACCGACGGGGGCGTTGAAGGCTCCAAAAAAGCCGGATGCGTGAGCCATCTGCCCGGTAAGACGGGTGGCCGCGCCCCATCCGCCTGGAATGACAGCAAAGCTACCCCCACCGACGTTGCCGAGGCCTCCGCCTACCGAAGAGTGAGAACCTGTTGATGAGTTTTGACCGCCACCCGAGACCCACGAGCGAATACCGCTGGCGATATTTGCAACGCCACCGCCAACGCCTGCCGCGTCGCTGCTAGCCAAGTTCTGATTGCCCCCGCTTATGGTCGAGAACGGTCCGTTTGCGATGTTTCCGTTGCCACCGCCGATTGCGGACGATAAACCAGTTGCAGCGTTTGCTCTGCCGCCGCCGACGGTTGAATAGTCTCCCGCCGCTGAGTTTGCGCAAGGCTGGTTGTTGACCTGCTGGGAGAAGGCGTTGTAGCAGCCACTGACGGGGCTTCCGCCACCGCCGATAGTGCTGCTGATCCCAGACGCCGTGTTCGCGCTGGAACCATGAGTGATGGTCGGAGCATCAGCGAGGCTGGAGGCCGAAATCCGCAAGCCCGTGCCTCCGCCAATCCCCACCGTCAAGGGCTGCCCATCCGTCGTGCCAAACACAGCGGGTGCGCCATACGCATTGCCGCCCTGCTTGAAATAACGCGCGTCATTCGTCACGTTGTTGACATCGTTATCGGCTGCGCAGATCCAGCTTGACCCGTTCCACTTGGCAATCTGATTGCTAGCGCAACTCTGCGGCAATTGATAGCTGCTGGCTAGCGCGACGGTGCCTGCGCTTGAGATCGGCCCACCTGTCAGGCCGGTGCCCGTGGCCACGCTAGTGACCGTGCCTGCGCCGCCGGTGGCATCCGCTGCACACGTCCATGAGGATCCGCTCCATTTGGCAATTTGGTTCGCTGCGCACGCAGTCGTCGGCAGCAATTGAGTGGCCGCGAGGTTGATGGTGCCGGTGGCCGTGATCGGCCCGCCTGCGAGCCCTGCGCCGGTGGCCACGTTGGTCACCGTGCCGCCACCGCCCACGGTCGGCGTGCCGCAGGTCACGGTGCCGTCCGCCGCGATGGTGGTGATGAAACTGCCGCCGGTGCAGGCGGATGACACGCGGCGCTGCAAATACGCCGTGTCCGCCGCAATCGTGCCCGAGCCGGTGATGACACCGCCGGTGAGCCCGGTTCCCGCCGTGATGCTGGTGACAGTGCCACCCGTTGCCCCGCAGCCTGAGAGCAGAAAGCTTTGCACTGCTGCGGGCGTGTTGCGCGTGCCGCTGCCAAGAGCGACGCCGTCAGTGAGCGAAGCGCCGTTGAACCCCGCGAGTTTGCGACTTATTATCGTCGCGTCCGCCACTGTGAGCGAGGGATTGCCGGTGATGTTTAGACCGCAGCTCGGACAGTTGATCGATGCCTCTACGGTGGGTGCGTCGACCGCGTTGATACCGGTGCTCGCCACCAGCGGCGCACCGGTGATGCCGAGCGCGTAGCGAGTGAGGATCAAGCCCTCCACCTCCAGCGACGAATGACCGTCGTCGAAGGGGCAGGTTTGGGCGAAGGCGCTGCCCACGGTGAGCGCCGCACCGAGGCAAATGCACACAATCAGCTTGCTGAAAAAAATGCGCACATGAGCAGGTCGAAAGGCGTGCATGGGGATGTCTCCGGTGAACGGTCGGTGAGGAGGGCGAGGGCCGCTGGAGGGATAAACGAGATTGCTGGGGGTGTCCTGCCAAAAAAATCACGATGAGTTACCCGCCGTAAGCGCAGTTCGTTGCACAATGCGGTGAAGCGAGGTCAAATTTTGCAATCCAAAACCCCTTCCAACGCTGCGCCCCCTTCGCCGCCCGCCGCCAAGCCGAGGCATATTGATGCGGGTGGCGCCGATGCGGCAATGCGCACGCTGTTTGCCGAGCTGTACCCGGACATCAAGCGGCTAGCGCGCGTGCGGCTGTCGCAGGTGGGTGGTTTGACCGGACTGAACGCCACGGCGCTGGTGCATGAGGGCTTTATGCGCATGGCGGAAAACAACAATCTGCCGACCAGTTCGCGGCCGCAGTTTTTTGCGTATGTTGGCAAAGTGTTGCGCTCGGTGGTGATTGATTTTGTGCGCGAGAAACACACCGATAAACGTGGCAACGGCGTGACGCTTCTCACGATGTCGCACGCCGATGCTGCGCCGTCGCCTTGGTTGGAAGGGGCCGATCTGATCGATCTGGATCGCGCGCTTGAGGCGCTGAAAGCGCTTGATGAGCGGCTGTACCAAATTGTCGAGATGCACGTGTTTTCCGGCCTGACCATCCCCGAGGTGGCTGCGGAGTTGGGCGCAAGCGAGCGCACGGTGGGCCGCGATCTGGCCAAAGCGCGGCTGTTGCTCGCGAAAAAAATGGCGATGCCGCAGCGGGTAGGCAACCCATCGGCGCAAAGCGCTTCGGGCAATTAAAAGTGGCAGGCCGGGACACCGCTTTGCGTTTATGCAGTAATGAGTTCCGAATCTGATTCTGCATTTTCGTTTCGCCCCGAAGCGTGGCCAAGACTGTCGGCGCTGCTCGACGAATCGTTTGACATGGACGAGGCAGCGCGGGCGGCTCTGATTGAGCGGACGCGCGCGGAAGATGCCGCGCTGGGCGCTGAACTCGCCGCGCTACTTGATTCGCCGAATGCGTTGTCGTCACTGCCGACTGCGCCGCGCGTGCCCTCAAAGGGATCATCCGGTTCAGCGGGCGGCGTGGCGTTTACCTCGCTCTTGAATCAGGTGTTGCTGGAATCCGCAGGCGTTGACAGCGCGGGCCAGCGCTTTGGGCCGTGGACGCTGGTGGCGCGCATCGGTCAAGGCGGTATGGGCGAGGTGTGGCGAGCGGTAAGGAGCGATGGCCTGTTTGCAGGAAGCGCGGCGATCAAGCTGCTGCGCAGTGATCTACCTGCCGAGCGACTGGCGGCGCGCTTTGCCCGCGAGCGCACCGTGCTGGCGCGGCTCAATCATCCGAACATCGCGCGTCTGCTTGATGCAGGTGTGGCGCATGAGCAGGCGTACATCGTACTTGAGCTTGTGGACGGAACGTCGCTGCTCGCGTACGCCGAGGCGCATGCGCAAACGCTCGCCGAACGCGTACGCCTGATCCGCGATGTGGCGCGCGCGGTAGAGCATGCGCACAGCCAGCTGGTGTTGCACCGAGATCTGAAACCTTCGAACGTGCTGGTGACGCATGACGGTACGGTAAAGCTGCTGGACTTTGGTATCGCCGCTGCACTGGATGAGGCGATCAGCGCTGACACGGCATCGAATCTGACGCAGTTGACTGGGCGCGGTTTAACGGTGGAATACGCCGCACCGGAGCAGATTCTGGGGCAGGCGACAGTAGCCGCGAGTGACGTGTATTCGCTTGGCGTGATGTTGTTTCATTTGGTGACCGGGCAGCGGCCGTTCGCAGGGGAATCCAATCGCGTGGCGCAGGAATTTGCGGCGGTGCATACGGATGCGCCTAGGGCCTCGGACAGCATTCGCGCTAGGGCGAATGCCGTTCGCGCCGAGCCGGGTTCCGTTCGCACTGAGCTCGTCGAAGCTGCCCACGCAGACAACATGACGCCCCCCACCGACACCAAAAGTCTTAGGGGCGACCTCGACGCCATCATCGGAAAGGCTTTGCGCAAGTCACCCACGGAACGCTACGCCACCGCCACCGCTTTCGCCGCCGATCTAGACGCGTGGCTTATGCAAACGCCAATCTCGATTCGCGCGGAAGACCGGGGTTATCGTTGGCGGTTGTGGTTTCGGCGCAACTGGAAGGTAGCGGGATTCGCAGGCATTGCCGCAATGGCCATCGTCGTTGGCCTTGGCGTGAGTTTGTGGCAAAGGAGCGAGGCAGTGAGCGCGGCGCAGCGCGAGGCGCAGGAAAAGCAGCTCGCCATCGATCAGCGTCATCTCGCGGAAGCGGCTACCGCGCGAGCAGAGGCGGCACTCACCGAGAGTGAGAAAGCTAAAGGTGTTGCGGAACATGCGCAGCAACGTGCCGACGCCAGTACCGCCGCGGCACGTCAATCCGAGCAGCTTGCTGTGAAGAACGAGCGTTTGGCCAGGCAATCAGAGACCATCGCAGCATCGGCCACACGCACCGCGCAATCCGAAGCAGCGAAGGCAAAAGCGGTCAATCAATATCTGGTCACGTTGTTTGAAGGCGCTGACCCTGAGCACGTGAAGGGGGACAAACTCACTGCCCGCGAAGTGCTTGACGCGGGTGCGAAAACGATGGCGGCACAGTTTACGAACGATCCGCAATCGCTGGCAGAGTTACAGGCGGTGCTGGGCAAAACTTACTTGGCGTTGTCGCAGCCGCAGACTGCAGCGCCACTACTTGCCGACGCAGCGGCAGCAGCAGCAAAAAGGTACGGCATACGCTCCATCGAGCGCGCGAGGATTTTGCATTCGCTGGCGCGCGCTGAACTGGACATCGAAAAGTATCCCGAGTCTGGCAAGCATTACGAGGAAGCGTTGCGCGCCATAGAGCCGGTGGAAGGGCCAGTTGGTAATTCGGTAGTCAACGGCAAGGTAGACATGGCCTATGCCTACCAAAAGCAAGGCAGATATGCAGAGGTCGATGGGATGTTGAACAAACTGCGCGACATCGTGGTGCAGCAACTGGGTGAAACACATTGGCTTTTTGCAGAGGTTGAAAACGGGCGTTCGGTTTCTGCGGCTGCCCAACGCCGGTTGCAGGAAGCACAAGATATCCTGCTGCGGATTGAACCGCTTTTGAAGTCACCGCCCGTTGGCAGTCGCTCTCAGGCGCTGCTGATTCGCACCAATCTTGCAATTTCGCGCGGCCAGACCGGGCAGCTTGCCGATGGCATCGCGCGGCTGGATCAAGTGATTTTCGAGCTGCAGGATCATCTTGGCTCAGAGGCAGATTTAGCGCTCAAAGCGCGTTGGTTTGCGGGCGAGTTTTCGCGGCTTGATGGCCGCTATGCGCAATGTGCCGAGAACTACGCAAAGCTGGCTGAAGTTCGGGCGCGAGTTTCCGGTGAAACACATCCGCTGACAGTGGATATTTTTTCCAAAACGGCTCTGTGTGCGCAATTGGCAGGTAACGAGCAGCAATCTGCAGTATTCGCAAAGCGCGCGCTGGCGGGAGTTCCAGCCTCAGACGAACCACCACAACGTACGGTGTTGCGCACGCTACTGCAACTGCAAATGGTGGCGCTTGATCGCGCCGATGATGCAGTAGAGATGACGACGGTTGAACGCGCCAGAGCGCTGATGCGAACGCTAAAGATCCCCGCCGCTGCGCCCGAGACTGCGTGGCTTGTTGCAGTTGATGCGTGCGCTGCTGCCAAGGCCGGCGACGTGGCGGCCGCATTGCGGATCGTTGACGCGGTCGTGGAGGGCGCGACGTACCAAAATTTGATGCCGATGCGAGCACTGCACGCGTATTTGTTAATGCTCAACGATCAACGTGGGCTCGCCGCAGCAGAAATGATCGAAGTAAAAAAGCTGGCCACAGCGCGCTATCCAAATGCTGATCATCCAATGTATCGCACGATTGACTATCTTGACGCGTTGGTTGGCGACAAGGGCGCTGCAGCGCAAGCTAACCAGACATTGGTAGCAAACGCGGGACGAACGGTGCGTGCACCGCTGGCCCCGATCTGGTTCGGCTTTTAGCGTTACTGCAACTCAGCTCTTGATATCGCCGATCTTTTCTTTTTTGCACTGTCGCGACACCATCCCCCACCGGCAGCAATTCGCTGTCAGATAGCACGCGAACTTGAGCAGTTATCGCATCCGTTGATTGCGATAAAGCATTGGTAACAACACTGGAATTTTGGCTAAAGTTCATAGGAGTTCTCCGTTGACGCCACACGAACCATTCCTATATTGAATTGACGGTAACGCCGCCCCGCACAACAGGCTCGCGTGGCAAGCGTGGCGGGCGCGCAAACGAAAAAATACCGCCCAACGCGTCGAGGGGAATGCAAGTGTGAAACGGCAACCCACGCTGCCGTTTCACATTCAGCCGAATCAGAATGGCGTCGTGAACGGCCCATACTGGTCGACATAGCACTTGCCACCGTGCAAACCAAGGACTTCGGTCTGATCAATGGCGTGCGTGATGGCGTCAAACGCCTGTCGTGAGGCAGGGTGGCGGTCATAAATTGAACTCAGCATGGAGTAGTAGCGTGCGCGATAGAGCAAGGGAATCATGTCCCAAGCGGTGCCGTAAACACCATCGGAAATGCTCGCGTTTGTAATGTACGGTGTGCCGTAGGGGGTTGCAGCAAGCGCAGTGGTGAACGTGCTGAGGCTTGTCTGTGCTGCGACGACTGCGTCGATCATGTACTGCGGCACATAGTTTGCACCGCAACCCGCTGTTGGGCAACTTGCAATTGCGAGGCTTTTCGCGCGCTCCAAAGTTCGGTTCAATTCGCTGAACGCTTGTGGCGTCAGGTGCGTGCAGGCCGCGGGTATATCTGCGCTCGCAGTGGGCACTTGATTGAGTGACAACACGGCTGCCGCCGAGAGTAAAGAGAGGACTTTTTTCATGATGGATTCCGTTTATTAAGGAGAATATTTCGAATGAATTGATGTGAAATTTACGCGCAAGACCACCCGGCGTTGGTTGATACCGACGAAGACAATCTTGTGTGAAGCACCGGCGCTTGGTTCGCTAAATGGCTAAGTAGTCCAGGGCGCAGTGCCTGTTGGTATAGACGTGATTAGGGAAGGACCGCAGCCACTTTTTTTATGCGATTTGCATGGCACATTAACGAGCGTATTGTTTGACGGCGATCCGACGCTCGACATGTTTCTGATCGGTGCCGCGGATAAAATTTTGCGGGCGTTGTCAGCGCCGGGGTTTGTGAAACGGCGCGGCGCGCTTGAACGCTGACTTTATTGTGGCTTTTTTTGTTAACAGCATTTTTCTCAATTTCCTGGAAAATATAGGTTACATCTTGCTTTCTGCAAAAGTCGATTTTTGAATAAATGGCTACCTAGTCGTTATTTAGATGGGGTATCGGCGTAAAAGCTGAAGTTTGTCAGTCGCTGAAAACTTCGCCTGAATCACGCTTTTGACCCAGTGGGGGATCGGGTCAACTTTGGGGACACACCGATTCGTCGTAACATCAAACGATGATGCCCAAGACTGAGCTGGCCGCGCCCGCAATCCCGAAAAGCGAACGCGGCGCGCTAAGGGCCATAGCCGCGTTTGAAGCGATCAAAGGCCTCGCCGCGCTGGCCAGTGCAGTCGGGCTGTTGAGCTTGCTGCATCACGATCTGCACCACCTTGCGCTGGCACTCATCGGGCACTTTGATCTTGATCCGTCGCAGCATTTTCCGTCGCTGCTTCTGCAATACGTCGATCAGGTGAACAGCACGCCGGTAAGTTCGTTCGTGATGCTCGCGACAGGCTATGTTGCCCTGCGCTGGGTTGAGGCTTATGGGCTCTGGTTTGATCGCAGTTGGGGCGAATGGGTGGCTGCGTTGTCGGGCGCGCTCTATGTTCCGTTTGAAGTGCGCCACGTGATGCACAGGGCAACGTGGGTAAATGTGCTCGTGCTCCTGCTAAATCTGGTGGTCGTCGGCTACATGATATTTCGCTTGCGCCAACGCAGTATGGCGAAAGAGCTCGCTTCCACGCAATAAAAAAAGGCACCCGAAGGTGCCTTTTTTCGCAGCCGATCCAGCGATTACGAACCCGCGCCAGAAACCTTGGCAAATCGCGCCTCCGGACGATCATCGGAGCGATGGATCGTGGTGACCTCTTTCTTCATCGCCCATGGACGAATCTGGTGATGCAGCGTCACGTAGTAGCTTTCTTCCTTGGTGCGCTCGAGCGCGCGGCGGATCAGGGCATTGCGCTTAACTAGATCGGGCTCGGTTTTGAGCTGATCGATGATGCTGTCGAGACGTGTGTCGTTGATGCGACCCAGGTTGAAGTTACCGTCAGCGCCGGTGGTTTTGGTGCGAACCAGCGACTGCAACGAGTACAGCGCATCGTAGGTCGCTACGCCCCAGCCGAGCATGTAAACGCTGGTGTCGAAGTTTTGAATCTTCGCGATGTAGGGCGCGAAATTCATGGAATTCAACTTCGGCTTCATGCCGATTTTTGCCCACATGGCCACAATAGCCTGACAGACCTTTTCGTCGTTGGTGTAGCGATTGTTCGGGCAATCTAGCGTCAACTCGAAACCGTCGGGATAGCCCGCTTCGACCAGCAATTTCTTCGCTTTGACCGGGTTGTATTCGGCCTTGTCGATGTCCTCAGAATGGCCATTGACGCCGGGAGCCACCATGATGCCTGCGGGCACCGAGAGCCCGCGCATGATGGCGCGCTTGATGCCTTCGCGATCCACGGCGAGCGAGAGCGCTTCACGCACGCGCTTGTCCTTGAACGGATTTTTGCCCTTGACGTTGGTGTATTTCGCCTCGTCGCTGAACTGATCCATGCCGAGGAAAATAGTGCGTACTTCGATGCCTTCCATCACGCGCAGTTTCGGGTCTTTCTTCAGGCGCTCAACGTCCTGCGGCGGCACTTCGGTCACGAGATCAACGTCACCTGCAATGAGTGCGGAAATACGCGTAGCATCGGCCTTGATCGGCAGGTAGTTGTAGGCGGTCACGTTTCCGTCTTTTTTGCCCCACCAGTTGGGGTTATCGCCAAACTCGATCTTTTGCTCCGGTGCCCAGCTTTTCCACGTATACGGGCCGGTCCCCATGGCATTGCGCGCGGCGTAAGTGTCTTCCTTCGCCTTGTAGTCCTGAATGTTGGTGACCTTGTTTTTCTCTGCCCAAGCCTTGCTTATCATGCGGAAATCGATGATGTTCCGGAGCAGAATCGGGTTGGGCGCGGGCATGATGAAATCGACGGTGTAATCGTCGATCTTTTTCACATCCGATATGCCCGCGATGTAGATTTGCATTGTGCCCTGCGGCTGCTTGATGCGGTTGAAACTGAAGACCACGTCATCCGCCGTAAACGGCGTACCGTCGTGGAATTTCACGCCTTTACGCAGATCAAATCGCACCTGCGTTGGCGAGATGTATGTCCACTTGGTCGCGAGCGCGGGCTCAACCTCAAACTTCGCGTTGTAGCGGGTCAATCCTTCGTAAACATGCATCAGGATCGCGTTGGTCGTCGCGTGATTCTGCGAATGCGGATCGGCCGTCAAAATGTCGTTTTGCGCTGCGCCGCGCAGCATGGCCGCATGGCTAGTGGCCACGGCCAAGCCAAGCGCGGCAACGAGCGCCAAGCGCTTCATGGCTAACTTCGAACAAATCATAAAAATCCCCAAAAATCTAATCCAGTAATTTACTGTAAATCATCAGAGCGCGCATGGCCTGTTAGAGGTGGGTTATCCCGGAACTTTGGCAGCGAAAGCGGCTACACTCTTTAGAGTCAATAGAAAAGGGGAGGTGTCCGATGCAGATCGGCATCATCAAGGAAACGGCAGCGGGGGAAACACGCGTCGCCGCCACACCTGAAACAGTCAAGAAAATCGCCGCGATTCCGGGCATCACCATATTGCTGGAATCTGGCGCGGGTAACGCATCCAGCCTGCTCGACGAAGCCTATGCAGCCGCAGGTGCCACGATTAAAGCGAGTGCTCAGGACGTGCTGGCCGGAAGCGATATTTTGCTCAAAGTGCGCGGGCCCAACGCCACTGAATTGACCGCAGTCAAGAATGGCGCAAATATTATTGGGCTCCTGAATCCATTCAATACGGAAGGCATCGCGGCGCTCAAAGCGCACGGCGTCAACGGCTTCTCGATGGACAAAGCGCCGCGCACGACGCGAGCGCAAAGCATGGACGTGCTGTCCTCGCAGGCGAACATCGCGGGCTACAAGTCGGTGATTCTTGCGGCGAACCATTACCCTAAATTTTTCCCGATGCTCATGACGGCAGCGGGCACGGTGAAAGCCGCGCGTGTCGTGATCCTCGGCGTCGGTGTTGCCGGCTTGCAGGCGATTGCAACAGCCAAGCGTCTGGGCGCAGTGATTGAAGCCTCCGACGTGCGTCCTTCGGTGAAAGAGCAAGTCGAATCGCTCGGCGCAAAATTCATCGACGTGCCGTATGAAACGGATGAAGAACGTGAGGCTGCGGTCGGCGTTGGCGGGTACGCCAAACCGATGCCCGCGAGCTGGATGGATCGGCAACGGGTAGAAGTCGCCAAAAAAGTAGCGCTGGCTGATGTCGTTATCACCACTGCGTTGATCCCCGGACGCCCAGCGCCGGTGCTGGTTACCGAAGAGATGGTCAAGGCGATGAAACCGGGTTCGGTGATCATCGATCTGGCCGCAGAGCAGGGCGGCAATTGCCCGCTAACGGTGAAGGACGAAGTGGTCGTGAAGCACGGCGTCACGCTCGTTGGCCACACCAATCTTGCCGCGCTGTTGCCACAAGACGCCAGCGCTCTTTATTCGCGCAATTTGCTGGATTTTTTGAAACTGCTGATTGATTTCAAGACGGGCACATTCAAGATTGACCTTGAGGACGACATCGTTGCGGCAACGCTGGTGACGAAATGATTCCAGACTCCAACTCCTCTTCGCGCGGACAGCCAGCGCGGAATCCTATCGCCTACAGACCGGAGCGAAAGATTACTAGCCTTTTCGTTGCGATCGCTGCTGGCATTGGCCTAGTTACGTTGCTCCAGTTCGTCCAAAACGATTCGATGTTCGTTGACGCTGGGGCGAAATCCATTGCGTTTACAAATTTCAAACCAATCGTGTTTGGGGCAGGGTTCGGGGCGCTCATTTGGGCAGTCGAGTTCTTCGGCATGAAACTATTTGGTCGCGGGGAACTAAGAATGGTGGCTCCCATTAATGAGCAAGATCTAGCGCGCGAACTTGCGAACGCAAACCCGATAGAGAGGCAACCATCATGAGCGGCGTAGACGCAATCGTTATTAATCTCATCATCTTCGTGCTGGCGATTTACGTTGGCTATCACGTCGTCTGGAACGTCACACCCGCGCTGCACACGCCGCTGATGGCCGTGACCAATGCGATCTCGGCGATCATCATCGTGGGCGCAATGCTGGCTGCCGCGCTGACTGAAACCACGCTTGGCAAAACGATGGGTTTACTTGCTGTGGCCTTGGCTGCCGTGAATGTTTTCGGTGGCTTTTTGGTTACCAAACGCATGCTCGAAATGTTCAAGAAAAAAGACAAGAAAGTCACGACGACGGAGGCTGCTAAATGAGCATGAACCTCGTCGTTCTTCTCTACCTCGTCGCGTCGATTTTCTTCATTCAGGCGCTGAAGGGCCTGTCGCATCCGACGACCTCGATCAAGGGCAATCGCTTCGGTATGGTCGGCATGGCCATAGCGGCGATCACGACCTGTGCGCTCATCTACAACCTTGCGGGTAATTCAGCCGGCGGCCTTGTTTATGTGCTGGCGGGTCTGGTACTCGGTGGCGGCATTGGTGCGGTCATGGCCAAGCGGGTTGAAATGACCAAGATGCCGGAGCTAGTGGCGTTCATGCACAGCATGATCGGCCTGGCTGCGGTGTTCATCGCGGTGGCTGCCGTTGCCGAGCCGTACGCGTTCGGCATCACGCAAAAAGGCGCGCTGATCCCCGGCGGAAACCGCATCGAACTCGCGCTCGGCGCGTTCATTGGTGCGATCACTTTTACCGGCTCCGTCATCGCGTTTGGCAAGCTTTCGGGCAAGTACAAGTTCCGTCTGTTTCAGGGCGCACCGGTTACGTTCAAAGGGCAGCACGCGGTTAACGCCGTCCTCGGTCTGGCCGTGCTGTTCTTCATCTTCGGTTTCTGGAGTACGGAATCGTTTACCGATTTCATGATCATTTGCGCGCTGGGCTTTTTGCTGGGCGTGCTCATCATCATCCCGATTGGCGGTGCCGACATGCCGGTCGTGGTGTCGATGCTGAACAGCTACTCTGGTTGGGCAGCGGCGGGCATCGGGTTCTCGTTGAACAATCCGATGTTGATCATCGCCGGTTCGCTCGTTGGCTCATCGGGCGCGATCCTGTCGTACATCATGTGTAAGGCGATGAACCGCTCGTTCATCAGCGTGATTCTCGGCGGATTCGGCGGCGATGCTGGAACCGTTACGGGTTCGAAAGAGGCGCGTCCAGTCAAGAGCGGCAGCGCGGATGACGCTGCGTTCATGCTGTCGAACGCTGACAGCGTGGTGATCGTTCCTGGCTACGGCCTCGCCGTTGCCCGCGCGCAGCATGCGACCAAAGAACTTGCGCAGAAACTCATCGCCAAAGGCGTGAACGTCAAGTACGCCATTCACCCCGTCGCGGGGCGCATGCCGGGACACATGAACGTGCTGCTCGCCGAGGCGGAAGTGCCCTACGATCAGGTGCACGAGATGGAGGACATCAACTCCGATTTCGCGCAGACGGACGTCGTGCTGGTGCTAGGTGCAAACGACGTGGTGAACCCGCTCGCGCTGCAAAAAGGCAGCCCGATTTACGGCATGCCGATTCTGGAGGCGTACAAAGCGCGCACCGTGATCGTCAATAAACGCTCCATGGCTGCGGGCTACGCGGGCCTCGACAACGAACTCTTCTACATGGACAAAACCATGATGGTGTTCGGCGATGCCAAGGGCGTGGTCGAGGCGATGCTTAAGGCGGTTGAGTAGCCAAGGAAGCGCTTAACAAGTCGCCCCCTTCGATGCTCGGGGCCCACGCCCGACGTGCAGGCGGTTAATTGGGCTGCGGGCGTGGATACCGGCCTCCGCCGGTATAACGAAAATTCGGATTTGTTCAGTCTTCCCTAACGCTGTAGCGGACGCTCCTACAGTACGATTTTCATGCCGCTTCGCCACAACCTGCTAGCCCTCGCCATCGCAACGATCTGGGGCCTGACGTTCGTCTCCATCAAGATCGCGCTGCAAACGATGCCGCCGTTTGCGTTGTCGGGTTGGCGATTCTTTTTGGCAGCGATCCCACTCGTATTTTTCGTTGGCAAACCGCAGGTAGCCTGGCGTTGGTTGATTGCTTATGCGCTGTTCATTGCGCTTGGGCAATTCGCCGTACTGTTCATCGCGATGCAGCTCGGGATGCCTGCGGGTCTCATGTCGCTGGTCGTGCAGACACAAGTGTTTTTTACGATTGGGCTCGCCGTGATTTGCTTTCGCGAGCGCGTGCAACCGGTGCAAATGGTGGGCGCTTTAGTCGCGTTTGTTGGGCTTGTCGTGATTGGTTTTGCGAAGCTTCAGGCGGGCGTCGGCTTCGCGTTTTTGCTGGTAATTTTCGGTGCCTTTTGCTGGGGTGCGGGCAACACCATCGCGAAGCTTGTCGCACGAAAATCACCGACCGGTAAGGTCGACGCGATGAATTTCATCGCGTGGTCAAGCGTGGCGGCCGTGCCGCCGATGGCCTTGGTTTCGCTCGTGTTCGAGCCCTCGGGCGCGCTGATGATTCCGATATTACAACCGGGCTGGATGCTGACGTTTCACCTCTGCGTTCTGGCGTACGCCGCGCAGGTGTTTGGTTATGGACTCTGGTCGAACTTGTTGACCCGATATCCGGCGTCGGCGGTGTCGCCATTCGCGCTGTGGGTGCCCGTTGCCGGGATGTCGGCGACGGCCTGGATGTTTGGCGAATCGCTGTCTGCGGATCAAATCGCTGGCGCTGTGGTCGTGTTGATGGGTCTCGCAATTGCCGTGCTTGGGCCCCTATTCCGGCGCGTCAACGGTTGAAGTTCATCGACTTATGGTCATTTGGGCCGCAAGCCCCAGTGCAGCAGCGGTTACGCAGAAAAGCTGATGCCGCAAGGAGGCGATCCCTTCGCATGCGCGGCATCACCCGTTTCGACCTGAATCGTGGCGTGATCGATGTCGTACTTGTCATGCAGCTCGTTGCACACTTTTGCCAGCCACGCATCACCGGGATGACCGTTGGGGCAGACGACGTGGGCGGTCAGCGCCACGGCCTCGGTAGACAGCGCCCAGATGTGCAAATCGTGCAGCTCTTTCACGTGCGAATCAGACGCCAGATAGCGCGCCACGGCTTCGGCGTTGATGTGTGGTGGTACCGCATCCAGCGAGAGGCGCAGCGAATCAACCAAGAGCCGCCATGAGCCCACGGCGATCACGGCGGCGATGATGAGGCTGGTAACCGGGTCGAGCCACAACCAGCCCGTCCACGCCATCAAGAGCGCGCTGATGACGACGCCCAGTGACACCGCAGCGTCCGCCGCCATGTGCAGATAAGCGCCGCGAACGTTGATATCGGTTTTGCTGCCGCGCATGAAGAGCCACGCGGTAAAGCCGTTAATCACAATGCCGATGGTCGCGATCCAGACGACCGGCCCGGTCATGATCGGCTGTGGGTTCGAAAAACGTGTCATCGATTCCCATACGATGACGCCGAGCGCAGCTAAAAGCAGCATCGCGTTGGCGAGCGCGGCAAGGATTGAGCTGCGTCCGAGGCCATAACTGTGCCGCGACGACGGCTGTCTACGCGAGAGCCACACGGCAGCCCACGCCAATACAAGGCCCAAGACGTCGGAGAAATTGTGTCCGGCATCGGCAATTAACGACAGTGAGTTGAGCCAGAAGCCCGCTGCGGCTTCAATCGCCGCGTAGGCGACGTTCAGCGTGATGCCAATGGCGAACACGCGGTCGTAGTTCATCGGGCCGTGCGAATGCCCTCCCGTGCCATGCGCGTGTCCACCGCGTGCGCCCGCGTGGTCGTGCGCATGATCGTGCGCATGATCGTGGTTGGGCTCGTGCTCGTGGGCTTTCGCCCCCGCCCCCGCCCCCGCTTCGGCGTGCGCAACGTGAACGGGGTGCTCGTGCTGATGGTGACTGTGGTGGCCTTGCATATTGATTTTTCAGTCCGCGCCGATCAGCACTTTGACATGCTCGCCGACGCTTCTCGCCAGTGCACCGAGGGAATAGCCGCCTTCTAGCGTGGAAACGATGCAACCATTCGAATAAAGGTTTGCGACGGCGACCAATTGTTGCGTGAGCCACCGATAGTCTGCCTCCACCCAGCCAAGCGACGCCAGATCGTCATCTCGATGCGCGTCAAAACCTGCCGAGATCACGATCAGCTCAGGCTTAAATTCGTGCAGCGCGGGCAGCCACCGATCCGTCACTGCGGCGCGCATCGCGTCACCCTTGGTGTACGCAGTGAGCGGCACGTTGACCATGTTGTCGGCCATCGGGCGATCACCGGTGCCGGGATACAAGTGATGTTGAAACGTCGACACCATGAGCACACGACCGGCGTTGCACTCCTCGACCAGAATGTCCTCGGATCCATTGCCATGATGCACGTCGAAGTCAACCAGAGCAACGCGTTGCAAGCCATGCGCCTCAAGCGCATGCAGCACAGCAATCGCCGCGCTGTTCAAAAAACAAAATCCCATCGCACGATTGCGCTCCGCGTGATGTCCCGGCGGGCGGATGTTGCAGAACGCACGTTGCACTTCGCCTGTGCACACTAGGTCCACGGCGCGAACCGCTGCGCCGACGGCGTGCAATACCGCGCTCATAGTGTGCGGATTCATGGTGGTGTCGCCGTCAATCCCGGCGTACCCATGCTGCGGCGAGATTTCCTCAAGCGCGTCCAGCAGCTCGGCGCTGTGCGCACGCATGATCACTTCGCGAGTGGCGACGGGCGCCGTCTCTTCGCGCATGAAATCCAAAAGTCCGTTTGCGCGGAGGTGGTCATTGATCACGCGCACACGATCCGGGCACTCAGGGTGATGCGAGCCCATCTCGTGTTGGGCTGACGACGGGTGAGTAAAGTAGGCAACAGTCATTGAACGCAAATCCTCCAGCTACGATTATCGCCGCGTGTATGGCGCAAAGGGACGCAGCCGTAAAAAAGGCTCCCGAAGGAGCCTTTTCTAGGAGCGGGAATCGCTTAAACGCGTTTCTTGAATTCGTCAGTACGGGTATCGATTTCGATCACGTCACCCGTGTTCACGAACGCAGGCACTGGGATTTCGAAACCCGTGCCTTTAAGGCGCGCAGGCTTCATGACCTTGCCCGAGGTGTCACCACGAACGGCCGGCTCTGTGTATTCGACCTCACGAACGAGTGTGGTCGGGATTTCGAGGCCGATAGCGCGTCCGTCGTAGAACGTGACTTCGCAAGGCATCGCATCTTCGAGGTACTTAAGCGCGTCGCCCATGCTGTCTTTTTCGATGTCGTACTGGTTGTACTCGCTGTCCATGAAGGCGTACATCGGGTCGTTGAAGTAGCTGTACGTCACTTCTTTTTTCTCAAGCATCACGACATCAAATTTGTCGTCGGCCTTGAATACAGTTTCAGTGCCGCCGTTGGACAGCAGGTTTTTCAGCTTCGCCTTGACGACAGCGGCGTTGCGGCCCGATTTCGAAAGCTCGGCCTTGACGACCACCATCGGGGCACCGTTGATCATGATGACGTTGCCAGTGCGGAGTTCAGATGCGAGTTTCATAGATTAGTTTTTAGAGGTTGCGCGCCTGAAACGTTTGAATTCAACCGCGATGATGGCGATTGATGAGAATGGCGCTGGTTTTCGTAGCAAAGCCCTTAATTTTAGCTAACTTTTTGCTTTTTCTGCGAATTTACGAAATTGAGGAGGCGTGTGGTGAGGTCGGTTTGGGCGAATAAGTGGTTGCGCCACTCGGTCGCATAATCTTTTAAGACTGGTAAATGGGCGGCAAATTCGGTGTACGCATCAAGGCTTGTATCGCCGCGATTGAAGGCGTGCTGTGCTTGTTTGAACGCCGTCGCTGCATCGGCAACAAGGCCCTCGCAATAACGATCCAGCCATGCGTCGAGCTTGACGAAATGGGCGTTGTCCTGTGTTGGGTAGATGTGCCAGAGGAAAGGTTTGGCCGCGTACTGGGCACGCACGAAAGAGTCTTCGCCGCGAACGATAAGCACGTCGAATCGCGCGAGGAGGGCGTCGAATTGGGTTTGTGGAACGGGCGGGGCGGACCGCCAGGATGGCTCGGTTTCGTCTAGCGGGGCCGCTGTGGTTACATGCGCGTGGAGTGCGACCGCGACCGCACGTACGGGGGCGTGACGGTACGCGAAAGCGAGGAGGTCGTTTGCGCGGTCGCGCCCGCCTGCGCCATCTTCGCACTCGCCTATCAAGGCAAACTGGGCGAGAGTGTTCTCTCTGATCAGACCGCCGCTCTTCTCGGTAAACCCCGGACAGAAGAAATATTTGATCAAAGGCAAGCGCGGATGCGGTGATGGCAAGCCGTGAACCCCGTCGACCCACGCCTCAGCGGAGAGGTATTCGAGATTGATCCAGACGGGCTTTTCTGCGAGCGTGGTCATCGCCAGAACGTACGCGGCAGGCGGGTCGCAGGCGAAAGCTTCGATCACTACTTCGGCGGGCACAAGCGCTTCGGAAGCGCTCCAAGCGATCACGTCCACGCCGAGCAGGTTTTGCTGCGTTAACGCCGGATCAATTTCCGGCGCGATGAATCGAAACGCGGTGAGATCGTCGACGATGAGTCGCACTTTGCAGCCGTGTTCCGCGACCAGTTGTCGCGCTAATCTCCAGCAAACCCCAATGTCGCCATAGTTGTCGACGACACGACAGAAAAGATCAATGGTGGGCATCAGCTTTGACGTGGAAGAACCGTTGCACAAGGGCTGTTGCGGCAAAATTATAAAAGTCGATATTCGAATATTTTGGCACTCAGCCCCAATGCAGCCGTGCTTTCCACAAAAAGCTGATTCCACAAATTTTGTAGGAGCGGCGAAAGCCACGAAAAACCGTAGCCCCCATTTCACGCGAGTTCGCGGCTCTCACCGCTCCCACAGTTTGACGGTGCCGCGCCAGCTTACGCCGCCGAAATCAACGCTTCCAGTTTCCCGGCATCCACCGCAAACGCACGAATTCCTTCGGCCAATTTCTCTGTTGCCATCGCGTCGTTGTTAAGCGCGTAGCGGAATGCAGGCTCGGCGGTGTTGAGTTTGAACGGCGCGACCGCGGCCGCGTCGGGCGGCAACAGTTTGCGCTCGACGGGGTCGTTCATGCCCTGCAATTGATTCAATAAATCCGGTGAAATGGTGAGCAAATCGCAGCCCGCCAGCGCGAGGATTTCACCGATGTTGCGGAAGCTTGCGCCCATCACTTCGGTCTTGTAGCCGTAGTGTTTAAAGTAGGTGTAGATGAAACGCACCGACTGCACGCCAGGGTCTTCCTCAGCCGTGAAATCCTTGCCGTCGCGCTTCTTGTACCAATCCATGATGCGGCCCACGAACGGCGAAATCAGCGTGATGTTGCCCTCGGCGCAGGCTGCTGCTTGAACGGCGCTAAACAGCAGCGTGAGGTTGCAGTGGATGCCTTCTTTTTCAAGCACCGTGGCGGCCTGAATGCCTTCCCAGGTCGAAGCAATTTTGATCAGCACGCGGCTTTTATCAATACCCGCTGCGGCGTAGAGTGCGATCAGTTCGTGTGCCTTGGCAATCGTCGCCTGCGTGTCGAATGAGAGTCGCGCATCGACCTCGGTGGACACGCGACCCGGCACGATTTTGAGGATTTCGAGACCGAAGCGGATCAATACGCGATCAACGATTTCGCCGACTTTGAGCGAACGATTCGCCGCAACCGTTTCGCTAAACAACGGCTTGTACGCGTCCTGCTGTACCGCCTTCAAAATCAGCGAAGGATTCGTCGTGGCATCTCGCGGCGCATATGCGCGCATCGCGTTGAAATCGCCAGTATCGGCGACAACGACGGTGAATTGTTTGAGCTGATCGAGCGTGTTCATGCGGGCTTTCCGTAGGTGCGCCCAAAAAGCGCTGTAGTCGTATTGTCGCTCTGTAGTCCTGTAACTACTCGTTGTTGTTTTACTACATATGGCTCAATATTCTGCTATTGTTACTACATGGACAGTAATTTTGATCTCGTAATTTTCGGCGGCACGGGCGATCTGGCGCTGCGCAAACTCTACCCGGCGTTGTTCCTCGCTGACTGCGATGATCGCCTGCATCCGCAGGGCCGCATCATCGCTGCCGCACGGCAGACTCTTGACGAAGCAACGTTTCGCGCCAAAGTTTCCGAGGCGCTGACGCGTTTTGTGCCGGAGCTGGTGCAGGGCGCACGGGCTGAGTGCTTGCAGCGCTTTCTCGCGAGGCTCACGTATTTCGCGCTCGACGTGAACGATGTGAACCAGTATCGCGATCTCAAGACATCGCTTGACCAGCGCGACAGTCAAACGGTCTTCTATCTCTCGGTCGGGCCGAAGCTGTTTGCGCCGATTATTGGCGGCCTGAAGCAAGCGGGTTTGAACACCGCCGAAACACGCATCGTGCTTGAAAAACCGCTCGGTCGCGATCTCGCCTCATCGCGCCAATTGAATGCGCTGGTGCTCGACGCGTTCACCGAAACACAGGTTTATCGCATCGATCATTACCTTGGTAAAGAGACGGTGCAGAACTTGCTCGCGCTGCGCTTCGGCAATACGTTTCTGGAGCCGTTGTGGAACCGTACCTGGGTGAGTGACGTGCAGATCACCATCGCCGAATCGGTCGGCGTGGAGACGCGCGGTGAGTTCTATGACGAGACCGGCGCATTCCGCGACATGGTGCAAAACCATTTGCTGAATCTGCTGTGCATGACCGCGATGGAGCCGCCTGCCAGTCTCGATCCTGATGCGGTTCGCGATGAGAAATTGCAGGTTCTGCGAGCACTCAAACCGTGGACGCAGGACACCATTCGCGAGAACATCGTTCGCGGTCAATATCGCGCGGGTTCAATGGCAGGTGTGCCAGCGGTGGCTTATGTTGCGGAGCAGGGCGTCAGCCCTACTTCGCGCACCGAAACCTACGTGGCGCTGCGCGCCGAGTTGTCAAATTGGCGCTGGGCCGGCGTGCCCTTTTATCTGCGCACCGGCAAACGCATGGCGGAGCGCCGCGCCGAAATTGTGATCAATTTCAAGTCGCCGCCGCACTCTATTTTCCAGAGCCCGCTGGTGCCAAACCGGCTCGTGATCAAGTTGCAACCTGAGGAGAGCGTGCGCCTCTACACGATGGCGAAAGCGTCTGGTGATGGAATGCATTTGAGCGAGGTGCACCTTGACCTTGATTTCAAGGAATTTTTCCCTGGACGTAGACAAGATGCTTACGAGCGACTGCTGCTTGATGTGCTGCGCGGCAACCCGACGCTCTTCATGCGCCGCGACGAGGCCGACGCGGCCTGGCGTTGGGTGCAGCCCATCCTCGACTACTGGGCGACAGACGCTGGCCCTCCTATTGGTTATGCAGCGGGCAGTTGGGGGCCACCGGCGTCAAGCCGTCTTACTGCGAAGGGCGATACCGCCTGGCACGAAGAACGTAGCGTTTGAGCGCGTCACTCGCATCAAAAAAGCAATGAGGAGAAACGCTTGAATGCCGTCGTTGAACTAGCAAACGTTGCGGCGATAGGCGCATCCGACGCCCTCGTGTCGCGCATCA
The DNA here is from genome assembly GCA_025352105.1 of Burkholderiales bacterium. Taxonomy (GTDB): domain Bacteria; phylum Pseudomonadota; class Gammaproteobacteria; order Burkholderiales; family Casimicrobiaceae; genus Casimicrobium. Next base: position 2,789 of record JANXUB010000179.1, on the reverse strand, counting down.
CGGCGGTGCGCCTCTCGCTGCGCCCGAGCGAGCAACGCGTAGCCGCGTACGTGCTTGGCCAGCCGAATCGTGTGGCACATATGGCTATCGCCGAACTGGCGGAAGCCGTCGGTGTTACCGATCCGACCATCGCGCGCTTTTGTCAGGCGCTGGGATTCACGGGCTACAAAGCATTCAAGGTAGCGCTGGCGAAGAGCCTCGCGACCGGTGTGCCCTACGTTCACACGGACGTGTCTGCGCAGGATTCGTGCGCCGACGTCATCGCAAAAGTGTTTGATCGCTCGATTGCCACGCTCATCGCGATGAGAAATCAGGTCGATCCCAAAGTGTTCGAGCGTGCGGCGGACGCAATCACTGGAGCGCGACGCGTGGAGTTTTACGGCGTGGGCAATTCAGGCGTTGTAGCGATGGATGCACAGCACAAATTTTTTCTGCTTGGCATGCACACGGTTGCCTACAACGACCCGCACTGGCAAGTGCAATCGGCCGCGCTGTTGACGCCCGAGGATGTTGTTGTGGCCATCTCGCGCACGGGCCGCACCCGCGACATGATCCAGACCTGTGATCTCGCGCAGCGTGCGGGGGCGACTGTGATTGCGGTGACCGAACGCGCATCGCAATTGGCCAAGCTTGCCGATATCGCTCTTGCCGTCGATGTTGATGAAGGCCCGGATGTTTATTCACCGATGGTGGGCCGTCTTGCACAATTGGCGCTAGTGGACGCGCTCGCCGTTGCGGTTGCATTGAAGCGCGGGCCGGAATTGCAAAAAACATTGCGCAGAGCGAAGGAGACACTCGTCGCCAAGCGCGAAAAAGAAGGCGACATGCTGACGCCACTGACGCTTGCGGCACGCAGCCGCTGGATTTGAGTGGGTGTGAAGCGGCGCGTACATATACTTCGATGCATGACTCAGCTCCATAACGCCCATTGAACGACGAAGACCGCAAGACGCTTCGAGAGCGCCGCGCAGCGCTCAAACTCAAGCTGCGCCGCCGTGGCATGTTCGCGCTGCCCAGCATGTTCACGCTGGGCTGCCTGTTCTTCGGCTTCTTCGGCATCATTCAAGCGATGAATCTCCGCTTTGACTATGCCGCCACCTGCGTGTTCGTGGCGATGGTGCTCGACAGTCTTGATGGTCGCGTTGCGCGTATGACGAAAACGCAAACCGCATTTGGTGCCGAGCTTGATAGCCTCGCCGATATGGTCAGTTTCGGTGCTGCACCTGCGCTGATCATTTACGAATGGTCGCTGAGTTCGCTACCAAATTCACGCATCGCACTTGCGGCCGCATTCATTTATGCAGCCTGCGCCGCGCTTCGTCTGGCCCGGTTCAACGTACAAATTAGCGTGGTCGATAAAAGTTTTTTCAACGGCCTGCCGAGCCCTGCGGCGGCCGCTGTCGTGGCGGGCTTTGTGTTGCTCATGGACGACCTGGATATTGAAGGCGCAGACGTTGCCTGGTGGGCGTTCGCGGTCACGCTCGTTTCCGGAATTTCGATGGTGACTACGGCCAAATTTTTCAGCTTCAAAGCCATGAGTCGGCGCGCGGTATCGTTTACGGCGGTAGCCACGCTGGCGGTTGGTTTTGGTGTGATTCTGATGGATCCGCCCAAGGTGCTGTTCCCGGTCATCCTCGCTTACCTCGCGTCCGGCTATATCGTGTGGCTTTGGCGTGCCACACACAAGTCGACGCAAACTTTGCTGGACGTTGACCCATGTGACCCCGCCAATGCGGAAGCAGACGTGTCGGCTGAAACGAGCGGTAAAAAGCCGGATTAGCGGTGCCCAGGAGAGGCATAGAGAAAGGCACCAGCACCACGTGTTGAAGTGATGTTGACGCCTTGATTTGTCGCCGACAGGTGTGCGCCCCGTCAGCCCTATCGAAGCCCAGCGCTATCGACGTTTGCCGCGCAACTCGAGCGGCAATCCAAGTTGCCGAACTCCGAAGCAGGCGAGCATCATCAACAGCGAAAGTAGCACCAGCGCCGATTCGCTAAGCGTCGGTACAACCACTACCGCTGCAACTGGCACCGCCGTGGGCACGCCGGGCCCACCCTGATCAACAATGCTGCCGTTGACCACAAGGTCATCGTCACCGAGGCCGCCGTCAGCGATCATGAAGGTCGCCGTGTTCCCTGACAACACCAGGCTATTGGTCGCGCCGAGCGTGTACCAGTGCGCTGCAACCGGCCCCGGCGTTGGCCCATATTTCCAGTACTGTGCGTTTGCCGGGAAGGGTGTTGGGAAATTCACGGTCACCGTGATCGTGCCGGTGCATCCAGTCGTGGTGAAGTCGAACAGACCATCCGGGAAGCTCACGCCAACAGGTGTGGCTACGGGCGGTCCGACGAATGCCGTGGTACCAAATGAGCAGTTGGCTCCGCCGCCAGACAAGGTCGCCGTCGCGATGCCGGTTCCGGTAAACGTCGTGCCACTAAAGCTGGTCACGGGCACCGGGCAGGCCGCCGTAGAGAATGTTAGGTCGCTGCCGTTGGTGGTGACGCCATTGTTTGCTTTCACACGGAAGTGATAGGCCGTGCCGCAGGTCAGGCCGGATACGGGGGCTGACACGGCCGTGTTGACTGCACCGCTAGCTAGCGGGCTTTGTCCTGCATTCACGGTATTGCCGTAAGCGATGGTTGTGCCGTAGTCGAAGTTCACCGTTGTATTTGCGCCATTTGCGCTGACGGTGCCGTTCAGCGTTGCTGTAGTCGCCGTGAGTGCACTGGCGGCCACCGTAATTGCTGTAGGTGCGACTGCTGCGCACGCAGCGGTGGTGAATGTCAGG
>JANXUB010000171.1 GCA_025352105.1 Burkholderiales bacterium | reverse complement strand
GTTGGCACGAGTACGGGATGGCGATATCGTGACTGTGGATTGCGATTTGGGAACGCTTCAAGTGCATGTCGACGACGCAGTGCTCGCGGCTCGCAGCAACGCGCCAACGCCTGCTGCAAAATCGGGATGGGGCCGCGAGTTATTCGCGACGTTCCGGGAAAATGTGTTCGACGCTGATTGCGGCGCTTCTATTTTTGGAAACTAATCTGGGCAACTTATGGACTTGAATCTCACCCTACGCAAACTGGGCTATGTGCCGGTCGCCGTCATCGACGACGTGGAGAACGCATTGCCACTGGCAGAAGCGCTGATCGCGGGCGGCATCGGCAGCATCGAGGTGACCTTGCGCACCGGCGCGGGCCTTGCTTCCATTGCGGCAATTGCTGGGTCCGGGCTGCCGATTTTGCTGGGGGTTGGCACGGTGACACTCGCCGATCAAGTGCCGCAATGCGTCGACGCGGGTGCGAAGTTCGCAGTCTGCCCCGGCTTCACCCACGCGGTGGGCGATGCGTGCCGTAACGCGTCGTTGCCGTTGTTGCCGGGGGCGGTCACGCCGTCAGAGGTGTTGACCTGCCTCGACGCTGGGTTCAGTGTGCAGAAATTTTTTCCGGCGACAGTGTTCGGCGGCGCGGCGTGGCTCAAGATGATTGAAGCGCCGATTCCTCAGGTCAACTTCTGCGCAACGGGTGTTGCCGCCGCCGACATTCCGGCGGTACTCGCGTGCAACAACATCGCCGCGATTGGCAGCTCCGCTGTGGCGACACGCGAAATGGTGGCGGCGAAAAACTGGGCGCTGATTACCGAGAACGCAAAGAAGATGATGGCGCTGATCCGCGAATCGCGCACCCTGTAGGAGCAGCTCCGCCGCGACCTTGGCAAGTGGTGCAACCGCTGGGTCGCGGCAAAGCCGATCCTACAACTGCGTCGCCACCCAACTCGAAATCGCCGAACGAATCGAGTCAACCTCGCCAATCGGTGAGGCGACCGTGAAGCGAACGCCCGCGTGCGTTTCTTGCGCCTGCTCGATCAGCTCGGTGAGGTCTTTGCGGGTGTGGGCGCCCGTGGCAAGAAAAAGCGGAATCACGCGAATCTGCGTCGCGTCCTGATCGACTAACGCTTTCACGCTGGTCGCGAAGTCTGGCTGCATGAATTCGAGAAAGGCCAGTTCAGCGAGCTTCGTCGCGTGCATGCCGCGAAAGTCGGCGAGTATCGCGTCGAACGGCACGCGCCATTGCGAGTCGCGCGAACCGTGAGCAAAGAACAGAATCGCGGTCATACGTTTGGTAGCGGGATTGCAGCCCGAGCGAGGAATGTGGGAGCCGAGATTATGCGACTACACGCTGTGCGCTGGCTGTTGCGTTCGCATTGGACAAAGCCTCGCTGGCCAGTTGTCGCGCGCGTTCAGCCATCGCTTCGCCAATCACCAAAACCGCAGGGCTCTTGAGTCGTTGCTCAGCGAAATCGTTGACCATTGTGGCGACCGTCGAGCACACACTTCGCGAATCGGCCCGCGACGCGCTTTCAACGGCGATCACAGGTGTGTCGCCGCGTAGCCCGCCTACCAACAAGCTCGACTGCAACGATGCGGCGCGCGCCACGCCCATATAAACGACCAGCGTCAGCGCGCTTTGCGCGAGCGCCTGCCACGGAATTTCAGCGCCTTCCGCGCCGTGTGCGGTAATGAACGCAACGCCATGCGCATGATCTCGATGCGTGAGCGAGCATTTAAGTTCGGCAGCGGCGGCCAGGCCCGCCGTAACGCCGGGGACGACTTCGAATTCGATGCCCGCCGCTTCAAGCGCCGCGATTTCTTCGCTGGCACGACCGAACAGCGAAACATCGCCGCCCTTGAGCCGCACGACGCGATGACCGGCCAGCGCTTCGCGCACGAGCAGTTTTTCGATGAACGACTGTGGCGTGCTTTTGCAGCCGCCGCGTTTACCGACGTGAATGACGCGGGCTTGTGGGCAGAGCGTCAGAACGTCGTCGCCCGCGAGATCGTCAATCAGCACCACATCAGCCGTTGCGAGCAACCGTGCGGCTTTCAGCGTGAGTAATTCGATGTCGCCGGGGCCAGCGCCGACTAAAAATACTTTGCCTGATTCAGGTGGTTTTGGGGCGAATTTCATGGGTAGCTTGAAGCACTTGCCGTGCCAGCCAGTCGATCCACGGCGGCATTTCGCGCCTGCCCTGGATCACTGATTCGATGTAAGCGACGGTTGTCGCGATGTCACAAGTGTCAGGCAGATCGTGGGTAGGCACACCGGGCCATTCGTGCATAAACGACGCGCCGTTCTGGAATATCTGAACGGGCACAGCACGTTTGGGATGAAGCACGGGCTCGCCTTCACAGCCACGGAAGACGGCGGCTGATGCGCCCCGTACGGACGCCAGATGCGCCGACATGCGCTCGATGTAGTCGCCGTGAGTTAGCGCGACCACGCGCAAACTCGGGCCCGCAATCGGCTGCAAAAGCTTGGTGACCGTGTGTGGCGTGGAGCGCACGCCGATGCGCCAGCGGTTGGCGATCAGTGCAGCGAGTTTGGGGTGAATTACGTCGAGCGGGGCGAAGGCGAAACCGGTGGATGTGAGCGCCCGCTCTGCGTCTGCGCCAGACGTGGCGATAGAAAAGCCGAGCGCCTCGAACAGTGCAAACGTCGTCACCCTCGTCGGGTCCGCCTTGACACCATGCAGCAACACCTTGCCGCCTCGCTGCGCCAACGCCCACGCCAGAAGCGGCGTCAAATTCGGCAATTGTCGCGCCCCGTTGTAGCAGGGCAACACGACGACGGGTTCAGCGCTCGTGACGTGGAAGGCAAGCGTTGCCTGCATCGCCTCGACGAACGCCGCCAGCTCCTCGGCCGTTTCGCCCTTGATCCGCATTGCCAGCCACCAAGCGCCGAGTTGCACATCGCTAATTTCGCCATCGAGCAGCGCAGTAAAGGCTTCGCGGGCAATATGCGGCTCAAGGCCGCGGGCGCCGCGAGCACCGCGACCGACTTCTTTGATGATGACGTGGAAGTTCAAAGTTTGATCAGCTTTTCGCTGAAAGTCGCATTCGAACGAGGCATAGATGGGTAAATAGCTATAAGTCGAATATTAAAAAATATCATATCTAAGCCCATATATAGTGAGGCTCTCAGCAAAAAGCTGTTGCGCGTTCGATGTGCAGGAGCGGCTCCGCCGCGACCCTCTGTGGCCAACGCAATACGGGTCGCGGCAGAGCCGCCCCCACGTGCGCTCCCCTCAGCGCATGCCCGGAATGCGCCCCTTCATGCCCGGCATGCCACTCAAACCACGCATCAGTTTGCCCATGCCGCCCGACGAAAATTTCTTCATCATCGTTTGCGTTTGCTCGAACTGATTGAGCAGGCGATTGACATCCTGCACCTGAACGCCCGCGCCGGCGGCGATTCGGCGTTTACGTGTGGCTTTGATGAGTTCGGGCTTTCGGCGCTCCAGCGGCGTCATGGAATTGATGATGCCTTCCATGCGCCCGACCTGTTTGTCGTCGACGTTGCCGGATTTGGCGGCCGCCTGCTGCAACTCGTGCGGCATTTTGTCGAGCAGGCCCTGCATGCCACCCATTTTTTTCATCTGACCGATCTGCTGCTTGAAGTCTTCCAGATCGAAGCCCTTGCCGCTCTTGACCTTGGCAGCGAGCTTCTGCGCGGCCTCCATGTCAACCGCTTTGGCCGTCGCCTCGACTAACGAGAGCACATCGCCCATGCCGAGGATGCGGCTCGCCATGCGCTCAGCGTGAAAGGCTTCCAGCCCGTCAAGCTTCTCGCTGACGCCTGTAAATTTGATCGGTACGCCGGTGATTTCGCGTACCGACAGCGCCGCGCCACCGCGTGAATCGCCGTCGAGCTTGGTGAGGATGACACCGGTCAGCTTCAGTCGTTCGTTGAACGCTTTCGCCGTATTGACCGCGTCCTGGCCAAGCATGGCGTCCACGACGAAGAGCGTTTCGGCGGGTTTGATAGCAGCGCTAATCGCCGCCGCCTCGGCCATCATGGCCTCGTCTATCGCCAGCCGTCCCGCCGTGTCGACGATAACGACGTCGAAATAGCGAACGCGCGCCCACTCGATCGCGGCTTTTGCGATTTCAACGGGTTGCGTGCTGTTGGCCGCCTCGGGCGTGTAGAACTCCACCTCCACCTGCGCAGCCAACGTCTTCAATTGCTCAGTTGCCGCCGGACGATAAACGTCGCACGGCACCAACAGAACTTTCTTCTTTTGTTCAGTCTTCAAGACGCGAGCCAGCTTGCCAGCGGTGGTCGTTTTGCCTGCGCCTTGCAAGCCCGCGAGCAGGATCACGGCTGGAGGGGTGACGGCGAGATTGAGCCCGGACGTTTCGCCCGTTTGTGGGCTCATGAGCGAGACGAGCTCACGATTGACGATGCCGATAAAGGCTTGGCCCGGCGACAGCGACGTGGCGACTTCTGCACCGACGGCAGCCGTTTTCACCCGCTCGATGAAAGCCTTGACGACCGGCAGCGCGACGTCCGCCTCGATCAGCGCGAGACGGACTTCGCGCAGCGCGTCCTGCAAATTCGACTCGGTCAGACGCGCTTCGCCGCGCACCGTTTTGACCAGTCGGGCGAAGCGTTCAGTTAATTGATTAGCCATGGGATTTTTTTGAGCAGCACTAACGGCATTTTAGGCGGTCTATGGATGTTGCAGACATCGCTCACGCCACGCCCGTAAATCGTAAAATCTGCTTTACAACCAAGTGCTTACGCGGCACACTGCTGAACTTACCTGAAATTTAATCTACCAAGTAGTAACAAGAGTGGCTACATCGACCGCCCCCGTTTTGCTTTCTGGCCTTGGCCGTGCGCTGGTTCAGCACGCTGTGTTGCGTCAGGCCGATGCCGACCAGACGCAAGTTCAGGCGAACGCCTCGTCAGTGACGTTTGTCGAGCAATTGATCTCGTCGAAGCGGGTGACATCAAGCCAGCTCGCTGAATTTGCCTCACAAACGTTTGGTGTGCCGCTGTTTGATCTGGCGACGTTTGACACGACGCAGATCAATCAGGAATGGATCGACGTCAAGCTCATCACAGCGCGGCGCGCCCTGCCGCTACACAAGCGAGGCAATCGTTTGTTCGTGGCCGTTTCGGACCCAACCAACTTGCAGGCGCTGGAAGAGTTTCGCTTCAAGACAAGCTTGATCGCTGAGCCGGTTGTTGTTGAAGACGAGAAGCTCGCCCGAGCCATCGCAACAGTCGCTGAGCGCAATGATAAGACGCTCGCGTCACTCGATGTTGGCGACGATTTTGATCTGGACATCAAGGTCGACGACGGCACCACGCCGGACGACGACGGAGGCGGTGAGGTTGACGACGCACCTGTTGTGCGCTACATCCAGAAAATCCTGCTCGACGCCATCAATGCGGGCGTGTCGGACGTGCATTTCGAGCCCTACGAAAAGTTTTATCGCATCAGGTATCGGCTGGACGGTCAGCTGGTTGAAGTTGCGAAACCGCCGCTGGTGATCAAGGACAAAATTTCGTCGCGTATCAAGGTCATTTCGCGGCTCGATATTTCGGAGAAACGCGTACCGCAAGATGGTCGCATGAAGCTGCAGCTGACCAAGAATCGTTCCATCGATTTTCGGGTGTCGACCCTGCCAACGCTTTACGGCGAAAAGATCGTGATGCGTATTCTCGATTCGTCGAATGCGATGCTGGGGATCGACGCGCTTGGTTACGATCCCGATCAAAAAGCGATGTTAATGGCCGCTATTGGTCGGCCGTACGGCATGATTTTGGTGACTGGGCCGACGGGATCGGGCAAAACGATTTCGCTCTACACCTGCCTCGGCATTCTGAACAAACCAGGCATTAATATTTCGACAGCGGAAGACCCCGCCGAGATCAATTTGCCGGGGGTCAATCAGGTCAACGTCAATGACAAGCAGGGGCTTACGTTCGCGGTGGCGCTCAAGTCATTTTTGCGCCAGGATCCCGACATCATCATGGTCGGCGAGATTCGCGACCTTGAGACGGCAGAAATCGCCATCAAAGCCGCGCAAACGGGGCATTTGGTGCTCTCCACGCTGCATACCAATGATGCTCCGGCGACGCTGGTGCGCCTGTCGAACATGGGTGTGGCGGCGTTCAACATCGCGTCCAGCGTGTTGCTGATCACTGCGCAACGTTTGGCGCGCAAGCTTTGTGCCGTGTGCAAAAAACCCGCCGATATTCCGGTAGAGGCTCTGCTTGCATCGGGATACAAAGAATCGGACATTGACGGCACCTGGGTGCCCTACAAGCCGGTGGGCTGTGATAACTGCAAAGACACCGGTTACAAGGGCCGGGTCGGCATCTACGAAGTCATGCCAATCACTGAGGACATGCAGCGGATCATCATGAGCAGCGGCACGACGCTGGACATCGCCGCACAGGCCAAGCGCGAAGGCGTACGGAACCTGCGAGAATCGGGCTTGATCAAGGTCAAACAGGGCATTACCTCGCTCGAAGAAATTGAAGCCGTTACCAACGCCTGATCGCCAAGCGTGTTGGGGACTGCAAACGTAAATCTGTAGAGGAATTTCGATATGGCAACTGCCGCACAAACGCAAGGACGCTCGGCTCGGCCTGTGCGCGCCGAGGTGAAGGCGAGCCTCTTCGTCTGGGAAGGCACCGACCGCGCCGGCAAAAAAGTTCGCGGCGAAATGCGCGCCGCGACTGAAGCCGTCGTCAGCAACTCGCTGCGCCGTCAGAGCATCAAGGTATTGAAGATCAAGAAGCAGACGTTTAAAGGCGGCGGCTCGATCAAGGAAAAGGAAATCGCGTTGTTTACTCGCCAGCTGGCGACGATGACGCGCGCAGGCGTGCCGCTTTTGCAGTCGTTTGATATTGCCGCGCGCAGTACTGGCAACAACCGCCTGTCGCGGCTTCTACTCGAAGTCAAAGGTGACGTCGAATCGGGAAATAGTTTGGCCGCATCCTTCAAGCGACACCCACTTTATTTCGACGAGCTTTTCTGCAATCTTGTTGCTGCTGGTGAACAGGCCGGTATTCTCGATTCAATCTTGGATCGACTTGCGATCTACAAGGAAAAAACGCTCGCGCTGAAGGGAAAAATCAAGGCTGCCCTTTTCTATCCGTCCACCGTGATCGTGATCGCGACGGTTGTTGTCGCGATCATCATGTGGTTCGTGATACCGTCGTTCAAGCAGGTATTCTCTAGCTTCGGCGCAGATTTGCCTTGGCTGACGAATGTGATCGTCGCCATCTCCGACTGGTTTGTAAAGTTTTGGTACATCGTCGCCTTGGTTCCAGTGATCATTTTCATGATCATGGCCTATTGCTGGAAGCGCTTTCCGGGCTTCAAGCACGCGATTGACCGCATCTCGTTGAAGCTACCGGTCTTGGGCGAAATTCTTGAAAAGGCCGCAGTTGCCCGCTGGACACGTACGTTGGCAACGATGTTCGCTGCTGGTGTGCCCCTAGTCGATGCGTTGACGGCAGTGGGCGGCGCATCGGGGAACCAGGTTTTTTACGAGGCCACGAAACGCATCCAGACGAACGTATCCACAGGAACGGCGCTAACGATTGCCATGGAAGACACCAACGTTTTCCCGAACATGGCGCTACAGATGACCCGCATCGGCGAGGAAACCGGCGCGCTTGACAGCATGTTGTCGAAGGTCGCAGATTTCTACGAGCGCGAAGTGGATGATGCGGTCAGCGCGCTGTCGTCGTTGATCGAACCCATCATGATTGTTTTTCTCGGTGTCGTCATCGGAACGATTGTGGTCGCGATGTATCTGCCGATTTTCAAGCTCGGCGCTGTCGTCTAGGAAGGGGCTGCGTTGTTTGAAATGCTAGTGCAGGAGCGCTGGATGCTGCTCCTTGTCGCCTGCATACTGGGCGCTTTGATCGGCAGCTTTCTGAACGTCGTGATTTATCGTATGCCGCTCATGATGGAGCGCGCATGGGAAGACGAAATCGCGGTCGCGCAAGACAAAGAACCGGTCGAACGGGCGCGCTTCAATCTGGTTGTTCCGCGTTCACGTTGCGGCAATTGTGGGCACATGATCACTGCTTTGGAAAACGTTCCTGTCATTTCGTGGATAGCCCTTCGTGGCAGATGCAGCGCCTGTGGCACGCGCATCAGCGCTCGCTATCCATGCGTTGAAATTGTCACGGCGCTGCTGTTCTTTGCCTGCGCTTGGCAATTCGGCCCGACGCTGCAAGCGGCCGCAGCGATGGTATTCTGCGCGGTACTCGTAGCGCTGACCGGAATTGATCTCGACACACAGCTGCTTCCCGATCAGCTTACGCTACCCCTTTTGTGGCTGGGGCTGTTGCTGAACATCGGCGGGCTGTTTGCGCGATTGCCCGATGCGGTCATCGGTGCTGCAGCGGGCTATCTCGTGCTGTGGAGCGTCTACTGGTTGTTCAAGCTGGTCACAGGTCGCGAAGGCATGGGCTACGGTGATTTCAAATTGCTGGGCGCATTGGGTGCATGGTTTGGCTGGCAGGCGGTTCCGATGTTGCTTCTGGTGTCTGCGGTTGTCGGTTCTGTGATTGGAATTGCGATCTTGGTGGTGCAGAAAAAAGGGCGGCAGACGGCAATCGCATTCGGGCCCTATCTGGCTTTGGCGGGACTCATCACGTTGTTTTTCGGTCCGCAACTGCAGCTGCTTCCGCTGGCTTTATGATTGACGCGAATGAAGCACAGCGTCCGTGGATCGTTGGCCTGACGGGCGGTATCGGCTCAGGAAAGTCCACCGTCGCCGATGAATTTGCCGCGCTGGGAGCCTTCGTTGTCGACGCAGATGCACTATCGCATCAGTTGACCGTACCGAATGGCCCCGCGCTTGATGCGATCAACGCCGCTTTTGACGGCGTCGTCACGAACGGCGTTCTTGACCGCGCGGCCCTGCGCGAGCAAGTGTTCGTGGACGCAAAGGCGCGCGAGCGCCTGGAAGCGATTTTGCATCCGATGATTCGCGTCGCAACCAACCACGCTTTGGCGTCGAAAGCCTCGCTAGCCGCCCCTTACGTGATCCTGATGGTGCCGTTGTTGTTCGAATCCGGCAGCTACAAAAAACGCGTTGATTGCGCCGTCGTGGTAGATGTTGATGAGGCGACGCAAGTCGAGCGCGTCACGCGCACACGCGGGCTCGCGGCAGACGAAGTCAAGCGCATCATCCGCACGCAGATGCCGCGCGAGGAGCGACTAAATCACGCGCAATTTGTCATCGACAATCGAGGGGACTCAAAGGCGCTGACCGCACAAATCGCGGCTCTGCATTCAGTGTTTGTCGTTAACGCCAGCAAACTTGTGCGCTCGCTGATTGCCACCGTGGCTGAGGCGGCTTGATGCAAACTACAGCCTCGGGAGCCGCCGTTACGGTCACGCCGATTGCACCCGAGCTTTTGATTTTTGAATGCCCGCTGACTGAGCGTGCACGCACATGGCTACGTCTGGAAGAATTATTTTCTGCCACGCGAACATTCGCGGCTCGACGCGATGCCATTGATCATCGCCACGCCTTGCTGGGTTTGTTTCAAATCGTTGACACGGCCAGTCGTAGCGACCTGAAAACGGACTTGCTGCAAGAGCTCGACCGACAACGCGCGCTTTGGGGCAATCAACTCGACAATCCGGACATCGCCCGTGAGGCGCTCGCCGAATTCCTGAGTGACATGGACGCAGTGGTTCATGATTTACATGCTCAGATCGGCAAGATTGGCCAGCATTTGCGTGAGAGCGAATGGCTGCAGGCCGTGCGCCAACGCGCCGCAAGCCCCGGCGGGGCCTGCGAGTTTGAGTTACCGATGCTGCACAGCTGGCTGCAAAGGGACGAGATCGAACGACGCAGTGAATTGAAGGCGTGGCTGGACCCCATCGCACCGCTTGAAGAGGCCGTGGTGCTGGTGTTGCGGCTGTTGCGCGAATCAAGTCAACCAACGGCTGAAACGGCCTTGCACGGCAACTATCAGCGTGCGCTGACCGGTGCCCGGTCACCTTTGCTCGCACGCATCGACATCAATCCCGGCCACGCAGTGGTGCCCGAGGTCAGCGCGAACAAGTACACGGTAAATATCCGGTTTCTTGAACACAGCGGCAATTTTCACGCGGCGGGCCGCGCCACTGTGACGGCGCGCAGTATCCCGTTTGGGCTCGCGCTCTGTTCGCTTTAACGTTTTTGAAAATATGAAATCCGTCGCCTGTCCGCGTTGCCAAAAGCTCGTCCTGTGGGCCCCCGAAAATATGTTTCGCCCGTTTTGCTCCGAGCGCTGCAAGACAATGGATTTCGGGGCGTGGGCAAACGAGGAATATCGTATCGCCAACGCGACACCGCCCGACGGCGATCCGATGGCATCAAGAGTTGACGATTAGTTTCAACAGCTTTTCCTGAAAAGGCTTGTTTTAGTAGGGACTGGAAGCAGATTTCGCCATATGTCGACTTCTACATTTTTCAGCAACTAGCCCGCTTTCAGACGTCATTTCGACAAAAAGCGATTAGTTAGAACAAATCGCGCAAACCCGCCAAAACACCGCTCTCCGGCGCGTGCAAAGCCGGCAGCAGCGGTGCCAGATTGATCGCATTCGGCACTTGCCACGCAAACGCCTGCCCTTCGCGTCCCTGCGGCTCACCAGACCAGTCGCTGCTGCGGCAAAAATTCAGTTCAACATGCGCATGTTCATAGCTGAAACGCTCGCTGCGCCACAAGATCGCGCTACGAATGTGAATGCCCAGCTCCTCATCGATCTCACGAATGAGCGCTTCGATGACGGTTTCGTTGGCTTCGATTTTTCCGCCTGGAAATTCCCAGTAGCCTGCGTAGGCCTTGCCCACGGGGCGCTGCGCAAAAAGCACCTGATATTCGCCATCGACGACGCGCTCGATGATGGCAACCGCCACGCGCGTGAGCGGCCTCGCGTCGTTCGCGTCGAACTTCGGAACGTCGCCAGCCATGATTCGCGCTACTTCGCCTTGCCAGCCGTACTGGAACGCCCAGCAAAATCTCGCGCAAACTGATAGGCGACGCGCCCCGAACGCGAGCCGCGCTGCAGCGCCCAGTTGAGTGCATCGCGCTCGAAAACTTCATGTTTCTTGGCGTCTACGGGGATTGCTGCGCCCAGCTGTTTAACCCACGACGTGACCGCCGCAAGATAGTCTTCCTGAGAGAACGGATAGAACGAAATCCATAGGCCGAAACGCTCGGAGAGGGACACTTTTTCTTCGACACTTTCGCCGAAATGCACCTCTTCGCCAACGTATTTCGTCTCTTCGTTTTCGTGGAAATACTCGGGCAGCAGATGACGACGATTCGATGTCGCATAAATCAAGACGTTGGGCGTCGCCGCAGCGATGGAGCCGTCGAGGATCGCCTTCAACGCCTTGTAACTACCGTCGCCCGCATCAAACGACAAGTCATCGCAAAATAGCACGAAGCGATACGGCTCATCGGCGATCTGATCGACGATGTCCGGCATGTCATTCAAATGCTCTTTCTCGACTTCGATCAAGCGCAATCCGCGCTTCGCGTAGCGCGCGAGCATCGCTTTCACCAGCGAGCTTTTTCCGGTTCCACGCGAACCCGTTAATAGCACGTTGTTGGCCGGTTTTCCGGCGACAAACTGCTTCGTGTTGCGATCAATTTGTGTGTGTTGCGCCTCGACACCAACCAACCAATCAGCGTCCATGTGATGAACGTGCTGCACGGTCTCCAAGTACTTCAGCGCTCCGGAAACGCGCCAGCGCGCTGCGACGCAATGCTTGAAGTCAGGCTTCGTGCGCGACGCAGGAGCCATACGCTCCAGCGCGTTAGCGATGCGCTCGAGCGTGTCTAGAAATTGGTGGCTGGATTGACTCATGCTGCCTTCAATCTAACTGCGATATTCGGCATTGATCTTCACATAGTCATACGAAAAATCGCAGGTGTAGATCGTTTGCGACGCATCACCGCGACCAAGATCAATCGCGACTGTGATGTCCGCATTCTTCATCGTTCGCGCGCCGTCTTCCTCGCGATAACTCGCGGCACGTCCACCCTTCTCAGCAACCAGAATTTCGTTTAAATGCACCGTCACTTTTGCTGGGTCGAGATCGGCGGGCGCGCCGTAGCCAACCGCCGCGAGGATGCGACCGAGGTTCGGATCAGACGCGAAGAACGCGGTTTTCACTAATGGTGAATGTGCGACGGCGCGCGCGATGCGATCACATTCGGCAACGTCTTTGCCACCGCTCACTGCAATCGTCATGAACTTGGTCGCGCCTTCGCCGTCACGCACAATGGCTTGCGCGAGCTCCAGGCTGACTTTTTCCAGTGCCGCGACGAGCGCCTTGCCGTTGGCGGATTCGAGCGATGTAACGCTGGCGTTACCTGCCTTGCCGGTCGCGGCGATGATGTAACTATCGTTGGTTGAGGTGTCGCCGTCCACGGTGACGCGATTGAAGCTCGCGTCGGCAACACGCTTCGCGAGTGGTTGCAATAGCGCTGGCGCAATCGCTGCGTCGGTGAACACGAACGAAAGCATCGTCGCCATGTTCGGCTGGATCATGCCCGCGCCTTTGGCGATGCCGGTGATGTTCACTGTTTTGC
Organism: Burkholderiales bacterium; assembly: GCA_025352105.1. Taxonomy (GTDB): domain Bacteria; phylum Pseudomonadota; class Gammaproteobacteria; order Burkholderiales; family Casimicrobiaceae; genus Casimicrobium. The sequence goes on along the minus strand of JANXUB010000171.1, from coordinate 3,963 downwards.
CGCCGATCACAGCTTGCGTGCTCGCGAGCTTGTAGACCGTGTCGGTCGTCATAATGGTCTGGGCGACGCGATCCCATGCGGCCATTTCGTTCGCCTTGATCTCGCTCGCCGCCGCAGCGATACCCGCATTGATTCGATCCATCGGCAGGTGTTCGAGGATGACGCCGGTCGAAAATGGCAGCACTTGATTGGCGTTGCAATTCAGCGCGTTCGCGACCGTTTCGCAACTCGCGCGCGCGTTGATCAGACCCAGCTCGCCGGTTGCTGCGTTCGCGATTCCTGTGTTCACCACCAGCGCCCGAATCGCTGTCGTTGCTGCCAGATGTTCGCGGCACACCTGCACGGGTGCGGCGGCAAATCGGCTTTGCGTGAACACGCCGCCAACGTTCGTACCCTCGGCGAATTCAGCGACGAGCATGTCGTAGCGATTGGGTTTGCGCACGCCTGCTTGCACTGACGCGAAACGAACACCGGCAACTGCGTTGGCTCTGGCGGGATCGAGGGAACTGTAAGAAACAGGCATGACGTGGCTCTCGATGTCTTGCGACTTGGGGGAGCGGTTTTACCGCGAAAGAGGGTGGGTGTGCCGGCAGTCGCGGTGGAACCGCTCCCACAGGAAGCGGATTCGCGTGCGATTTAAAAAGTGAACGTTAGTCCAGCCGCCCGTGACAATTTTTGTACTTCTTGCCTGAGCCGCAGAAACACGGATCGTTGCGCCCAAGCTTCGGCCCCTGATTCACCGTCGGCTGATTGCCGCTGGAGCCAGACCCGTCGGATGCGGCAACCACCGTTTCCTCACCCGTCAAGCCATCAACATCGGCGTGCTTGTACGACACATTTTGCATCGCAGGCGCGGGCTCGACGGCCTGCGCATCGGCTTCAGACCGCACCTGCACGGTCAACAAAATGCGCACCACCTCGCCACGGAAACGGTCCAGCATGCCGCCGAACATTTCGAACGATTCACGCTTGTATTCCTGCTTGGGATTCTTCTGCGCATAACCGCGCAGATGGATGCCCTGACGCAGCAAGTCGAGATTCGACAAATGCTCGCGCCACTGCGTGTCCATGATCTGCAACAGGATGTTGCGCTCGAACTGGCTGAAGACCTCTTCGCCAGCGACTTCCCGCTTGGCGTTATAGGTGTCGAGCGCTTCTTTTTTGCAACGCTCAAGGATGTCAGCGTCGTCGAGATCGGGCTGCGCTTTTTGCCAATCCGCAACGTGCGCTTGAACCTGTACGTCGTGCATCGCCGCCTCAAGGCCCGGCAGATCCCATTGCTCTTCCTGGCTCTCCGGAGGCACGTACAGCTTGACAGTATCGTCAACCCAACCACCGATCACGTCGCGCACGGTGTCGCTGACATTCGAGTGTTCAAGCAAGTGATTACGCTGCTCGTAAATCGCTTTGCGCTGATCGTTGGCAACGTCGTCGTACTCAAGCAATTGCTTGCGAATATCGAAGTTACGCGACTCGACTTTGAGCTGCGCTTTTTCGATCTGGCGCGACATGATGCCCGCCTCAATCGGCTCGCCATCGGGGATACGCAGACGCGTCATGATGTTCTTCATGCGATCGCCGCCGAAGATGCGAATCAGCGGATCCTCCGCCGACAGGAAGAAGCGACTGGAACCGGCATCGCCCTGACGCCCAGCACGTCCACGCAACTGATTGTCGATGCGGCGCGACTCGTGGCGCTCGGTGCCGACAATGCGCAAACCACCCGCTTTGAGGACTTCATCATGTCGCGCCTGCCACGCGGCTTGCGTGGCCTCCATCTTGGCTTTACGCTGCTCGGGTGACAGCGACTCATCTTCGCGAATCGTCCGCAGTTCAGGCTCAAGCGCCCCGCCAAGCACGATGTCGGTGCCGCGACCCGCCATGTTGGTCGCGATGGTCACAGCCTTCGGCATTCCGGCCAAGGCAACGATGCTTGCCTCACGCTCATGCTGCTTGGCGTTCAACACCTGATGCGGCAGTTTTTCTTTGGTCAGCATCGCCGAGATCAGCTCGGAATTCTCAATCGAAGTCGTTCCCACCAGCACCGGCTGACCCCGGTTGTAGCAATCGCGAATATCGATCACGGCAGCCGCGTATTTCTCGGCGGACGATTTGAAAAACAGATCGTTCTCATCACGACGCACCATGTCGCGATGGGTCGGAATGATGACCGTTTCCAGGTTGTAAATTTGCTGGAATTCGTACGCCTCAGTGTCAGCGGTGCCGGTCATGCCGCCGAGCTTGGCGTACATGCGGAAGTAGTTCTGGAACGTGATCGAGGCCAGCGTCTGATTCTCGCGCTGGATCGGCACGCCCTCTTTCGCCTCAACGGCCTGATGTAGGCCGTCGCTCCAGCGACGACCGGACATCAGACGCCCTGTAAATTCGTCAACGATGACGACTTCGCCGTCCTGCACAACATAGTGCTCATCGCGGTTATACAGGGTGTGCGCACGCAGCGTCGCATACACGTGATGCATCAGCGAAATGTTCGCCGCGTCGTACAGGCTGGCACCCACAGGCAACAAACCCATTTGTTCAAGCAATTGCTCGGCGTGCTCGTGACCCTGCTCGGACAGATGCACTTGACGACCTTTTTCGTCGACCCAGTAGTCACCGGGCGTGTCTTCTTTCTCCTGCTTTGTGAGCTTCGGCGACAAGTCGTTGATCTTGTAATAAATTTCGACGTTGTCTTCGGCTTGCCCTGAAATGATGAGCGGCGTGCGCGCCTCGTCAATCAGGATGGAATCGACCTCATCAACAATCGCGAAGTTTTGGCCGCGCTGACGACGATCCGCCACCGCGTACTCCATGTTGTCGCGCAGGTAGTCAAAGCCAAATTCGTTGTTCGTGCCGTAGGTAATGTCTGCGGCGTAGGCGGCGATTTTCGACGCGTTGTCCTGCTGCGATGTCACAGTACCAACACTCATGCCGAGGAAGCGATAGATGCGCCCCATCCAGTCAGCGTCGCGCACCACCAGATAGTCGTTCACGGTGACCAGATGCACGCCTTTGCCTGACAGCGCGTTCAGGTAGATCGGCAGCGTCGCCATCAGCGTCTTGCCCTCACCGGTGCGCATCTCGGCAATCTTGCCTTCATGAAGCGCCATACCGCCAATCAATTGCACGTCGAAATGGCGCATTTCGAGCACACGACGCCCCGCTTCGCGCACCACAGCAAACGCTTCAACCAGCAAGTCATCGAGCGTTTCGCCATCGGCAACGCGTTTTTTGAACTCGGCCGTTTTGCCGCGCAACGCCTCATCGGACAGCGCTTTGAGGCCGTCCTCAAGCGCGTTGATCTTGATCACATTGCCGCGAAATTGTTTAAGCAGGCGGTCGTTGCGGCTGCCGAATATTGTTTTTAGAAATTTATCGATCATGATCTTGAAGTGCGCGCTAGATGGGCGCAAGGAATGTGGCCGCCCGGAAAAGCGTGGGCAAGGTTGCGGACGTAGCAAAGCCCGCGTGACATCGTCAGCATGAAATCATGCCTCGAAGGCGATGCGGGCCGAATAAGATATTTTAGAGCCTGTGGCGATTGCCGCAGGCTGAGCGGCAACAGCCGCTTGAGATTGCGAAGTAACGCGCTACTGAACCGCGAGGAAGCGGCCGGGATTCTGCGCGACGCCGTTGAGGCGCACTTCGAAATGCAGGTGCGGGCCGGTCGAGCGGCCCGTGGTGCCCACGCGGGCGATACGTTGACCACGTACGACGAGATCGCCTTCCTTGACGAGGAGTTCGGAGCCATGTGCATAGCGCGTGACGAGACCGTTTCCGTGGTCAATTTCAACGCTTTTGCCGTAGGCGGGATGGGTGTCTGCATAAATCACTTTGCCGCTGGCGGCTGCATTGATTGCGGTGCCGGTTTCGGCAGCGAAGTCCACGCCTTCGTGGAAGGTTTGATGGCCGTTGAACGGGTCAATCCTGTAACCGAAGTTCGAGGTGTAATTAACGTTTTCA
>JANXUB010000168.1 GCA_025352105.1 Burkholderiales bacterium | reverse complement strand
TGCATCAAAAACAGCAGCGAACCATCGCCAACGCGCGGCAGGCCGGGGCCGAAGCGGCCGGCGTGCCCCAAGTTCGCGTGCTCGTCCTGCACCTGCTTTTGCACCTTTTCCCACTTGACGCCGAAGGGCGGATTGGCAAGGCAATAGTCAAAGCGCTCATGCGGCAACTGGTCGTTCGACAGCGTGTTGCCGAGCTTGATGTTTTTAGTCTCGAAGCCCTGAATGAGTTTGTCGGCAACCGAAATGGCGTAGGTCTCGGGGTTGAGCTCCTGCGCGTAGGGCACGAGGCGGGCGTTTGGATTCCACTCGGCGACCTGCTCAATCGCGGAGGAGAGAAAGCCGCCAGTGCCCGCCGCGCAGTCGTACACCGTGCGCACCACGCCATCGCCCGCGAGCGCGGCGTGATCGGTGGCGAACACGAGCGTGGTGACCAGACGGACGACGTCACGCGGCGTGAAAAATTCGCCAGCGGTGTCGTTCGCGGATTCAGCAAATTTGCGGATGAGGTGCTCAAAGATGAGGCCCATCTCGTGATTGCTGAGCACGTTCGGGTGCAGGTCAATATTGGCGAACTTTTGCGTGACTTGATAGAGGAGATTGGCCGTTTCAAGCTTGGTGAGCCAGTTGTCGAACGCGAACTGCTCAAACACCTGCCGCGCGTTGGCAGAAAAGCGGGCGATGTAGTCTTCAAGATTGGCGCGGGTGCTGGTGGCACCGAGCGTGGTTAGCGCAAATTCTGAGGTGTTGTAGAAGCTGGCCCCGGCAACGTTGGGCAGCACGAGGTCAGGATCAACATCGCTGCCCTTGAGCGCGGCAAACTGGCTGCGCACCGCGTCACGCGTGGGCTCCAGCACGCACTCAAGGCGGCGCAACACGGTGAACGGCAGGATGATGCGCCCGAATTCGGATTGCCTGAAGTCGCCACGCAGCGTGTCGGCCACATTCCAGATGAAATCAGCGAGGTCTTGTTGGGCCATGGGGAACGATTACTTTGCGTGAACGGGTTGCAGCGATTTTGTATGACGGGTGCGTGACGGGAAAATTTTGCGCGGCGGGGTGCGCTATGAGGCGCTCCACGGGTTGATGACGGTCAGGCCGGTGTTGGCGAAGTCATCCACGTTCCGCGTAACTACCGCCTCCGCCCCATTCGCCCGCGCAATCGCTGCGATCTGGGCATCGAACGGCGAGATGGGTCTGCCGATTGAGCGGCGGTTTGCCGATATTTCTGCGTAAACCACCGCAGCGACAGAGTCGAACGCCAGGATTCTGCCTGCGAATACCTGCGCCAATATTTGATCGACAGTTGCTTGCAGTTGCGCTTTGCGTTTGCCGGTCGGCATCATGTTTACGCCCACACGAATCTCTGCCTCGGTAACCGCCGTGATGTACAGCGCATGGTCAGGCTGAGCGACGATCCAGCGCGCGACTTGCGGCGAGGGCTCCACACGCACGAGCTCCGAGATGACATTAGTGTCAAGAACAATCATTTCTCGTCGCCAAAATTCGGCGGGTCTCGCATCGGCTCACGCACAGGCAGCTCAAGATCGGCCCCCTTGAATCCATTAGCGTTCATGCGCGCACGAATTTTCGAGAAGAGATTGCCGGCGTTCGCATCGTTCGCTGGCGCAAGCACGGCGCGGGTGAGCACCTGCCGCACCTCTTCTTCCATCGACACGCCCTTGATGGCTGCGTTCACTCTCAGGCGGGATTTGACCTGTTCGTCAATGTTCCGGATAGTAAGACTGGCCATTGAGCTTTTCCTTGCGCCACGACAGGACTGCATTGTATGCATTGACTGCATTGCGTTCAATGCAATCGCATTTTTGGTCTCAGTGTGAGACCTGTGGCGCTGTTTTACGGGCAGTCCTTACAACCATGTGTGCGTCGCCACAGCATTCACATTCGCCTCAGCTAATCCCATCACGTTCTAAACGCCACCCACTCAAAAACCACCCGCCAGAAACGCAACAACCGCGCTGTCCACGCCAATCGCGCTCGATTTGCCACTGGCAGGCATCATGACAAACGCCTAACATCATGCGTTAAGCCGCCGCCCGAGCCGGAAAGCTCAGGCGGTGACGACAGTTCAATAAGGAGGAACCATGATGTCCATGCAAACTTTCAAAGTTGGTGCCTTTGCGGCTCTGACAGCAGCCGTGCTAACCGCCTGTGGCGGTGGTGGCGGCGACGTGGCCCCCGGACCGGCCATCGATCTGACGACAGCCCGCGGCACGCTGGTGGCGAACCCGCCCGTCGTGCTGGCGAGCTTCCCGACGGCCACAGATTTTAAAAATGTGTTGAATTCTTCGGCCAGTGGCAAGGGCCTTCTTCAGATCGCGGGCGATCCGAAGTGCGGTATCAACTTCCACTACATGGAATACAACACGGTCGGAGCGGTGGGCGAAGCAACCAATGCCACCGGCGGCATCATGGTGCCACAGGGAACTGACCCGGCTTGCACGGGCCCACGCCCGGTGCTGCTCTATAGCCACGGCACAACCGTTGAGAAGAGCTACAACATTGCCAGCCCGGCGAACGGCGAAGCAGGCCTCGTCGCCGCGATGTACGCCGCGCAGGGTTGGATCGTCGTGACTTCGAACTACGCTGGCTACGACGCGTCGCGTTTGCCCTACCATCCGTATCTGGTCGCTGAACAACAGTCGAACGACATGATTGATGCACTGCGCGCAGCGCGCAAGGCGTTCACCGTGGTGGGAGCGAACGATTCCGGAAAACTGTTCCTGTCGGGTTACTCGCAGGGTGGTCACGTTTCAATGGCGACGCATAAAGCCATGCAGTCGAACTACGCCAGTGAATTCAAGGTGACGGCCTCGGGCAACATGTCTGGGCCATACTCGTTGACCAACACACTGCGAACGGTCTACGCGGGTGGCGTTAACGCGGGTGCCAGCGTCTTCACGCCGCTGATCCTGACCGCGTGGCAGAAGGCTTACGGCAATCTCTACACGTCGCCTTCGGACGTGTACGAAGCGGCTTACGCAACCGGTATCGAAACCTTGATGCCTGGCCCGCTGACCTTCACGCAATTGTTCACATCCGGCAAACTGCCAACCAAGCTCTTCGCAACCGGTGCGCTGGTGACGGCTGACCCTGCGCTAAACGCGCTTTTTGCAAGCGGTGTCGGTACGCCAAACCTGCTCAAGGAAAGCTATCGTCAGGCGGTGCTAACCAATCCGAATAATCCGGCATGGGTGGCGGCCGCCAAAAACGACTTGCTGAGCTGGACACCCGCCCGACCGGTTGCCATGTGCTACGGCGCGCAGGATCCAACCGTGTTTGGCACCAACACAAGCGATGCTTCGACCTACTTCACGGGCAAAGGCGTGAAATCGCTGATTAGTGTGTTTAACGTTGAAGACGCCGCAACCGTCGGCCCAACACTCGCCGGAGCGTTCGCTGCCGCCAAAGCCTCAGCAGCGGCGGACCCGGCACTGGGCGCTTCACCGGCAGAGCGTGTGCTCGGCGCGTACCACGGCAGCCTCGTGCCACCGTTTTGCAACATCGCAGTTCGCTCGTATTTCCAGGGCGTTCTGGCAGCTGGCTTGTAGGCAGCCTTCGGCAACAGCTTTTAGCTGAAACTACGTATTTAAATGGGCCTGCGGGCCCATTTTTCATTTATCGACTTTACCTAAAATCGGGCATCAACCCATATAAAACAGGGCTTTTCAGCTAAAGCTGATCCTTTGTCGCCACCTTACCCGGCGTGCTCACCACGAGATAAACGCCGAACAACGAGACCAACATTCCCGCGATGACGTTCCAGCCCAGCGTTTCGCCGAACATAAGCCACGCCATCACCGCCGTCAGTCCGGGCACCAGATACATCGCGCTGGTCAAGCGCGTCACGCTGCCATGCCGCAACAGGAAAAACATGATCGAAATGCCGATGCCAGAGAGCACGAAGACGCTCCACACCATCGCGATGATCACTGAGCTTGTCCAGCGAATGTTGAACGACTCGAACCACCACGCAAACGGCAGCGTTGCCACGATGGCCGCCGCAAACTGAATCGCCTGCCCGCTGCGCAAATCAAATGTCGGCACATAGCGCTTTTGATAGAGCACGCCAATCGTGGTGCCGAGTAATGCAGCGACGCAAATCACCACGGGCACGCCAAGCGCGCCTGATGCCGAGGTCGCTGTAAGCTTCGCCGCCAGCACCAGCAGCACGCCAGCAAAACCGATTGCCACGCCCAACACCTGCCTTCGCGTCACACGCTCGCCGGTCCAGAAGCACAGGCACACCGTCAACACCGGCTGCAAATTCACGATGAGCGCCGCAACGCCCGCTGAGAGCCCCATCCGAATCGCCACCCACACGCCGCCCAGATACAGCGCCTGAATCAACACCCCCGCGACCGCGATGTGAAACGCGTCGCGTCGGCTCGGCCACCTGGCGCCACCGACGAGCGCCAGCACCCCCATCAGCGCACACACACCCGCATAACGAAGCACCAGAAAACTGAGCGGCTCCGCCCCCGTAGCCGCGAGCTTCGCAACCACATAACCCGACGCCCAGACAACAATGAACGCTGGCACCGCCAGACGTTCAGCAACAGAAGATTCAGCCATGTCGCCATGCTAGCGGGATGCTTCGACACGATGCGCGGCAACGCAATCGTGTTGCCTGATGATGGCCAGACACGTGCCTCGCAAACGCGGCCAGGCTGGCTTTTCTAGTTACGCATCATGGCAATGCCGCTACGTTTCGGCAGAAACGTCTTCCGCAAGATTGGTAATGATCGCGAGCAGAACGCTTCGCGCCGTAGCAACGTCGCCAGCCGACAAACCCGCCGCGCCGATGCGATTGACCTCCTCTGCCAACGGCACAAGCTTGGCTTTGAGTGCACGCCCTGCATCAGTGAGAAAAATGTGAACGTTTTTCCTGTTCGTCACCCTTTGCTGGCGCACGATCCAGCCGCGCATTTCCATCGCGCGCACGACCGCGTACGTGGTGGGCTCCATCACGCCAACCTCATCGCTGAGCTGCTTCTGCGTGAGGCCATCCGCCTCCCACAGCACCCGCAAAAAAGTCCAGTGACCGAACGGCACTTCGTATTGCACAAGCCGCACCTGCAAGGCACGTTGAAATGATCGCGTCGCGTCTCTGACCAGATGGGCAAAACGATCATCCGGCACCGCCTCGCGCCAGTGCCGGAGAATGGTTTGCGATTCCGTGCCCGGCCCGATCTTCTGCGGCTTTCCGGGCTTGCGACGCTGGGATTTGGTAGTGGCGGAGGCGCTCATCCAACGATTATCGCCGCCACGGAACCTGCCAACGCAGCGCGACCTCACGCTCACCGCCAGCTGACGTCAGTATGGCAAGGCAGGCCTCAGTGGTCGCACGCGCCCATGCGCCGTCGTGCTGCACATTCGCTCCTTCGCGCAGCGTTGCCCAAACTTCATCAACCACTTCACGACGGGGCACACCGGAAAACGGCGAAGGCACAAAGTCACACGTAGCGTCCGAGCAAACCCAAACGCCCGTTGGTGTCAGCCGCAAATCAGCGCGATCACAACTGACAATAATCGGCCCGAAATGCTCATGCGCCGTTGGCATCGGCCCCGGTACATAAGCAGAACCGCCATAGTTTCGCGCCGCTTTCGCGTTGGCTTCGTCCTCCGCGCTTGCAGCAATCACAGCGAGCCGCGTGCGCGCTCGTCCGTACGAATTGCCGTCGGTGGCTATACCCAGCTCGCCCAGCCCGTCCATCCAATCGTCGCTGTCGAAACGGCCATAGCCGCTGTACGTCATGTTGGCAAACGCGCCACATTCAAATCGAAGCAACGCGCTGTACGCCCCTTCGGTAGCCCGCGTCGCGTCCCAGTTACCCGTCATTGCGCGCACGCTACGCACCATGCCGCCACCGAGCAGGCGAACGATGTCCATTTGATGCGCGGCCTGACTGTGAATCACGCCTCCGCCCTGCTCCGTTATCAGCTCTTCTGGACGACGCGGTCGATACAAAAAATCGGTGTAGTTCAATGCGTGAATCATGCGAACTTCGCCGAATGTCCCGCTGTCGATAAGCGCTCGCGCTTTGAGCACAGGCGCATCGAAGCTGTGACTCGGGCCGACAATCAGCGCGCGTTGCGCAGCACGCATCGTCTCAATTGCTGCCGTGCAATCATCCAGTGTGATCGCCATCGGCTTTTCGAGCAAGACGTGCTTCCCGTGCTTCGCGGCCATTGCCACATGTTGCGCGTGAAATTGATGCGGCGAAGCGACATACATCAGCTCCACATTTTCGTCAGCACACAACGCTTCGGCGGTTTCATAAGTCCGCCCGGGAAAATCCCGCGCAAATTGTGAGCGCGCAGACGCAGATGGATCGCATGCAGCCACCAGCCGCACGCGCGCATCACGCTGAAACGTATTGAGCATCAAAGTGAATGCGCGACCCAGACCGATAACACCCACACCAATATGCGCGGCCATCGAAGCCGCGCTCACAGATCAAGCACCAGTTCGCCCGCCGCCGCTCGCGACACACAAACCATGATGTGATGAGCCTTTTCCTCATCGCTCAACACCATGTCGCGATGCTCTACTTCGCCTGAGATCACGCCTGTTTTGCATGACCCGCAGGTGCCGCTCTCGCACGAGCTACGAACGACGCAACCGTTCGCACGCAAGGCCTCCAGCAGCGTCTCTTCGCGACTGACCGTGAGGCGATTGCCTGACCGCACGAGCGCCACTTCAAACGCCCGGTTTTCGGACACCGATTTGGCATCTACACCAAAGCTTTCAAAGTGAATCGAGCCCGAGGGCCAATGACCGGTCATGTCGGCCACACTCTCCATCAAACCTTTTGGCCCACAGCAGTAAACGTGCGCCCCCGTCGGCTTTTCCAGCACGGGCCAAAAATCGAACGCGTTGCTCACGTCACCGTTATCGTGGTGAGTCGTCACAATTCCGGGAAATTCTGCTTCCAACACGTCAGCAAAAGCAGCGCATTCAGCGTCGCGCGTGCAGTAAAAAAGTTGAAACGAATGTTCGCTGTCGGCGCGTTCCTGACGCCGCTTCAGGCTGCGCATCATCGAAAGTATGGGCGTAATTCCGATACCGCCCGCAATGAAAATTGACTGCTTTGCTCGTGGCGACAATTCAAAGTTATTACGCGGCGCGCTGATGGTCAGTATCGCGCCTTCGTGCACGTCGTCCGCCATGCTGATCGAGCCGCCACGACCGTTGCTATCGCGTTTCACTGCGATTTCGTAGTGCGTAGTGTCGGCTGCATCGCTACACAATGAATAGTTTCGACGCACGCCTTTCGGCGTGATCACGGTAAGATGCGCGCCCGCCGTGAAGGCCGGTAACGCGCCGCTGTTGATCTCCACGAGTTCAAACAAAAAAGTATCACGTGAAATCGCTCGCTTGCCTGCAACGCGCACGGCGAACAGAAATTCTTCTTCGACGTTTTCGGATGTAGCCACGCTCGTCATCTAACTTCCTCGCAAATCGAACTTGCGTTTTGGATAACGCTCAATTATCTTAGTCATCTAAGTATATTTCTGTCATTCCAGATGATAACCACGCGAGCCCGCCCATCATGTTGACCCACGAGGAAAACGAACTGTTGTGTCGCGTCGAAGGCAGTGCGCCGATGGGTCAACTCATGCGCCGACACTGGACACCCGTTTGCCTGATCGAAGAAGTCAGTGAGCCGGACGGCGCGCCGGTGAAAGCGCGTGTCTTCGGCGAAGATCTGGTGGTGTTCCGCGACACGAACGGTGACGTCGGTGTGATGGATGAATATTGCCCGCACCGCCGCGTATCGCTCGTCCTGGGTCGTAACGAAGACTGCGGCTTGCGCTGCCTGTATCACGGCTGGAAAATGGACGTTAAGGGCAACGTGATCGAAATGGTCTCAGAGCCGCAGGCCAGCGTCGCGTCGCAAAAGGTGAAGCACAAAGCGTATCCGGTACAGGAATGGGGTGGCCTCATCTGGGCTTACATGGGCGCGGATCATGGCACCGCAACCATGCCTGCATTCGCCCCACCCGCGTGGGCCCCAACGGCTGACACTCACGTGACGATTGCGAAGGCGATCATCCCTTGCAACTGGGCGCAAATTCTTGAGGGTGCGATTGACTCCGCTCACAGCTCAAGCCTGCATTCATCCGACATGGTTCCAGCCCGCGTCGCGACGGCACAAACGACCGAAACGACATGGCTTCGGCCCTCCACGGACAAAGCGCCGCGATTGCAGGTCGAACGCACCGGCTACGGCTTTCGGTACGCCGCGATTCGTCGTCCCATCATAAACGCCGCAGCGACTGATTACGTGCGCTCCAGCGTGTTTGTTGCACCGGCAACAACGCTCATTCCGCCAAATAATCTGTACAACGTTGCCAATATCAACGTGCCGATGGATGACACGAACACAGCCTTCTATTTCATGGCCTGGGGACACAAAGCCACGACGCCCAACACCGCAACCTGGCGTAAATTCCTGGGGCAAACGGTAGGCGTTGATCTAGACGTCACGTATCGGTCGCTGCGCAATCGCGACAACAATTTCTGGCAGGATCGCGCTGCGATGAAGGCGGGAAATTTCACGGGGATCACCGGATTTCCGAATCAGGATGTTGCGATGTGGGTGACGATGGGGCCCATCGCCGATCGCACGAACGAGCGGCTGGGCGCGAGCGATCTCGCCATCGTTGAGTTTCGTAAACTGATGCTGGACGCGGTGAAAGCGTTTCAAGCTGGTGGAGCTGCCATCGGCACAGGCGATTTGGCGATCCCAAAATCAGTTTGCGCCTATCAGGCGATCATGCCGAAGGCGACAGATTGGCGAACTTACCCGGCGCGCTACGTGTGGGATGAGACAGCCCCCGCTCTGGAGCCGTCGTACTCGGCCTAGCGCTCGTGTCGAGACACTAGGGCAGACCCATCGCACAAACGTCATTGAGATAACCGCGCACGAGCGCCCACGTACGCCGTGGTGCGCCGGGAGCCGTAGCGCCAGCTACTACAGCATCTCCGGTCAATCCAAGCGCCGCACGCAGCAACAACAGCGCATCGGTCGTCGGCGACACCACTCCGTCGCCATCAAGATCGAATGAAACAGCACCGCTCACTCGCTGGCGCTGCAAATCAACGAACGCAGCAATATTGTCTCCTGTCGTTCTAGCAGCACAAGTACGAAACGAGGTGTTTGCAGTCAACGCAGAGCCGCTAAACCCGAGCAATCGACGCAGCAGCAGTTGCGCATCAGTCAGATCAACGATGCCATCGCCATCAACATCCAGATTGCACTTCGCACCCGCTGCATAGGTGCCGCAGCCATACAAAGCTACGCTGTAGGTGCCTGTGGCGTCCGAGCTGATTCCCCACGTGGTCACATCAATGTAGTGAGTACCTGACGTCGTGAGGCGAACCTGTTCGATTCGTGAATCACGAATTTTTGACGACACGATATCGTCGTTTTCTGCCAATATTTCACGGTTTGGGCCGAGCAGATAAACGTAAGGATCAAGCACTGAAGGCAGCGCCGTTGTGCTCTTGACGTCAATCGAGACGATGTCGCCCGCCGAGGCCGAAAAACTGTAACGAGCGGTGTTGAACTCGGGGCCGCGCACGCCGCCCCGACAGTAGTTTTCCGGATGCGCCACATCGAGCGATCCAGCCTTGGTTTCACCCTTCGCAATCGGCGTTACCGTCGCGCAATCCACCTCGGTAATGCGCACCGACACCGTCGTCGGCGTAATCACGACGGCGGGCGTCGACGGCGCGCTCAGTCGCAGCGAGAACGCCCGAGCGCCCTGCTCGCCAGTTCGATAAATGATGGGCACGACGACTGTTCTATCGCTCACGTCGTTCGCCGCCCAGTTGAGTGCAGAGGGCGATGGCGGGCCAAAATCCACGCCGCTGGTCGCGGTTCCATTTTCGGCGGTCACCGCGACGCCAACGGGCGCTGACGCGCCGCCAATGCGACTCACGGTAAAGCTCACGTTGCCGTCGGTTTCACGCAGCGAGGCGGATTGTTCATTCCAGCCGATCTGCGCGGTGGGGCCAAGGACGGCGTCCAGGGATCGGGCAACGTCGAGCAGTCCTGCGCCGCACCCGACCGTGGCGCACGCACTGCCCGCTGCAAAGGCGCGCGCGCCAGCGCGAATCGCGAGGTGCGTCTGATTGACCGTAAGCGCGGGCTGCGCCGCCTGCAAGAGCGCCACCGCTGCCGTGACGTGCGGCGCTGCCATCGAAGTGCCACTTTTCACACACGCGCCACTGCTGGGGCCGCTGGTCGAGAGGATGGCTACCCCCGGCGCGGTCACTGAAACACCGGAGCCAAAATTGCTGAAGGACGCCAGTACGCCCGTAATATCGGACGCTGCGACCGCCAATGCGCCGCGACAATTGGCAGGCGCGGACATCGAAACATCGCTAGCGGAATTGCCCGCCGCAACCACAGGCAGCACGCCCCGGGCACGCAGCGTGTCGAACGCGTCCTGATACGCCCCGCCGCAGGCGCCGCCGCCACCAAAGCTCATGTTGATGACACGCACCGGATTTGGGTTGATCGCGAGACCGGCCACGGGTTCCCCCGCGAGCCACAACATGGCATCAATCGCGTCAGCATCAGAGCCGAATGTGTTCAATGCCCGCGCAATCAAGAGCTTTGACGACGGCGACCCACCGGCGACGCCAACACCCATTCCACCGGCGGTGAAGTTGGTGTCAGCCGCGATGGTGCCGGCCACATGAGTGCCGTGACCGCAACTGGCGCTGGTGTCGGTCGGATCGTTATCGCGACCATCGCTATCACCAGAAATGAAAGCCTCACTGATGAAGTCGTAACCGCCCAGCGGAAACGCCGGATGCAAGCGCAACTGTTGCGCCAGCTCCTCGTGATCGCGAGCTACGCCGCCATCGACGATACCGATGGTTTGATTGGATGATCCGGTCGTGATGTCCCACGCGCCGACAAAATTGGCCCCCTCAATCGAACCGGGTGAATACTTAAATCCCCACTGCCCTGTGTCCGAAAAAAGCGGGTCAACAGGAATTTTGTGTGTGCGAATGGTGCGATTGGCAACCGCATAACGCACGCCCGAGAGGCGCGCGATAGACGCTGCCATCGCCGCTGCTTCAGAGCTCGATACCGGTCGATCCAGCCGCAAAAGCTCCGCGCCACTGGCGAGGGTGCGATCATGGCGCACCGAAGCGCCGAATTGCACCGCAACCGAGTTGACTAGCGCGATGCCACCTTCGCGTGCAGCAGCGCTGGAAAGCGACGCACTGGGTGATGCACTCTTCGGCGCAAACTTAACGATTAGCGTCGATGTGGGATCGGCGATGTCGCCGCGCTTCGCCCCGTCGATCGCAGGGGCAGCTACACCCGGAAACGCTGCGATCAAACTGAAAGTGAAAGCAAGCGAGATCGCCCGAGCAGACGCTGCAGCGATAGACCGACCTAGAAACTGCTTCCGCACGTCGTATTCAACCAACTCTGTATCGCGACCCAGCTCGTATTGGTTGCGCCGGCTTCGCGGGTGAGGCCAAGTCCGTTAGTGACATCAGTCCCGGTCTTGCCGCTCATGGCGCGCAGGATTGCCAGACCGTCGGTCGCGGCGAACGTCGACGCGCCGCCCGTGACGTTGTAATTACTCGTCGTGGCATTAAAAATCGCGGTGCCCGTCGTGTTCGCCGCACACGTTCCGGCGAGCCCATTGAATGCCGCCGCGCCCAGGCCCAGCATGCGGCTCAAGATGGCCACGCCGTCCGTCGCGGGCTCGATCAGACCGTTGTTGTCCACGTCAAGGTTGCAGGACGGCACGCCTGAAAGCGCTGTGACGTTGCGCGTTGTCGCGGACGTTACGCTGGCAAACACCTGCGGCGGAATTCGGTTACCGGCAACACTCGGCGAATGCAGCGTGCCCGACCAACCGTTTGGCACTGTGCAGCTATAGGCACCCGATGCGTTGGAGGCCGTACAGGTCACACCCGCAGACGGACGGGCGCAGAAATTCACACCGGCGACGCCAGCTCCGTTCGTGATCGTGCCCGATATCGCGACGGCCGTGACGGCGGGTGCGCCATAAAGCGCGCGGCATCCGGCGATATCGTCTGCGGTGAGCGCGTTTAGAGACACATAGGTTGTCAGCGGTGGCCCTGACATAACGGCACTTTGTACATCTGAATGATCCAGGCCCAGCATGTGCCCGATTTCGTGCAACATCGTGACATCAACATTCGGATTGAAGAGATTGTTCAAAACGATGTCGGACTCGTTCAGAGTAAAGGGCCCGGCTGGTCCCGGCCCGGAAGCAGTCACGTAGGTAACCCCTGTCGTGTTGCCGGACAAAGGCCCCCAGGCAATCACGTTGACTCCGTCAGCGCTGCCGGTCGACAGGCTGGCCGGATTCGTCGTGGTGCCAAGGTACTGAAACGTAATGTTGCACGCAGCAGACCATTTGCCCATGGCGGTTTGCAGACGAAGGACGGCATCAGCTGAACTCGACGAAAACGAGGCATTTCGGTTGGCGTCGTTGTAGCGCCAGCTAATGAGCTTGCCAGCGAAACCGTTCCAGCCGTACGTAATGAACTTCGAGTGCTCACCCTCAGGACTCGAAAGGTGGATGATAAAGTCGTTAGCTTGTTGTACCGCCTGACTGCTCGCGGCTTTCGAATCAACGTCGTCGGGTGTGGGCAAGACTGCCGCCGCAAGGCCGTTGGCCAAGGCGAAAGCGGATAACAACGAAACGGCGCAACTTCGAATATTCATGGTGTGAGCAATCTCAGATATATGACACGGAGCACACCCAGATGCCTGACCGTACGCCAATTTTTCGGGTGATTTGTGAATCAGGTGACGACCGAAAGTGTGTCAAGCCAGTCATTTTGTCAGTTCAGCGAGGAAAACTGCAAACCGTACTGAAAACGAGCTGGGGCTAAACTGCTCGCACAGACCGCTTTGAACCGACACCGTGATCATTCGCTCCCTCCTCGACACCGACCTCTACAAATTCACCATGATGCAGGCCGTGCTGCATCAATTTCCTGGCGCGCAGGTTGAATACCGCTTCAAGTGCCGCAATGAGGGCATTGCGCTCGCGCCTTATGCCGATGAGGTGAACCGAGAGGTGGATGCGTTGTGCGAACTGCGGTTCAACAACGACGAGCTCGATTACCTGCGCGCGCTACGCTACGTGAAAAGCGACTTCGTGGATTTTCTCGCGCTGTTTCATTTCAACCGCGCGCACATCACGATTCGCCCGGCGGGCGATGATCTGGAAATTCTGATCAGCGGGCCGTGGCTTCACACGATTTTGTTCGAGGTGCCAATTCTGGCCATCGTCAACGAGGTGTATTTCAGGCGCTCGCATCCTGTGCCCGACCATGCGGAGGGTCGCAAGCGTCTCGCCGCGAAGCTTGATCTCGTGCAGGCACTGCCCGTCGATTTGGGGTTTTCGTTCGCAGATTACGGCACACGACGCCGTTTTTCGCACGAATGGCAGCGCGAGGTTCTCGCCACGGTGAAGGCGCGCGTGCCGCATGCCTTTGTCGGCACCAGCAACGCTTTTTTCGCCAAAGAGCTTGGCTTGCTGGCCGTTGGAACGATGGCGCACGAATGGCTGCAAGCCGCTCAGGCGCTGGGCCCGAGGCTGCGTGACTCGCAGCGCTGGGCGTTCCAGAAATGGGCGGATGAGTATCGCGGTGATCTGGGCATCGCGCTGTCCGATGTGGCGGGGCTTAAGGCATTCATGCGCGATTTCGACATGTATTTTTGCAAGCTTTTTGACGGCGCGCGACACGACAGCGGCGAGCCGATTGCGTGGGGTGAGGCGATCATCGATCACTATCTTGCCAATCGAGTCGATCCGAAAACGAAGTCACTCGTGTTTAGTGATGGCCTTTCGTTTCCGCGCGCCATCGAGATCGCAAAGCACTTTCAGGGACGCGCCAAAACCGCGTTCGGCATCGGTACGAACCTGACCAACGATCTCGGTTACACACCGCTGCAAATAGTATTGAAAATGGTTCGCTGCAACGGGCAACCGGTGGCGAAACTCTCCGACACACCGGCGAAAACGATGTGTGATGATGTGTCGTATCTTGCGTATTTAAAGCAGGTTTTTGAGATCGGGCAGTCATGAGTTTCAGCGCCGATCATCGCCGCACCGTAACGCTGCTTGCGCTCTGTCAGGGCCTTTTGCTGACCAACACCGTGATTCTGATGGCAGTGAATGCACTGACCGGCTTCATGTTGGCGGAGAACAAGATTTTCGCCACGTTGCCTGCGATGACTTACGTGATTGGATCGGCGGTGACGGCGATGCCTGCGTCCGCTTTCATGCGGCGTCGTGGTCGTCGTCGCGGCTTCATGACGGGCAGCATGCTGGCGATTCTGGGCGCGTTGATTTGTGGCGCGGCGGTGATGTTGAAGAGCTTCGGCGGGCTCTGTCTCGGCACTTTTTTTGTTGGCTGTTACAACGCGACCGGCGGCTTTTATCGCTTCGCCGCAGCGGACACCGTGGTGGGCAGTGACAAGGCGCGCGCGATCTCGCTGGTGTTGGCGGGCGGCATCATCGGCGGATTGATCGGGCCCGAAAGCTCGAAGCTCACAAAAGACTGGTTGCCGGTCACCTATGCCGGGACGTATCTTTCGCTCGTGGCGTTCGCGCTGTTGGCCATGACCATTCAGTCGCGACTCCAACTTCCCCCTATTGCCACAGAAACGCACGACAAACCGGCCCGTCCGCTGCGCGAAATCGCGCGGCAACCCAAGTTCATCGTTGCCGTCATGTCGGCCGCGCTAGGCTACGGCGTGATGAATCTCTTGATGGTCGCCACGCCGCTCGCCATGAACTTCTGCGGCCATCCGTTCAAGGAAGGCGTGTTCGTGCTGGAGTGGCACGTCGTCGGCATGTTCCTCCCCAGCTTTTTCACCGGCGATCTGATCAAGCGATTCGGTGTGATGAAGATCATCATTACCGGCGCGTTGGTTAATTTTGGAGCCATTGGCATTGCGCTCGCAGGCACCGACGTTTCGCACTTTTGGTTTGCGCTGGTCACGCTCGGCATCGGCTGGAATTTCATGTTTATCGGAGGCACCACGCTGCTCACCGAAACCTACGAGGCGCACGAAAAAACGCGTGTTCAGGGCTTCAACGACATGCTGATATTTGCGACCATGGCGGTATCGTCATCGAGCGCGGGTGTATTGGTAAACGCCAAAGGCTGGGAGACGGTCAACTACACCGCGATTCCGTTCATTTCGATTGCCTTGTGCGCCGCCCTTTGGCTGGCGTTTCGGTCGACCGTGGCCCAACCCCGAACGACCTGAAATTTGTCGCCCATTCGGCATTGATTGCGTCGTGAATCGATACGAATTGATCCTGTCAACAATCAGCTTTGTTTCGCACGTTCCCGCAATCGGCCGTTGTTTTAGGTAAAGCTGTGGCTGTGGGTATGGCTGTAGGGCGGGTACGCCGTGCCCACCGTCGCTCCGCACTAGATGCATGGTGGGCAGAGGCTGCCCACCCTTGTATCTTTAAGTTTGTAGCAATCGCGCCTGCTACACGAGACGAGCATAGCGTGAGCCCACCCTTGAGGCATGACCTCGAAACGTAGATAACGCAGCTCCTCTCACCTCGCGCCGAA
>JANXUB010000176.1 GCA_025352105.1 Burkholderiales bacterium | reverse complement strand
GTTCGGCGGGCTAATGCCGCTTCGCTGCCGTCGGCGATGGATGATGGCGGTTGAGGCGGCTGCGGGATACCCTCTGCGTTAGCGAGAACCCCCCCCACAACCGAACGGTTAGGAGGGGCTGTTACACGACGTTGAACTGTGCCCGCGACTAGCTTGGGTACGTCACCCGATAAAAGACATCGGCGTTCGCCGACATCACCGCCTGCTTCTGCAACGATGCGCTGTTGGTTGCCTCCTGAATCATTGCGAGATGACTCAGCGCTTCAGGAAATATTTCGACACGCGCCATACGCCCTGTCGCGGGGTTGCTGATGAGCGCCACCCCAAGTACTGACGAGTAAGGCGCGCTTGTTTCGATACACGCCGCACCCGCAGCGCCACAAGCGAGCACCATGGCATGAGCGATGCCCGCCTGAAGTGGATCAATCGCGGGCCCTGCGTTGTCGGTGTAGGACAACGCGAGCGGCACTGCATCGGCACCTTCGCCGCCGATTTCGTTGGCTATTTCGAGCCCGATGCGTGTGCCCAGAGCGTGCAGCAAATCGGCGTGGGCGACGGTCGCCATCGCCAGGCCCGACGCCGTCGTTGTAGCGAGCACAGGGGCCGCTGAAAGTTGCGCCGCAAACACGCCGGGGGCTGCCACCGCAGCCGCCACGACCGCACAGGTCTTTGCGGAATCACTCATAAAGTCGCGGCGTGAGGCCCGAAACACATTGTTTGACATCAGATTTCTCCTTGGATTTTGAGCTGCGCTTTGAGAGAGGTTCCGTCAGCGGCGAGCAGCTAACGTAGGACTGCTGCGGCGCGTTGACCCGTTGGCTGCTTAAGCCGCGAGCCAATGTTCCAGTCGCATCGCTTCGCGGAGGCCCGCGCGCTTCGCCAGATCGATGGAGGCCGTATTCGTGCTGTCAACCACGTAGCGAACCCGCAGGCCACAGCTCGCGTTGTGCGCCAGCGCGGCTCGCACCAGCTCGGTGGCGTGGCCTGCACGTCGAGCGGGCGGCGACACGTAGAGCGACCCGATTTCATGTAACGTGGGGGAATTGGGGAAACTCAGCGCTATCGCCACCGGAGCGCCCTCCACGCGACTCAGCAGGCAACGGGCGGAACCGTCAGCAAACATGGTTTCAAGTTCGCTGTGACTGTACACGCCGTGTGCTTCGAGAAGCGGGTAGGCGTCTGGCGGAATGTGCGCTGTCAATTGCACGGTCGACGGCAAATCCGTCGCACTGACGAGGCTAGATTCGGCTTGGTGGGCGGGTGTGAAGGTACACAACGCGCGCTGATAACTTAGCGTCGGCAGGGCGGAGCGCAGGGCCGCAATCACGTCGCGCTCGCATGTCTTGACGACGAACTTCTCGCCTTCAGCACTCAAAAGTATTGCTTGCACGCACGCCGTCAGCATGGCGTCTGAATGCACCGCCGCCAGCACCGGGAACATCACGAGTGTTGCTTCCGGATAGTGCGCCGTGTCCCAAAGGCTCGCCGAGCGTGGCATTAACAGTAAGAACGCACGTTCACCCTGCGCGTTGATTGGAACAATGCGTATGTGGTCGCGAAATAACGCGAGCATTTTCAGCGGAGTGATGTGCCGAAGCTCGTCTGTGGCTAAAAAGGCGTCAAGCGCGGCATTCGAAGTCGGCACGCGTAGTCCTTATTGTTGTGGCGGATGGCCGACTATGTTGGCTTGGCGAGGGCAGGTACGGACGACGGTGCCGCCTTAGCTGCCCGCATTTTCGCCTAACTTTCCTGGAGGATCCGCAGCATCCGCCGCAAAGGCTCGGCTGCGCCCCACAGCAGTTGATCGCCAATGGTGAACGCACCCAGATACTGCGGTCCCATCGCAAGCTTGCGCACGCGACCGACCGGGATGTTCATGGTGCCAGCGACGTTCATTGCCGTGAGATTTTTCTCGGTTTTTTCGCGTTCGTTGGGGACGAAGCTCACCCATTCGTTGTCGTTTGCGATCATCAATTCGATGTCGGCCAGCGGCACGTCTTTGGTCAACTTGAACGTAAGCGATTGCGCATGACAGCGCATCGAGCCGATACGAACGCAGGTCGAGTCAATCGGAATTTCGGGCGTGCCGAACATTGCGCCCAGCCCCATGATTTTGTTGGTTTCTGCTCCGCCTTTCCATTCTTCAAGGCTCGTGCCGTCGCCGCGATCCGCGTCGATCCAAGGAATGAGATTGCCGCCAAGCGGAATGCCCCGGAAGTTTTCGGTTTCCGCCGGCGTGAAGGCATGCTGTTTTGCAGCGACCTTGCGATCAATTTCAAGAATCGCACTGGCCGGATCGGCGAGCAAATCCGCCACTTCGCCATACAGCGCGCCGTATTGCGTGAGCAGTTCGCGCATATTCGGCGCGCCGCCGCCGGAGGCCGCCTGATAGGTCGATGTTTGCATCCATTCCACGAGGCCCGCCTTGTACAACGCGCCGACACCCATCAGCATGCAGCTTACGGTGCAGTTGCCGCCGATCCAGTTGGTGACGCCTTTGGCCAGCGCTTTCTGGATGACCGGCATGTTGATCGGGTCGAGAATGATTATCGAGTCGTCCTGCATACGCAGAATTTTTGACGCATCGATCCAGTGGCCTTTCCAGCCCGACTCGCGAAGCGGCTTGTAGATCGCCTTCGTATAGTCGCCGCCCTGACAGGTAATGATCACGTCCATCGCCTTAAGCGCAGTGATGTTGTTGCCGTCTTTCAAAATCGGTTCGAATACCGTGCAGCCGTCGATCTTGGGCGCGGCTTTGCCAGCAGCAGAGGTGCTGAAAAAGGTAGTTTCGATGGCGTCAAAGTCGCGCTCTGTGCTCATGCGTTGCATAAGCACAGAGCCGACCATGCCGCGCCAGCCTACGAGGCCGACTTGAAGGGGCAGGGACATGATTTCCTCAAAGGGTGTGGAATAAGTTTTGCTGCGGCGCAGCGGACGCGGAGAATATCGCATTTTGGGCTCGAATTCCGCCTGATGCTGCTCAAAGTCGCGGCCTGAGTGGCTGATGATCGTGCCAAAAAAGCCTCGCTCGTCGCGGCATCGCAAAACGCGGGCGCGATTCAGATAAAATCTCTGGGTTTTCCCGACCTTTCATGATCTTGGGGCTTTTTTGCCCCGAGACTCCTGCGTCGGGCCTCTTCTAGCTTTAAAAAACGACCCTTCGGAATCGCGGACATCCAATCAATGAGTGGACCAGTTAATAAATCCAGACGCAATACCGTCATCGCCGTCGCGGCGGTGCCCGGCGCAATAACCGGGGCGGCCGTCGTCGCTCCATTAGTCGCTTCGCTTGCTCCGTCGGAGCGCGCCAAAGCAGCCGGTGCACCGGTGAAAGTCGACATTTCTGCCCTGAAACCCGGCGAAAAGCTTAACGTCGAATGGCGCGGCAAGGTCGTCTGGGTGATGAGGCGGACGCCTGAACAAGTCGCCGCATTCGAGGCAATTCCTGCCTCGCAACTCACCGATGCGGATTCAAAAAAATCCAAGCAGCCGGATTATGTGAACGCAAAAACGCGCTCCATCACGCCCGAGTTGATGGTCATGGAAGGCGTGTGCACGCATCTCGGCTGCTCGCCCACAGCGAAGCTCACGCCGGGAGAAATGGGCAACGACTGGCCGGGCGGCTTTTACTGTCCCTGCCACGGCTCGAAGTTTGACCTCGCAGGTCGCGTCTTCACCGGCTCGCCGGCACCCACGAATCTCACGATTCCACCCTACAAAGTGGACGGCATGAGCCTCGTGATTGGTGTGGGTCAAGACGGAAAGGAGGCGTAAGCCATGGCCTCGAATCACACTTCCATGTTCACCAACCCAGTCCTTAAATGGGTGGATGATCGCTTCCCGATGACCGGGATGATCAAAGAGCATCTCACCGAATACTACGCACCGAAGAATTTCAACTTCTGGTACTACTTTGGCTCACTCGCGCTCCTCGTGCTGGTGCTGCAAATCGTCACCGGTATTTTCCTCACGATGAACTACAAGCCGGACGCGGCCTACGCGTTTGGCTCGGTCGAATACATCATGCGCGACGTCGACTACGGTTGGCTGATCCGCTACATGCATTCGACGGGCGCTTCAGCGTTCTTTATCGTGGTTTACCTGCACATGTGTCGTGGCCTGATGTATGGCAGCTACCGCAAACCGCGCGAGCTGCTGTGGATTTTCGGCATGCTGATTTACCTCTGCCTGATGGCTGAGGCGTTCTTCGGCTACCTGCTTCCTTGGGGCCAGATGAGCTTCTGGGGCGCGCAGGTGATCGTGAACATCTTCTCTGCAATCCCGTTTATCGGGCCTGAGCTGGCTGTGTGGATTCGCGGTGATTATTCGATTGGCGATGCGACGCTGAACCGCTTCTTCGCGTTTCATGTGATCGCGCTGCCGCTAGTGTTGATTGGCCTTGTCGCCGCGCACATCCTCGCGCTGCACGAGGTTGGTTCGAACAATCCAGACGGCGTAGAGATCAAGAAAAACAAAGATCCGAAGACGGGTATCCCGCTCGATGGCATTGCCTTCCATCCGTATTACACGGTTAAAGACATCGTCGGCGTGGTCGTGTTCCTGATGATTTTCACGATCATCGTGTTCTTCCTGCCGGACATGGGCGGTTACTTCCTTGAAGCGAACAACTTCATCCCGGCCGATCCGCTGAAAACACCTGAGCACATCGCTCCGGTCTGGTATTTCACGCCGTACTACTCGATTCTGCGCGCTATTCCGCCGCTGTTCGGGTCGCAGTTCCCAGGCGTGATCGGCATGGGTCTGGCGACGATGATTTTCTTCGCACTGCCATGGCTTGACCGCGGTGCCGTGAAGTCGATTCGCTATCGCGGCACGCTGTACAAAAGCTTCTTTGCAATGTTCATTGTGTGCTTCATCGTGCTCGGATACCTTGGCGTGAAACCGACTTCGGTGTGGGGTCAGCTTGGCGATTGGGCGAGCATTCTTGATACGAAGGAACGCGCCACTTGGGTGGCGCGGTTCCTGACCATTGGCTACTTCGCGTTCTTCTTCCTGATGCCCTGGTACACCAAGGCCGACAAGACCAAGCCGGAACCGGCTCGGGTCACGATGCACTAGGCGCGAGGCAAAAAATAATGAAATTGAAAACGCTTCTTTCCGCGCTCACATTGTCGGTCGCTGCAATCATTCCGTCGGCTGCATTCGCCAACGAAGGTCCCGAAATCAAGTACGTTGGCGTCACGGCTGACCGTACCGACAGCGAGTCCCTGCAACGCGGCGCTCGCCTGTTTGTCAACTATTGCCTGAACTGCCACAGCGCGCAGTACATGCGCTACAACCGTTTGACCGACCTTCATCTCACTGAAGATCAGATCAAGCAGAATCTTATGTTCACCACCGACAAAATCGGCGATGTCATGAAGGCCGCGATCAATCCAAAAGATGCCAAAGAGTGGTTTGGGGCCGCGCCGCCTGATTTGTCAGTGATGGCGCGCAGCTATTCGACGGAAAAACTGGGCGCGTATTTGCGCGGCTTTTATCAGGACGACAAGCGCGATACCGGCTGGAACAATCTGGTCTCGCCGAACATCGGCATGCCACATGTGTTGCAGGAGCTCTCAGGCACGAACAAGCTGGTGGAGACCGTTTACAAAGCTGATGGCAAAGAGGTGAAAACCGATCACGACGCCGAGGCCAAAGCGCAGGGCGCGTTCATCGCTGCGCAAACGATGTCTTCGTTCGAACACCATGCCGACAAAAAAGACGGCAAAGTCGAGAACAGCTACATCGTGCGTACGCTGGTGAACGCCACGCCGGGCAAGATGTCAGCGACCGAGTACGACATCGCCGTCGCTGACCTCGTGAATTTCATGGATTTTGTGGCTGAGCCGAACAAGGCAAAGCGCATTCAGATCGGCATCATCATGCTGTTTTTGCTCGCGTTTCTGCTCGGTGCCGCGATCTGGATGAAGAAAGAATTCTGGAAAGACGTTCACTGATTCGCTCCTGAACTTAGGAATGAAAACAAGGCAGGCCATCGCGCCTGCCTTATGTCTTTTTGTAGTACCCGGCCTACTTCCGTAGTCGGGCCAATGATTTACCCAACCATGCGCCGCGTCGCAGCGCTGTCGCTCTAGAGCGAAGGAACTTACGCCTTATGATGACTTTGTATTCCGGCACCACCGACCCGTTTAGCCACCAGTGCCGCATCGTCCTGCATGAAAAAGGCATGGATTTCCAGATCATCGATGTCGACCTCGACAACAAGCCCGAAGATCTCGCGGTAATGAACCCCTACAACACGGTGCCCGTGCTAGTCGAGCGCGACCTCATCCTGCATGAGTCGAACATCATCAACGAATACATCGATGAGCGTTTTCCTCACCCACAACTGATGCCCGCCGATCCGGCAACGCGCGGTCGCGCCCGTCTGTTTTTGCATCGCTTCAATCGCGAAATCTTTGTTCACGTCGAAGAACTCGAACGCAAAAATCCAAAGACGGCCGATAAAGCACGTTCAGCCGTTCGTGATCGCCTGACCGAAATCTCGGTGGTGTTCAACAAACAAAAGCATATGTTGGGCGACGACTATTCGATGCTCGACGTTGCGTTGGCTCCGCTCTTGTGGCGCTTGTCGCACTACGAAATTGAGCTGCCGAAGGCCGCAGCACCGGTGCTCAAGTACGCTGAGCGCTTGTTCTCGCGTCAAGGCTTCATTGACGCGCTGACGCCCGCTGAACGCGGCATGCGGCGTTAGGGCGCGTTTGCGCAGTCGCTGGTCATGAGCGAGCAATCCGCCAAACCGTATCTCGTCCGCGCACTGTACGAATGGTGCGTCGAGCAGGGCTACACGCCCTACCTCGCGGTGCGCGTAAACGCGTTGACACGGGTCCCGACAGCGTTCGTGAAAAATGGTGAGATCGTGCTCAACGTCGGTCCGCTAGCGACGCACAAGCTCACGATGGATAACGAGTGGACTCTGTTCAACGCGCGCTTCAACGGCACCTCGCAAGAGGTCGCTGTACCGTTCTCTGCAGTGATCGGCATCTTCGCCAAAGAAACGGGCTACGGCATGGGCTTTCAGCCCGCGCTTGATGCTGCGGGCTCAGAAGTGACCGACACGGCCACGGGCGATGCTCACGTAACAGACGCGGCCAAACCTGCCGAGAAAATCGCTGTCGTCGCAAAGAGCAAGGTCAGCCACTTGAAGGTCATCAAGTAGAATTAAGTTTCGCCGTTTTAGCTCAGTGGTAGAGCAACCGCCTTGTAAGCGGTAGGTCGTCAGTTCAATCCCGACAAACGGCACCAATTTTTGACCGTCGCGATCCCTTTCTTAAGGGGGCACGCGGGTCGACCCCGGATGCGGTAGCTCCGTCTGCCGGTACCTTTCAAAATGAACCACAGAAAACGTCTGTGTCATTTTTGAATGTGGTCAGATTCAACAAGTTGAAACTACGTTTGACTCCAATCGAATGGGTTTTATGTTGGTTTGCCTATACTCGTTAGCATCGTCCTTTGCCTGCTCTGACTTAGTATGCTTGTGCTGGTTCTTTCCGTGGTTACCGTTGATGGCGCCTCCCCGCCGCATCCGCTGTCCGCCACTTTTCCAGCGTCGGGTGGCAGTATCGGCCGAGACGAATCGAACACGCTTGTGCTTCCCGATTCATTCAACCGCGTCTCGCGCGTACACGCTGCCGTATCGTTTCCTGCGGGTTATGCAACGATTAGCAACGCCAGCGTCACGCTTCCGCTTCGCGTAGGCGATTCTGATCTCGCTTACCGCGAATCGGTCTTGGTGACAGCCGATGGCAATATCGAAATCGGACCTTATGTAATTTGTGCTGAGTTTGTCGAGCGAAGCGCCAAAGTCATGACCTCGGGGCCAACCACGGAGGTGCATTTTGATCGACGTTCTGAGCGCCGCACGGCAGTCGCGGCAGTTCGATTATCAGCCGCAATTGGGCTGACTGACTCCGCTGCGGTCGCTCACGCGCCACCGGTGCGAGATTTTCTGTCGGCGAATGCGGTTTTGGCTCCGGCGGGCGATCTTGCGGCTGTGACCCCAGTGCCCACAGTGCCGCTGACATCGACAAAAGATACTCCTGTTGATCCGTTAACTGCGGCGTTTCTGGAAGGTGCGCGATTGCCACCGAACGCATGTGGAGCGGGGCTTACGGCAGAAACAGCCGAAGTGATCGGTACCTGTTTGCGAGCGGCAACTGCCGGGGCGATTGATTTGCTAGCTGCTCGCGCAATCACCAAGTTTCAGGTGCAGGCGGACGTCACAACGTTTGCCGAACAGGCCAACAATCCGTTCAAATTCATGCACGATGCAGATGCCGTAATTTTGCTGGCGCTCGGCAAGAAGGTTCCCGGTTTTATGCGGCCAGACACCGCGATGCGAGCGACGTTCGCCGATCTACGCGCTCACGAAGCTGGCGTGATCGCCGGCACGCGCGCAGCGGTCGTTGCTGCGCTTGAACGATTTTCACCAGACACGCTGACGACTGAGCTTGCGTCAGACTCGGTGGCGCATCGGCTATTACCGTCAAAGAAGCGCGCACAGTTGTGGGATGCTTATGACGCGCATTACCAGGGTATCGTTAAGCACGCTGAACAGGATTTTTACGGTGTGTTCGGAGCTGCTTTTCTGGATGCCTACCGTGAGGAGACGCAGCGCGAAGCAAAACTCGTCGCGATGCGCAAAGCAAGCGCTGAGAAGTCGGGATAAGACCTGCGTACTTTCGTTGACAGCGGTGTGGCAGTTCTCTAAACTGAATTGTCGTGTGCAGCTGAAGGCGGCGCGACGTCGAGTTTTTTTGCAATTCAGCTCGGAGTGTTGACGAGGCGCTGTTGGTCTCAACCGATAAGGTTTTCATAGATCACCCATGGCAGCCAAACACGCGTCATTTCTGCAGTACCGAAGCTTTCGTTACCTGAAAATGGCGCTGCTGCTATCAGTTGTTTCGATAGTTGCGTACGTTATGTACAAACCGGTGGGTGGACGCAATGGCGGCACCCTCATGGGCTATGGACTTGGCATTCTGGGCACGCTCATCATGCTCTGGCTAGGCTGGTTCGGTGTGCGCAAACGTAAGCATCAAAGGACATGGGGCAGCACGCAGGCTTGGCTGTCGGCGCATGTCTACCTAGGCCTTGCGTTGATTGTCGTGGTGCTGTTGCACACCAGTTTTGAGTTCGGCCTGAATGTACACACGCTCGCGTTTGCGCTCATGATGATTGTGATCATCAGCGGGATGGTCGGGACAATTTTCTACGCGACGATTCCCGGAAATCTCACGCGCGAGGCCGCTGGCGACTCACTCGATACGCTAGTTGCCCGTATCGACGCGATTGACCAAGAGGCGTATCCGATGTCGCTGAACTTGAGCGACGCCACAATCAGAGCCGTCGTTGAGGCGCGCACGCTAACGCAAATTGGCGGGAGCTTTCGGCGCATGTTTTCAGTCCAGACTTCACGACGTCGCTCGGATGTTCTGGCCGTTGTCGCTGGCGAAGGAAAGGGGTTAGTCGGCGAGGAGGCGGAACTCAATCAGGCGCTATACGCGCTGCTCGTCAAGCGTGAATCAATCGTTCAGCAGGCGCGCAACGTGGTGCGCTACAAAGCGATTCTTGATGTCTGGCTCTACGTGCATGTGCCCGTTAGTGTTGCGCTGATCGGTGCGATGGCCGCCCATATTCTGTCCGTGTTTTTCTACTGGTAGTCGGAGCAAGAGCGCTTGGACATTCGACTCACCACTCTGTCGCGCGGGCGCGCCGGGCAAGTACTCCGTAGCGAGCAGCTGATCAGCGCACAAGAGATCACCATTGGTCGCGGTCAGGCAAATTCAATTGTGCTGGCTGATCCGGCG
The DNA here is from genome assembly GCA_025352105.1 of Burkholderiales bacterium. GTDB lineage: Bacteria > Pseudomonadota > Gammaproteobacteria > Burkholderiales > Casimicrobiaceae > Casimicrobium. Next base: position 23,562 of record JANXUB010000176.1, on the reverse strand, counting down.
GTCGCTCAATTCCATGCGCGTTTGCAGTTGGGTGCTGGCTTTTTGCTGGTTGCAACACTGTTGGGCGGCGGGTCGGCTGCATCGACAGCAGGCAATGAACGACGCGTACTCGCAGCGGGCAGCATGCTTGGCATTGGTCCGTACCGGCTTTCCATAAACGCGCGGACAGGCGCGGTTTGGCAAATCACGATTGAGCGCACAGAAGTGGCATCTTCGCCCACTTCGGCCTCTGCCAAATCGGCGAGCGCGGCGCATGGCGAAGCCGTGTCGGGAGCATCTCCCCTCGCTGCTTCGCTCAAAGTAACGCGAAGTCTGCGCGAGGTTGCCTGGAGCAAACGCACACTCGCTTGGCTCGGACTGGTCATAACGCTTGCGGCATTCGTTCTATTGCCGGTGCTCAACGCGACCAAGCCCGAAGTCCGCGAGTTTGCAAGGGGCTGGACGGTCACGCCTGACATGTCGTGGAACGTAGGCCCGCTTGCAACAAGTCACTCAGCGCTTGAAAAAAACTGTCATAGCTGCCACAAAGTACCGTTTCAAGCCGTACGCAATCAGGAATGCAATGAGTGCCACACGAAAATTGGTGGACATGGCGGCGCGGTGATTGGTGCGTCGATTTCGAAAAGCGTTGGCGGATCAAAAGTATTCAATGATTCGACATGCTCAGGCTGTCACACCGATCATCGAGGGCCGCGAGGCAATGTGCTGCGTGATGAGGCGCTATGCTCGGATTGCCACGGTAAAGTGGGCGATGAGATTGGCAAGTTGCGTCTCGCCAAAGTAGTCGATTTCAAGACGCATCCGGTGTTCCGTCCGCTGAAACTGTCTGCTGATGGATCGACGCTTGCGCGCGTTCCTATCGCCGACAAAGCGGTTACAGTACAGGCTAGCAATCTGCGTTTTCCGCACGAAACGCACTTGAGCGCGAAGGGCATTCGCAGCCCTCAGGGCCGCACACAGCTAAGTTGTCCAAGCTGTCACGAGGCGCAAGATCGCGGTGCTAATTTCGCTCCGGTCACCATGGCTAAACATTGCGCTAGCTGCCATAGTCTTGAGTTTGAACCGGCGGTGAGTTCGCGGCAGTTACCTCATGCGAAGCCGGAAGAAGTGGTGCGTACGTTGAATGAGTTTTACTCCGGAATTGTGCTCAACAATATTGCCACAGATGTGCGACCGCCTTCTGATTTGCTGCGCATTTTGCCGGGAAAAATGCCTAGCGAAAGTGAGCGTATCAATGCCTTGCAAGCTGCGCAGCGCCGCGCGGCGTTTGTTGCTAAAGAAGCGATTGAGCAACGCATTTGTATTACCTGTCACGAAATTGATCGTCACACAGCACAAAACAAATCGGTAACGTGGACGGTGGCTCCGATTGGTGTTCAGCACAGCTGGTATCCGTTGGCGCGTTTCAGTCATGGCAAACACCAAACGAGCGCTTGCACCGAATGCCATGGCGCGACCACAAGCAAGACAGCAAATGACCTATTGATTCCGAATGCCGCTACCTGCCAAAAATGCCATGCCAGCGCTGCCGGAGAGGTCGGCAAGATCGCAACGACCTGCGCGAGCTGTCATGGTTTTCACCAGCCATCGACACCCGAGATGAAGCCACTAGTCGCCGACAGCCTTCGCCCCGCGCTGAGTCGCGTGGACAATGCTCCCCATGGTGAAACGTTGATGAAACTCTCGCAGTTCGCTCGAGAAGGTGGCGTTGCTGGCAAGGTTCATCCATGAGGTCGCATCACGCGTTGGCGGCGGTACTTTCGGTTGTTGCACTGCTGGTTACGAGCTGTGGTGGCGGTGGAGACGCTGTCGTTGGTAATGCCGGTTGTAGCGGTAGTTGCGCTGCTGCGGGAACGAGTGCAGATCGTCTAAGTGCGGTCGATGTTGAACGCGTGCTAGCGCAAGCAATCGCTGAGGCAAGCGCGCGCGCCAACCCTGCAACGCTCGCCGTTGTTGATCGTACGGGGCGCGTACTTGCGGTCTATCGCATGGTCAGCGCGACAACTACGGTGACGGTGCGATCGGGTCGATCTGGTTTGGTCGGAGGGTTGGAGGGGCTGGCGCTTCCGTCTGAGCTTGCAGCGATATCCAAGGCGCTTACGGGTGCTTACTTGTCGAGTGAAGGCAATGCTTTCTCGACCCGCACTGCCAGCCAGATCGTACAGGAAAACTTTAGTCCCGGCGAAGTCGGTAGCCCTGCGGGGCCGCTGTTCGGCGTGCAGTTCTCGCAGCTTTCGTGTTCCGATGTGATGACGCGCGAAAGTGACGGTAGCTTGGGGCCGCATCGGTCGCCACTCGGTTTTTCCGCTGATCCCGGTGGTTTGCCGCTTTACAAAGCGGGTGTTCTTGTGGGCGGCATTGGTGTCGTGGCGGATTCGATCTATGGTCTGGACCGCAACGTAGATGACATCGATCACGACGATGACGAAGCCATCGCCGCCGCTGGCGCAATTGGCTTTGAAGCAGCGCTTGATCGACGCGCAGATCGCATTCTGGTAGACGGTCGGAGCCTGCGCTATGTTGACAATGTCGATGCGAAAGCCACGGGCGCAACGCCATCTTTTGCGTCGCTGTCCACATCAGTAGGCAGGCTGATCGCGGTGAACGGCTACGTCCCGGCGAGCATTCGCGAAGGCGCGCGCTTTGGCGATGCCGTCTCTGGGATTCGTGCGGACACCGTTGACTTTGTAGCGTTGGGCGCACATGTGCTGGTCGATGCGGCCAACAAAAATCGCTTTGCGCCACGCGCAGGTAGCGACGGTGGATTGACGGAACGTGAAGTTCGTGAGTTGATGCGCAACGCGCTCACTGTCGCTGGACTGGCAAGAGCACAAATTCGCAGGCCGCTGGGTACAGCCGCGCAAGTGAACATCAGTGTGGTTGACACCAAAGGAGAATTGCTGGGCCTTGTGCGTACGGCTGATGCGCCGATGTTCGGTGCCGATGTGGCGGTGCAAAAAGCGCGCTCGGCGGTGCTGTTCTCCAGCGCAAACGCGGCCAGCGCGATTGCCGCCTTGCCAACGGTTACGTATCCAACGACACCGCCGCAAACGGTAGCTCTCGGCCGCTACGTTTCTGCAATGAGGGCATTGCTTAGCCTGCCGAATTCTCTTGCAGACGGCACTGCTTACACCTCACGCGCCTTGGGCAATCTGGCGCGACCTTTCTTTCCCGATGGTATCAACGGTCGCGCGGCTTCGCCCGGCCCGCTGTCAACGCCGTTCGTAACCGCGTGGAGCCCATTCAACATGGGCTTGCAGCAGGATTTGATCGCCGGTGCTTTGGTTGCTGCGGTCTTTGATCCAACAACACCCGCAGGCAGTTGCACTGGGCTGCCGCAGGCAAGGAACGGAATTCAACTGTTCCCCGGCGGTATTCCCATTTATCGTGGATCGGTATTGGTAGGCGCGATTGGCGTGTCTGGCGATGGTGTTGATCAGGATGACATGATCGCGGCGCTTGGCTTGCAACGTGGCGCTGCCGCCTTGGCAACCGGGCTTAATCATGCGCCCGCAGCGATCCGTGCTGATCAAATTGCGCCGCTGGGTGAAGGCTCCCGTTTGCGTTACGTGCAATGTCCGCAAGCGCCTTTCATCAACAGCGAGGAAAGCAATGTTTGCGGCGCGCTGTGATCGCCTGTTCTTCCTGCGTGTCGCTGCAACAGCAACGCGGCTGACGATGAACGCGCTATCGGCAACTGTCAAAGCATGAGCAAGCGCCGCCACCGGTCATCGCGCGACGTCTCCCAGCGCGCGCTGGTTTGGGCGATTGCGTTGGTATGTGCCGTCGGCTGGCAACCGTTGCCGCTGGCGCAAACGACCACAGAGCGGGTGCCATTGCCGCCAAAACCGGCCGCTACGCCTGTGGCACCACCGGTGGTGCCGTCCGTTCCTGCACCCGGGGCTCCAACTTCTTCTACACCCAGCGCGTCAGCGCCCAAGTCCGCCGTTGCGAATCCGACGCGCCGACCTGCGCCGGCCGCTGAGATAGCGCCTCTGGTTGTTGAGCCGGGATTGCTGCAGGCCGAAATAGCCGCACCTGTACTGGCTGTGCGCCGCGAGCCCAATGACCAGGCCGCCATCGTTGCAACAGTCCGCGCACCGCAGGTTCTGGATGTCATCGAAAGCCGGGACAACTGGTTGCGTGTCATTGTGAGCGGCTCGGGCGTAAACGCGCGAAGTGGCTGGCTCAATTCGGCTTCGAGCGATACCACGGCGACGATCCGCATACTGGCGAAACCGATCCCGGTTGCGATCGAACGCAGTCGCGTGCTCGATAGCCCCGACGACGTCGCGCAGGCGGCGGCAGCATTACGCGTGAAGCCGATGCCGGAGGACGACGTGTGGGTGCAGCGTCCCATGGCTCAGCCACCGCTCACCTACACGCCGCCCACCGCGCGGCCCGGTCAAATCGACGAGCCCGCCCGAAATCTTGCGCGCACTGTACTGCCTGTACCGGATCGTTGGAGACTCAACACAGCGCTGGGTCTGACCCAACAAAACTGGCTCGACCCCTACAACCAGAACGATCTCAAAGGAGATCGTCCGTGGTTTGGAACGGACTGGTTTTTGAATTTGAGTGCGGTGTCGGATACGGTCCTTGAGTTACGCAATTTACCGTTACCCGTCGGCGCGCAGTCGACACGTTATGCGCGCAGCAATGATGTGTTTGGCAACGGTCGTGTCGGCGCGCTCGCGCAGAGTTTCATCTTTTCGGTGTCGCTGCAAAAAGGCAATACGGTTTTTAAACCACCGGATTACGAATTTAAGTTTGCACCCGTCATCAACTTAAATGAGGCCGTGGCGCAAGAAGTGCGAATTCTCGGCGTTGATCCATTGCGTGGGCATACGCGTTTTGATCGGCATGTCGGTGTGCAAGAGTTGTTCATTGACAAACATCTTCGCGATGTTTCGGTCAACTATGACTTTGATTCGGTACGCTTTGGCATTCAGCCATTCACGGCTGATTTTCGCGGCTTTTTGTTCAACGATAGTCCGTTCGGCGTGCGACTGTTTGGCACGCGCGAAAGCAATCGTTGGCAATACAACTTGGGTCTTTTCCGGCGACTTGAGAAAGACACCAACAGCGGTTTGAATGACGTTGGGCGTCGTATGCGCAGTGACGATCTGCTGGTGTTCAACGTCTGCCGACAAGACTTGGGCGTGCTCGGTTTCACTGGGCAGGCGACGGCGATTTACAACCGTAATCGTGAGAACGGTGGCCAGTTCTACGACCGCAATGGTTTTCTGGATCGCCCCTCGGTGTTTGGCGATGCGCGACCGCGCAGCTACGACGTTTTGTATCTGGGCACCAATGGTGACGGTCACTTTGACGAATGGAACGTCAGTGTTTCGGCCTACAGCGCGCTGGGCGAGTTGCGCAACAACAGTTTCACGGGCCGAAGAGCGCGCATTTCAGCAGGCTTTGCAGCAGCCGAGGTTTCGCGCGATTTCAGTTGGTTTCGTGTTCGTGGCTCTGTTGTCGCGGCGAGTGGCGACAAGAACCCGTTTGATGACAAAGCTTCCGGCTTTGACGCCATCGTTGAGAACCCGCTGATTGCGGGTGCGGATACGAGCTACTGGATTCGTCAGGCGGTACCTCTAGTCGGCGGCGGTGGCGTATTTCTCTCCGCGCGCAATGGCCTTCTGGCGTCGCTGCGCTCATCAAAAGAGCACGGCCAATCAAATTTCATCAACCCCGGATTGCTACTGGCCGGCGTGGGTGTCGACGCTGACGTGTTGCCTCAGCTGCGCGTCACCGGCAACGTGAACAAATTGCAGTTCGCTTCCACAGCAGTGCTCGCTGCTTTGCGCAACCAGGCACCCATGTCGAAAGACATCGGCTGGGATCTGTCGGTCGGTGCGCAATGGCGACCCTTCATGACGCAAAACGTGATCCTGAATTCATCGTTAGCGATGTTGTTGCCGGGTCGAGGGCTTAAGGCTTTGTACGGTAATGCGGGACGTCCACAATATTCATTCCTGCTGAATTTGACGGTGGCGTATTAAAGTCATGTTCAAACCCATTTCCGTTTCATTGTTGATTCGCGTCTGGATCGCTTGCCTCACGACACTGGTGTGCAGTGGACAGGCGGCGGCTAACAACCCTCCCGCACCAGCCAACCAAACGAGCGAACAGGCGCGAGCAAAAAGCGCAGGCTGCGAAAGCTGTCACAGCTACGGCGACAACGTGGGCGAGCATCGCACCATGCACGTCAATCGGGCCGTCGTTCTGGGCTGCACCGATTGTCATGGCGGTAACGCGTCAATAGCCAAGCCCAACGCCAACTCGAACAAAGGCGACGCCGTCTATGAATTGGCAAAGAATGAAGCGCATGTTCAGTCCAAATTTCCAAACGAATGGAAATCTGGCGGAACGCGACCGGAGCGTACTTACACGCTGCTAAACCGGGAAGCACCAGCCTTCGTGCGCTTCATCAATCCCGGCGATTATCGTGTCGCGCGCGAGGCCTGTGGTACGTGTCATCTGCCGATCATCGAAGCGGCCGAGCGCAGCTTGATGGCCACAGGCGCGATGTTCTGGAACGGTGCGGCGTACAACAACGGCGTGCTGCCGTTCAAGCGTGGCATTCTGGGCGAGAGTTACACGTCGATGGGTTTGGCGGGTACTTTACTAAACCCTATCGTCCCTGACGCGTTGATGAAGTCCAAAGGCATCCTCGAAAAGGTGCACCCAACGCCAACATGGGAGACGGTCGCTCCTGCCGATGTGTTCCGCGTATTCGAGCGCGGTGGACGTGTGATTTCGTCGCAGTTTCCCGAGATTGGACTGCCAAACTCTACCGGTGGACTGCAAAAGCTGGACGAACCCGGCAGGCCCGACATCAAGCAGTCCAATCGCGGTCCGGCCACCGGTAGCCGTATTTCGATTCCGCTGTTGAACATCGCCAAAACGCGACTTAACGACCCGATGGCGTGGTTCTCTGGAACCAATGATCAACCCGGAGACTACCGTGCGTCCGGGTGTAGCTCCTGCCACTCCATTTACGCGAATGATCGCGAGCCGCGCCATTCGGGGCCGTACGCGGTGCATGGCAACGGCGGGCTCTCAGCGAGCAGTGATCCAACGATTGCCAAAGACAAGCCCGGTCATGCCCTAAAGCACACGTTCACACGCGCCATTCCGTCGTCGCAATGCATGGTCTGCCACATGCATCAGCCAAATATTTTCGTGAACAGCTTTTATGGCTACACGATGTGGGACTACGAATCTGATGCGCCGTTCATGTGGCCTAAAGCGCAAAAATATCCGACCGCTGACGAGTCGCGAAAAATTCTTGAGCGCAACCCCGAAGAGGCAGCTACACGCGGCCTGTGGAGCGATCCCGCCTTTCTCGCCGATGTTTCGAAGTTAAATCCGAAACTTAAAGACACGCAGTTCGCCGACTACCACGGCCACGGCTGGAACTTTCGGGCGGTGCACAAGCGGGATCGCAGCGGCACCTTGATCGACAAAGAAGGCAAGGCCATCGATGACAACGACCCTGACAAATTCAAAAAGACCGTGCATCTGTCGTCGATCCATCTCGACAAAGGCATGCACTGCGTTGATTGTCATTTTTCGCAGGACAGCCACGGCAACGGGCACATTTATGGCGAAGTCCCCGCCGCGATTGAAATTGACTGCGCTGACTGTCACGGCACCGCGAATAAATATCCAACCCTGCTAACCAGTGGCCCCGCAGCGCAGCCCGGTGGTCGCGACCTGGCGCTGCTGCGTACGCAGGATGGTCGCAAGCGTTTTGAGTGGCGCGATGGCAAGCTCTATCAGCGCTCTGCCGTTACGCCTGATCTTGAATGGAAAATGAGTTTGGTGAAAGACAGCGTCAATCCGAATCATCCCGGCTACAACGAAAAAGCGGCGCGCGCAAAGACGATGAGTGTGTCTAGTGGCAGCGCAAATCAACAGCTGTACTCGCTTCAACAATGGGGCAATGGCGTCGCTGAAAAAGACTACGCGCACAGCGATGACAAGATGACGTGCTACTCATGCCATGTGTCGTGGACGACGAGCTGCTCTGGTTGCCACTTGCCGATTCAGGCGAACGTGAAATCAGAGCGCCATCACTATGAAGGCGGCAGTACGCGCAATTTCGCAACCTACAACCCGCAGGTTGCGCGTGATGACGTGTTTCAGCTCGGTCGCCACGGCAGCGTGAAAGGCGGCAAGATTGCGCCAGTGCGGTCAAGCTCCGCGCTGGTGCTGTCGTCTACCAACATCAATCGCGAGCGCATCTATATTCAGCAGCCGCCCGTTGCCGCATCGGGTTTCTCGTCGCAGGCGTTTGCGCCGCATTATCCGCACACCGAGCGGAAGACCGAGACCAAGACCTGTAGGGACTGCCACCTCTCGGAGAAGAACGACAACAACGCCATCATGGCGCAGCTACTTCTGCATGGAACCAATTTTGTGAACTTTGTGGGTTTCAATGCGTGGGTGGGGGGCGCTCAAAATATTGAAGCTGTTCAGGTCACGGAATGGGATGAGCCGCAGGCGGTGATCGGTAGCTATTTGCATCGCTACGCCTATCCCGATTATTTTGCGAAGCACGCCAAACAGTCGCAAGAATTGCAGACCAGCCATGCTCAAAAAACACGCGATCCCGTAGGTTGCCTGCAACTGCGTGGCGAATATCTCTACGTTGCCGAAGGACGCGGTGGCATGCGCGCCTATGACGTCGCGTCGATTGCCAACAAGGGCGTGTCACAGCGCATCATCTCAGCGCCTTTTTCGCCATTGGGTCATGACACGCACATTGGCTCAACGGACGCTACCTGCGTCGCGTTGCCTACCAATCAAGCCATCGCACCCGAGAAAAATCAGGGCGCTTTGATGCGCGAAGAAAATCAAGAGCAGGCGTTTCATCCGATTTATCACTACGCCTTCATCACGGATCGCAGCGAGGGCTTGATCGTCACCAACGTCGACACGCTGGCTGATGGCGAGCCAAGAAACAACTTTTTGAAGCGTGCAGCCACATGGAACGAGAAGGGAATTCTGCGCGGCGCTCGGCATATTACTGTTGGCGGTCATTACGCCTACATCACGGCTGACGCGGGTCTCGTGATTGTTGATCTTGACGACCCGCTCAAGCCGCAGCTGGTCAAGACTATTCCACTCAATGGCGCGCACAGCAGCGCTCTGCAGTTTCGCTATCTGTTTGTAACCGATAGCACGGGGCTGCGCGTGATTGATGTGACGATACCGGGTGAAGCGCGCTTGATCAGCAATGTGACGGTTGCGTTGAGCGAGGCACGGCGCGTTTACGTCGCACGCACTTATGCCTACGTAGCCGCAGGTCCCGACGGACTCGTTATTGTCAACGTAGAAAATCCGGAAACACCCAAAGTGTTGACGAAGTTCAATGCCGGTGGTCAGTTAAACGACGCATATGACGTGATGGTCGGTTCGACCAATGCTTCGCTTTTTGCCTATGTCGCCGATGGCCGAAATGGGCTCAAAGTCGTTCAACTGACGGCCCCGGATACACAGCCGAAGTTCTACGGCTTTAGTCCTGAGCCAAAGCCACAACTCATCGCATGGAAAAAAACGAAGAGCGCTGCGACAGCGTTGTCGAAGGGACTGGACCGTGATCGCGCTGTCGATGAAACTGGCGGGCAGATTGCGGTGTTTGGCCGCGTCGGTTCACGACCATTTACGCTCGCGGAACAGCAAAAACTTTATCTCGACAAGGCGGGGCAGGTGTGGCGCGTGAACGACGATGCGGGAGCGGCTCCTCCACCGCTTGGTGCTCGTACTGCGGGGGCGCCGCGCTAGGCGGGCGGAAGGTATGCAAACCATGAATTTTGTTGACAGGAAACTGGAACCCGGATTGGACGAAACAAGGTGCAAGTTGTCGTCAAGTTTGACAATTTTCCTCGCGCTCTCCGTCAGTTTTTTTTGCGGTTTCGCCATTGCGCAGCCGATCACGCCGCTCGGTTCAAACACCGTACGTGTACGTCCGATTTTGCCGAGCGCCATCGCACCTGCCACTCCTTCTACCGCCGTTATCGAAACGAAAAAACTCCCGCCCGCCAGTCACATCGGCGTTGTCAACTGCACTAATTCGCTCTGTCATGGCGCGGTCAAAACTTGGAAAGAATCCAACGTTTTGCAAAACGAATACATCACCTGGAGCCGCGTTGATCGGCACGCACGTTCGTACCGTACGTTGTTTTCAGAATCGTCAAAACGTATCGTCAGCAAACTCGATTTGCCGACCAGCGCTCACGAGACGAAGCTTTGCCTTGATTGCCACACGCATAATCCGGAACCCGCAAAGCGAGGCGAGCGCATTCAGGTTAGCGATGGTGTTCAGTGCGAAGCCTGCCACGGTGCGGCGTCAAACTGGGTGGAATCGCACGCGCAACCAAGCGTCACCCATCAGCAAAACGTTGCGGCTGGGCTCACACCGCTGTCTGACCCGGTCGCACGAGCAACGCTCTGCCTGTCCTGTCACATGGGCAACTCGGACAAATACGTCAACCACCGGCTGATGGCTGCCGGGCATCCGCGTCTCTCGTTTGAACTGGAAACCTTCGTCAAGCTGGAGCCGCCGCACTACCAGATTGATGCCGACTATCTGCAACGCAAGCAGCCCTGGAACACGGTGAAATCGTGGGCGATTGCGCAGGCGGTGGCGGTGCAAACGCAGATGGGAATTCTTGCCGACCCGGTGCGTGGCCGTGACGGTCTGTTCCCTGAGCTGACGTTGTTCGATTGCCATGCCTGCCATCATCCGATGAGCGACAAGCGCTGGCAGGCGACCACCAGCGCCATCGCGGTGCCAGGGCGGGTGCGTGTTAACGACGCCAATCTCATCATGTTGCGTCAGATTGCACGGCAGATATCGCCTGCGCTCGGTACCGAGGTTGCAGCGCAATTCACCAGCCTGCACGCCGCGATTGGCGGCGTGGGTGGTGACGCCATTGTCGAAGCCAAAAAGACGCAGGCGCTCGCAGGTCGCGTGGCGCTCGCCGTGGCGGCTTCGAAAGTCGACGAGACGTTGTTACGTGCTGTGATCGCAGGCGTCATCGACGACGGGATGAGCCGTCGCTACATTGATTACGCTGGTGCCGAACAGGCGACCATGGCGATCAGCAGTCTCGTGAGCTATCTGTACCAATCCGGCAAAACGCCCTCGGCACGCAGTATCAACGCCGCACTCTCGGGCTTGCAGGCGGCTGTGTCAAACGATGAGCGCTACAAGCCCGAGGCGTTTCAACTGGCGCTGGCCAATTTCAAGGCGACATTGAAATGAATACAGCTGCGAACCCAATCATCATGACGACCGACGTAGCCATACTGGGCTCAGGACCGAGTGGCCTGTCCGCTGCTGCGCGGTGCGCCGAACTGGGTTTGTCGCACACGTTATTTGAATCATCCCCGCATCTTGCCGACACGATTTTCAAGTACCAAAAAGGCAAACCGGTGATGAACGAGCCCGGCATTTTGCCGTTGCGCGCATCGCTGCCGTTCGAAGCTGCCAAGCGCGAGGCTGTGCTGAAAAGCTGGGCGGATCGCAGCGATGCGCTCGGCATCAATATCGCCTATGGCCACGCCGTCACTGCTATCGGCGGAAAAAAGGGCGCGTTCACCGTCACTTTTCAAAACGGTGCAATTTGCCACGCCGGCGCGGTGGTGCTGGCAATTGGCGTGCAGGGCAACCTGCGCAAACTGGAGATTCCCGGCGCTGATCATCCGGGTGTTATTTATCAGCTTGATTCCGCAGAGGCGTTCTCCGACGAGACCATCGTGGTCGTCGGCGCGGGCGACTCTGCCATTGAGAACGCCGTCGCGCTGGCAAAGCAAAACCGCGTGATGATGCTGGTGCGTGGTGAGGAATTCAGTCGTTGCAAAGATGGCAATTTGACATTGATCAACGAGGCGATTCGTACCAAACGAATCGATGTTCGCTTCCGCGCTGGCCCGGCAGCGATTGAATCTTCGCCAGAACTCGGCGACATGATGCGCTTGACGATCAAGACCGCAACCGGGGTTGAGCCGATGCTCTGCCACCGCGTACTGGCAAGGCTTGGCGCGACGCCACCACGCAAACTGGTTGAGTCCTTCGGCATCGAATTTGCGACGAGCGCCATCGACAGTGTGCCGCCGGTATCGGCGCAATATGAATCCAACGTGCCGGGCATTTACATCATCGGCGCGCTTGCTGGATATCCGTTGATCAAGCAAGCCATCAATCAGGGGTACGAGGCAGTCGAGGCGATTGTGGGACGTCGCGTGGAGCCCGCTGATGAGCCGTTGCTGCGCGATCGCTTGAAGCCGATCGATGAAAACGTCAACGTCGCCGCAGCGCTTGACTGGTTGCGAGCGCGGGTGGCGGTGCTTAAGCCGCTTTCGACGCTGCAAATGCGCGAGCTTTTGCTGGAGAGCCGCCTGCTTGTGCCGTCAGCGGGCACGGTCCTCTACGCGCGCAACGACTACACCAATTCGTTTTATGCGGTGATTGAAGGATCGGTGCGCCTGCAGACGCCGGGTTCGAGCGAGGCAGGTGCCGTGCTGACGGCGGGGCAATGCTTCGGGCAAATGGGCCTGATCTCGGGGCGTCGTCGCGCAGACACCGCTCGTGCCGACGGTTCCTGCATGGTGCTCGAAATCCCGCGTCGCACCATGCGCCAGATCATGACCAAGCTGCCGGAAGTATCGGCTGCGATCGACTCATTGGTGCTGCGCACTGCGATTCACACACAAATTGCGCCGGGGCTGTCGCGTGCCGAGACGGATGTGCTCGTAGCGGACGCGCGGCTGATGGAGTTTGCCGCTGGCGAAACACTGTACCGCGAAGGCGACGCACCGAACGGCCTTTATCTGATTCGTCGCGGCTCCGTGTTTATGGCGCAAACGCGCGACGGTGTTGAACGCATTCTTTCCTACGTCGCCAGCGGCAATTACGTCGGTGAAACCGCCGTCATCAACAACAAGCCGTATACCGAGACCGTACGCACAACCATTGCTACCGAGTGCATCGTGCTCGACGCCGAGCGATTCAAGCGTGTGGTCGAAGCGAACCCGAAACTTCGCCAACAGCTCGAAGCGGAAACACTGGCCCGCATCGCGTCAAACGCAGTCCAATCAGGCGGCAAGCGCGAGGGGCTGATGGCCTTCCTTGCGGAAGCTGGCCTCGGCGAAGCGACCGACGTGTTGCTGATCGATGAGGATTTGTGCGTGCGCTGCGACAACTGCGAAAAAGCCTGCGCTGATACGCATAAAGGCACGTCGCGACTGGATCGCGAGGCGGGCACCAGTTTCGCCAATATTCATGTGCCGACCTCCTGCCGCCATTGCGAAAACCCGCATTGCATGAAGGACTGTCCACCCAACGCCATTCATCGACAACCCACGGGAGAAGTCACGATCAGCGACGCTTGTATCGGCTGCGGCAATTGCGAGGCGAATTGCCCGTACGGCGTTATCGCGCTTGCGCCCGCTAACCCGAAGTACAAGCCTGCTTCCGGCTGGGCCTGGCTGTGGTCAAGCGCGACTGAGGCCAAAGCAGGCGGCAAAGGCAAGGCGTACGACAAGGACAAATCCGCTGATCAAAAAAAAATCGCTGTGAAGTGCGACATGTGTTTCGGCCTGCCCGCCGGGCCCGCCTGCGTGCGCTCCTGCCCGACCGGGGCGGCGATTCGCGTGAGCCCGGAGCAATATCTGGCGACGACGGGCGCGCGTGGTTAGTCACAAAGGGCGACTTGCCCGTTCGCTGCTGTTAAAATTTATATTGCATTGCGACATTTGAGACGTTGTTCTTATACGTCAACCAGTGCGGTGTGTAGCAAGCACTAGCCGGTTTCAATATGAAACCTCTGGCCGCAACGATCAACTGATCGACACATTTACCGTCAGCGACAGCGTTTTCTGCTTGCTCGCTGGCATTTTGGGCCCGCGCTCGGCCTTTGATGGGCGCGATTTTCAGAGTCTTTTTTGACTCATCCGCCTTTCTATTTTCACTTCCACGGGCCCAGCGCCCGATTCCGATTTAAAGATTACTCATGACTCAAAATTCCAATCGTGGCAACGCGCCACGTCATCCTCGTTCGCCTTTGCCCAATACGGGTGGTCGTCCTCAAGGCAGTGGCAATTCCGCCGCTTTGTTCAGCGCGCCGCCGAAGAAGCAGATGAACTGGCTGCAAGATGATCGCGCGTCGCAGCCCGCACCGCAGTCCGCGCCGGCTCCGCGCGCGCAGCCGCAGCAAAACCCGCTGCCACGTGCTGTCGAGGCGCATACGGCGACGCCAATTCCTACGACTGCGGTTGCCGCCACTGTCGTTGCTGGTGCAGCCACAGCGTCCCACGCGCCCGCCACCGTCGACGGTGGCTTTGCCGCGCTCGGCCTACGTGACGAACTCGTCCGCGCCGTGCTGGCTCACGGTTACAGCACGCCGACTCCCATTCAAAAGCAGGCGATCCCCGCTGTGCTCGAAGGCGGCGACCTGCTCGGTGGCGCGCAAACTGGCACCGGCAAAACCGCAGGTTTCGTGTTGCCCATGTTGCAGCGCCTGATGCTTTCCGCCAAACCACAATTGCCAGCCACCAACGGCGCTCGCGGCAAAAAACTCCCGCGTGCACTGATCCTCGCGCCGACGCGCGAACTCGCCGCTCAGGTTGAAGAAAGCGTTCGTATTTACGGCAAGTTTTTGCCGATGACATCGACCTGCATCTTTGGCGGCGTTGGCATCAATCCGCAGATCCAGGCGATGCGCCACGGCGTTGACATCGTTGTCGCCACACCGGGTCGCTTGCTCGATCTCTACAGTCAGGGCGCGATCAATTTCTCGCAGATCGAAATTCTGGTGCTCGACGAAGCCGACCGCATGCTCGACATGGGCTTCATTCACGACATCAAAAAGGTGCTCGCGGTACTGCCGCCGAAACGACAAAATCTTCTGTTCAGCGCGACGTTCTCGGACGACATCAAAGCGCTGACGGATCGTCTGCTGAACAACCCGAAGATGATCGAAGTGGCACGTCGCAATACGACCATTGAAGTGGTCGATCAATCGGTGGTGCTGGTCGACAAGGCGCACAAAGCGAAGCTCCTCGTGCATCTCATTCGCGAACAAAAGTGGACGCAGTCGCTCATTTTCACGCGCACCAAACACGGCGCTAACCGTCTCGCCGAGCAGCTCGAAAAATCGGGAATTTCCGCCATGGCGATTCACGGCAACAAGAGCCAGGGCGCACGCACCAAGGCGCTTGCCGAATTCAAAACGGGCACCCTGCAAGCGCTTGTCGCCACCGACATCGCCGCGCGCGGCATCGATATCGATCAACTGCCGCAGGTCGTGAATTACGAGCTGCCCAACGTGCCGGAAGACTACGTGCATCGCATCGGTCGTACCGGTCGCGCCGGTGCCAGCGGGCAAGCCATGTCGCTGGTGACGAACGAAGAATTGCCGCTGTTGAAAGACATCGAGCGTTTCAGCAAACAGGTGATCGCACGCGTCAAAATTGAGGGCTTCAACCCCGCGTTGATTGCCGATCCGGTTTCCACTACTGCTGATGCACGGGACGCCGAATGGGCTGCTCGCGGCGGACGTCCGGCTCCGCGTGGTCGTCCCGGTGGTTCAGGAGCGAAGCGCCCTGCCAGTGGTGGCAGCGCAGGTTACGGTGGCGGCTCGGGTGGTGCTGGCGGAGCCGGTAGCGGCCAGCGTCCGCCGTCCGGCGCGCCGCGCAGTCGCGCCCCTGCCGGCACACCGAGCGCGCGTCCACGCACGGGCGGTGGCGGCGCGCGAGGCCGATAGTCGTTTGCAGGCGGGGCGGGATCCGGATGGGTGATTTTTTACTCGCCCCCTGCATTGGAAAGTGCTTCCTGTTGATCCGCGACGAGTCATCGTCGTTTCTCGCTAATCAACGATTGCACACGTAGCAAATCAGGCGGCAGCGCCTTGCCTTCTTTGCCGTTGTCCTCAATCCGCTGCGCCAGCACGCTTGCCACCGTTCGCCCGTCGTCAGTGCGCGGTTTTCGGAAATCTGCGCCGCGCTCGATGAGATGCGCCACCAGATCCCAGCGCTCAAAAATCGCGAGCTCAACGTCGAGCGGTTCGCTGCCGTCCATCATGTCCACGTTCATGCCGCGTTCGGTCAGCAAACGAAAGTGTTGCAGCGGCGTCTGGCTGTGATCAAACGCCATCAACCAGCGTCCGTCGGCGTTCTTTTGATTGGGGTCCGCGCCCGCATCCAGCAACGCTTTCAGCACGGCAGGATCACGTATTTCCAGCGCCTCGCGTAGCTCGTCGCCGGGCTTCGCGCCCAGCTCCAGCAACGCCTTGATCACCGCCAAGTGCCCATCAATCGGTTGCTGGCGCTCGTACTCCTGTTTTTTCGCTTCACGCACTGCTATTTTTAGCAGCGTGATGTCGTGATCACCGGGCGCATTGAGATCAACGCCCGGCGCGTTGTTTCGCAGAAACGCGACATCGCCATTGACGACGGCTGTGGCCAATGGTCGTAGTGCCCGCTGTGAGCCGAACATCGAAAAATGACCGCTTCCGCGCTCTCTCTGCGCATAGAAAAAGCTTTCTTTCAAACTGTTGGCCTGATCCACCAGAAAGTACAAACCCGGCCCCGCAACGATCAGGATGGCGATACTGCGCCAGACGACATGCTCCGTAAAAATGAACAGCAGCACCGCAAGCGTTAGCGCGACCCCGGGCACGATCAGGAAGAAAAATATGCCCATCTCGCGCCCGCCATCGTTGTGCCCGCCGCCTTCATGAGTCAGCGTGGCGACGAATATCACCAGCAGCAGGGCTGCATCAATCGTCGCGATGCACCAGAAAGCCCACTTCACATGCGTTGCCGTCGAGGCGGCGGTTGCAAGCGTTGTGGTCATCGTCGAGCCGCTGCCAGCAGCGTAGCGACCACTCGGTTGAACGCGTTCATTTGAGGGGGGCAGCGCAAAATACTACCGAGGACGAGCAAGATTTTCATGAGGCGCATTGTGAAAACTATGAATGGACACATTAGCGCTCCATGCCCTACAAATCGCCTACAGCGCTCTGATCAACGTCGGCAAATGAGCTGTCCTCAGCATCCGCCCGACGCTCGATCAGTGCGTCGCGTCTTCGGTGCTGCTTTCTGAGCTTTTAGGGAAAAATAGCTTTTTGCATGAAAGCGCCATTGCTCTTGGGCTGGAACGATTTTTTGCGATGAGTCGACTTGCTATGAAAATAGCACCTAACCCCAGTGCGTAGGCGCTTTTGGACAAAAGCTGTTTTTCAATATCCTCTTTCGCGAACGCGCCGAATACTCGCATCGCGTTAGTGAACACTCGCTCGTGACGCCAGTCCCATGGCTTGATAGCGTGCAGGACGTTAGTCGCCTGATCGCCCCAATGCACCGGAAGTTAGCAGCAAAAAATACAGATTATGCTGACGCCATAAAAATAGCTAATTTCATGACAACATACTAAGATAAGGACTAGCCCGTGTCCGCCGTGTTCGCCGTGGTCGCGTTTTTTGTCGAAACCTCCGTTCATGCTTTTCCGCCCGCGCCAAGTCTGCTCCATCCCCCCCGTTTCGAGGCCAGCAAACTTGCCAACACCGAAGCGCGACGCTCGTCGGGCTCGCAGCCGCGCACATGCCTGAACTTCATCTGAAAATTGCCGCGCTGGACTACGCCTTTCCGGCGCCGTACGCGGTCCACGTCATCGGGCCGGGTGGCGGCACGCTCGGGCGCGACGAGAAGAACACGCTGGTGCTCGCCGATGAGCGCTATCGCCGCGTGTCGAGATTGCATGCCGAGGTGACATTCGTTCGCGGCGTTCCGATCCTCAGCAATCGCAGCGCCACGCTGGTGGTCAACGTCGGCGAGCAAGAGTTGGAGCCCGGCGAAAGCGCCATCGTGCAGGACGAAGACGTCATCGAAGTGGGCCCCTATTTGCTGTACGCGAACGTTGTCGACAGCGAACGCATTGCGGGCCTTGCTCCACCCAAAGCGCCAAACATCGCGCAACCTGCCATCACCAGCGAAGCGCTACGCCTCGCGCTGCTTGACGGTGCCGAGCTGCCACACACCCTGTTCCACGACGGATTCAGCGCTGAACACGCGGAGCTACTCGGCGTGATGCTGCGCGAAATCACGCAGGGCACGATGGACTTGCTCGCCGCACGCGCCATCACCCAGAGGGAGATTCGCGTCGGCTCCACGCTGATCTCCGAGCAATCAAATAACCCGCTGCATTACCTGCCGATGGCCGAGGCCGCGATCGTGCAAATGCTCACCGGACAGCTACCCGGTTTTATGCACGGCACACGTGCGCTGCCCGAAGCTTTTGCCGATCTGCTCGCGCATGATGCTGGCGTGATCGCGGGCATGCACAGCGCCTTAAGCGACGTGCTGGCGCGGCTCGATCCGCGCCAACTTGACGCCGCTCTGAAGGACACCGCCGAGCAGCGCATTCATGTCGCCGCAAGCGCCGACAAAGCCCGGTGGTGGGACGCGCAGAGCGCTCGCTTCGCACAGGAAATGATGCTCACCGAAGATGATTTTCATCAAGCGTGGGGCGGCGCGTTCGTCGAGGCGTACACCGAGGTTGCCGGGCGCGTCCGCCTTGATGTCCTCGCCAAGCCGCCCGGCGCCTCAACGCTGACCGGAACCCCGACGCTGCCCGGAACCCCGACGCTGCCTTCGCACCGAAGCCCTCGGCCGGAGCGCGCTGCATCCGACGACCTCACCCACCTCACCAACCCCGTCCCTAAACTTCAGATGCACCCATGCCCCGTCTAGTAGAAGCCACGACCCCCCTGGCGCACGACGCCCTGTTGTTCCTTGAGATGACGGGCGCAGAGGCGTTGTCAACGCTGTTTGACTTTCGCGTTACGTTCGCATCAGAACAAAAGAGCGCTGACCCCAGAGCGGTTTTAGGCAAAGACATGACGCTCGCGCTCGAAACCGAGGACGATGGCCCGAAGCGCTTCTTCAACGGGCTCTGCACGCGCTTTGAATTTATCGGTCGCAACCGGCGCTACCACTACTTCGAAGCCCGACTACAGCCGTGGCTCTGGCTCGCTTCGCGCCGCTCCGACAGCAAGATTTTTCAGCAAATGCGGATACCCGACATCATCGAATCGGTACTCAAGCCGTACGGCTTTCCGATCAAGCGAGCGCTCTCCGGCAGCTACCGGATCTGGGACTACTGCGTTCAGTATCACGAGACAGACTTGAACTTCGTCTCCCGGCTGATGGAGCACGAAGGCATCTACTACTACTTCGAGCACGCCGCAGGCAAACACAGCCTGATCCTGTGCGACGGCGCCGCCTCGCACAGCCCGCTCGCCGGGCGATCAACGATCAAGTACTTCGGCTACGACGCAGGCACGGTGGCCACCGAGGAGCACATTTACGGCTGGCGACCGCGCCAGGAGATCGACCCCGGACAGTACATCACGAGCGACTATGACTTCGAGCGCCCCAAAGCCAACCTGCTGACCAAGCAACTGCATCCGGTGGGGCATACCCACGACGCATGGGAGCGCTACGCCTGGCCCGGTGGCTACACCGATGTGGGCGATGGCGAGAACTACGCTCGCGCCCGCATCGAAGCGCTCCAGGCCGAGCAGGTGCGCGCCACTGGCGAGGCCACGGTGAGGACAGCAGCCCCCGGCTACCTGTTCAACCTCACGCGCTGTCCGCTCGCCGACCAAAACGCCCAGCACCTGATCGTCGGCGTCAACTACCGGCTGCGCAACAACGACTACGAAACCTACGCATTCAGGCCGCGCAGCAGGAAGAACATGGCTGCCACCAAGCCGAAAGCGACAGCAGGCAGCAAAGCGAGCAAAGCCACCACCACCACCAAAACCGCGCTCGACGCCAGCAAAGAAGCAGACCATGATGACGACAACGACGTAAGTGCGCTCTGGAACTTCACACTACTCACGCAGCCCGCAAAGCTCGCCTACCGGGCGCAGCCGCTCACCCCGAAACCAAAGAGTCACGGCCCCCAGGTCGCCGTCGTCGTCGGCCCGGCGGGTGAAGAGATCTACACCGACAAATACGGTCGCATCAAAGTGCAGTTTCCGTGGGATCGCTACGGCGCGAACAACGAGAACTCAAGCTGCTGGATGCGCGTCTCCCACCCGTGGGCGGGCAGCAACTACGGCGCCATCCACATCCCGCGCATCGGGCAGGAAGTGATCGTCGATCACATCGACGGCGACCCGGACTACCCGATCATCACCGGTCGCGTCTACAACGCCGACCAGATGCCCCCGTGGAGCCTCCCGGACAACAAAACCCAGTCGGGCATCTTAACGAGATCGAGCAAAGGCGGCGCCGCCGGTGCCGGCATGAAGGCCGCAATAGGCGACGCCAACGCCATTCGCTTCGAAGATCTGAAAGGCAAAGAACAACTCTGGCTCCACGCCCAGAAAGACCAGCTCACCGAAGTCGAGAACGACGAGGACAAATGGGTCGGACGTGATCGCCGCAAAACCATCGATCGCGACGAGCTAAACCACATCCAGCGAGATCGTACGGAGACGGTGGATCGGAACGAAACGATCACGGTGCATGGGTGGAGAGATGAGGAGGTCGATGGCAACGAGACCATCACCATTCACTCCAACCGCAAAGAGCGCGTCGATCACAACGAAACGATCAGCATTGGTGACAACCGCAGCGAAGACGTTGGCAAAAACGAAACGATCAAAATCGGAAGTAACCGCACTGAAACGGTTGGCAGCAACGAGAAAGTCAAGATCGGGCGTAACCAAAACCTGACGGTCGGAAGCTCGAAGACTGAGTTGATCAAACTCATGTCCACCAAAACAGTAGGCATCGCGCAGATGACCAATATTGGCGCGGGCTACATGTTGAACGTGGGTGCCGCATGGATGACCAATGTCGGGTTCGCCAATATCGAAAACATCGGCAAGATCAAGAAAGTCTCCGTTGGCGAAACGACCACGTTTGAATCCGGAAAAAGCACAGCAGTTAGCGCGGGCGAAACCATCGCCATCTCTGCGGGAAAGAGCATCGTTATTCAAGCGGGCGACACCAGCATCACGCTTGACGCCGAGAGCGGGACGATCATTCTTAAGGCGAAAAAAATAAAAATTGACGGTGATGAGATCGTCGATGTGGACAGCCGCAAGATTGACCTGAACTAGGCGCAGCGCCCGAAGCTATGGCACTCGTTACCAATATCTCGCCGTTCAAGGCCCTTTGCATTCCACAAGCCTTCTACCACGGCAGAATTTACGACTGCGTGTTGCTGAAGGCCACTTTCAAGATCGCGCATGACGGGACGCTGTTGCCGCTTGCCAACCAGCCCGATTTCGTGCTCAACGACCAAACCGAGCCCGAAGCGGAAGCTGCCGCTGTGGTGCGCCAAAAACCCGAGAAGCGCCGTAAGAAAGACGCCGAGCCGTACGACCCCGACGACTACGCAGCGATACGGTATCCGAGCGAAATCATCGCCTACAAGCCCGCCACCGATGTGATCGTTGTGGGAAGTGCTCGCACACAAGGTGGCGAGCCACTGCCGCGCTGGTTGGTCAACCTGCGTGTGGTGACAAAAAAGCAAAAGGTCTGTATCGACAAAACAATCAAGGTATCAGGCCCGAGCCGTTGGACTCACACGCTGCTGGGCGGCTGGAAGCGATCTGAGCCTACCGAGGCGAGACAGGTGGCGCTCTGCTTTGCAAGCGCCTACGGAGGAATCGTTGACGATGGCGCGCACCAAAAGGATGTCTACTGGGATAACCCCGGCGGCATCGGATTTTTTGGACGCCGTGGCGCTGACCCGTTTCAGTCGCACCCTGCGCCGCAAATTGAGCGGCCGGATCAAGTCGCAACCTCAGTCGAAGCGCCGATGGAGGCCGCTGGCCTCAGCGCGGTGTCGGCCCGACAAACCGAGCGCTTGCAATTTGCAGGCACGTACGACAAAGCATGGCGAGACAAAGTCGCGCCTAACGTGCCACTTGATTTCGATACCGCCTTCTGGAATATGGCGCCTCGCGATCAAGTCGTGTCTCCATACCTTGAGGGCGGCGAAAGGATACAGACGGTCGGATTGTTCCCAACCCCCGACGGAGCGCTCGACTTTGCACTGCCCCGGATGACGGCGCAAGTCGTTTGTTTGCGGGGCGGCGTGCTCGGACGTTCACAAATGATGGATCTGGACACCGTCATCATTGACGCTGATCGCAGGCATGTCACGTTGCGCTGGCAGACTATTGTTGAGCAAAGCGAAGGCTTTGACGAGTACGAGGTCATCGGGCTGGTTAAGCCCGCTGCCATGGGTCGGGTGGCATAGCGATGGGTTCCCCCAAAGTCATCAAGAACGCGCAGCAGCGGCCCGATCATTTCGCGACGCCAGTATCGCCCGGATTCAAGGCATTGCCCATTGCCAACCGCATGGTGCCGGTCGTCCCGGCCGTTTCGTTTGCGGTTGCGACGGGGGTTTCAACCACGGTCAAAAACGAGGGCGGTTTCCCTTCGTTTTTGCTGTCTTCGGAAGCACTGGACGTCGTCAAGGGGATGAAGTTCAAGCCCGACGAGGCATCGGGCAGTAATGGCGTCGATGGCTCAAGGCAAACCATTCACGGCAACACCGGTTGGATCACGCCGATGCCGGGGCGCAAGTTTCCGACGCCACCGCTGCCCGGCGCAATCAACGCGGGGGTGATTGCCAGCGATCAGGTCAATTGCACCAATCTGCTCGAGCAAATGATCGAGCTCATGGCGGCTCGCTTGTACGGCGAGCTAACGTCCGATCCAATGAAGTTCTACCGGGAGTTCAGTGCCGCAGAAGCTGCGTCAAATCTTGAGTGGGCAAAGAATCTGCCGGGTGCCGTGTGGGATGGAATAAAGGACACCGCCGGTGCGATATGGGATGGCTTCAAGTGGGTAGGCGGCAAGATCGCGGACGGTGCAGGTGCTGTCGTCGGCGCGGTCAAAGACCCGGCGGCGGCCTACGCGCAGGCCAAGGCAGCCGCTGAGTCCGCTGCGCAATCGGCCGTTGCAGCCTATGAGGCGGTCAAGCAAGGCATAGATGTCCTCTCTGACCCCGAAAAGCGCGATGCGGTCATTGACGAAATCAAGAACTGGCTCCGAGAGCAGCTCGAGGGCGAGGCGTGCCAGATGGCCAAGGTGCTGTCAGAGGCCCTGACCGCCGACAAATCGTTAGCGACACAAATGGGCGAGCTCAAAGCGGCCATCCAACAGCAGGCCGCCGAGGTCGCAGGTCAGGTCGCCATTGCGGTGGTGGGCGATAAAGGTCTGTCAAAGCTTGCCACTGTTGCCAAGGCCACAGGAGCTGGCGGCAAAATCGCCGGTTTGGCCGAGGGCGTGGGCAAGCTTATCGAGCGCATTGGCGATCGCCTGAGTGGCAAGCTGACCGGCAAGGGCAAGATCCCATCGAAGGAGCCACTGCCTCATCCGCACACGTCCCCACCGCCCAAAGAGCCCGGCCATCCGCCCGCAGGCGGCAACGAAGGCCCGCCCGTCTCTGGCGGCTGCAAGCTCTCGCCGTGCGCCGTTAAGGGCAAGCCGATTAGCGTGGCCTATGGCTGCAAG
>JANXUB010000134.1 GCA_025352105.1 Burkholderiales bacterium | reverse complement strand
TTAAGATAGAGTCATCTGAACCAATGTTGCCCTGACCAATCTGCAGGACGGCCCCGGCCCCGGCCATCATGTCCGGCCGGTGCGCGACGCTGATGTGTGCGATGTCGAGGCAGCCCAACCCCTCATTGCGTCCGCACGGCCAAACCCGCACACTTCGGCCGTGGCCAGGGAGCATCATGCAATGGTTAAGCTCGACATCAACGGACAGGTGCATGCGCTGGATGTCGATCCGGAGACCCCGCTGCTCTGGGTACTTCGGGACAAACTCGGCATGATGGGAACGAAATACGGCTGCGGCATCGCGCAGTGCGGCGCGTGTACGGTTTACATGGACGGAGTGCCTGTACGCTCTTGTTCGATCCCGGCGTCAGCAATGCAGAAGGCGAAGATCACCACCATTGAGGGGCTCTCGGCCGATGTGTCACATCCTGTGCAAAAAGCGTGGCTGGAGCTTGACGTGCCGCAGTGCGGCTATTGCCAGTCCGGGCAGATCATGGCGGCAGCGGCGTTGCTTAAAGAAAAGCCCACGCCGACTGATAAGGATATTGACGAGGCAATGACCAACATCTGTCGCTGCGGAACGTATCAGCGCGTTCGTGCGGCGATTCATCTCGCGGCGAAGATGCGCGTTGCTTCGGCCGGCGACTGGCCACAGACGGATCAGCATCGAGACGCGCCCGTGGTTCAGGTTTCGTCGTCCGTCGTCACACGCTAAGAGGAGAACATCGTGAAAACAACTTCTTCCGAATCGTCTGTCAGCGCTGTTAATGCTTCGCGCCGTCACTTCATCGTCGGTTCAGCGTCAATCGCCTCCGGTGGTCTCGCGCTGGGTTTGTCTGCTTCATGGTCGGATCGCGCCGACGCGCAGGCTGCGCCAAACGTTGCCAGCGTCGCTGCGGGCGACACCGAGGTGACCGCGTGGGTCGTGGTCAAACCGGACGATAGTTGCGTGATCCGCATTGCCCGTTCCGAGATGGGTCAAGGCACGCGTACCGGCCTCGCGCAGCTTGTGACCGAGGAGCTCGAATGCGACTGGGCCAAAGTCTCAACCGAATATCCGTCGCCGGGACAAAGCTTTGCACGCAAACGCGTGTGGGGTGAAATGTCCACCGGCGGCAGTCGCGGCATCAGGATCTCTGAGGACTACGTGCGCCGTGGCGCGGCGGCGACGCGCATCATGCTCGTGCAGGCGGCCGCTGACGGCTGGAAAGTGCCCGCGAGCGAATTAAGCGTGTCGAAAGGCATCATTACGCACACCGCCAGCGGCAGGACGACGAGCTACGGCAAAGTCGCGATGGCCGCATCAAAACTCACGCCACCTGATCCGAAAAGCATCACGCTCAAAAATCCTCGCGACTGGAAGGTCGCGGGCAAGGCGATGCGTCGCATTGATACCAAATCCAAGTTGAACGGATCACTGATTTACGCCGCCGATTTGCACTTCCCCGGCATGCTCTGTGCGGCTATCAAGGCGTGTCCGGTCCACGGTGGCAAGCTCGTAAGCTTTGATGGGGCGAAGACCGCGGGCATGCGCGGCGTGAAAGGCGCGGTGCGCGTCAACGAAGGCACGGTCGCCGTGCTGGCCGACACCTGGTGGCGCGCCAAGACCGCGCTGGAAAAACTGCCAGTCGTGTGGGACGAAGGCGAATACGCCAAAGCCTCCAGCGCGACCATCGCAGCCAGCCTCAGGGCCGGGCTCGAAGAGACGGGTGGTCAATACGCAGGCCGCGTCGAAGGTGACGCGCTCAAGGCTATCGCGGGCGCGGCTAAAAAAGTCGAGGCGACTTACAGCACGCCCTTCCTCGCGCACGCCTGCATGGAGCCTATGGGCTGCACCGTGCGCTACACGCCGGAGCGCGCTGAAGCGTGGGTGCCGACCCAAAACGGCGAGGCATCGCACACGGCGCTGTCTGAGTCATCAGGCTTGCCGCTCGACAAGTGCGAAATCTACAAAATGGATCTCGGCGGCGGCTTCGGTCGACGCGGCGGGCAGCAGGATTATGTGCAGCAGGCGACAGCCATTGCCAAGCAGTTTCCGGGTACTCACATCAAGCTCTTGTGGAGCCGCGAAGAAGATCAGGGGCATGATTTTTATCGCCCGATCTCGATGGCAAAAATGACCGCAGGGCTCGACGACAAAGGCGACCTCGTCGGCATGCAAATTCGCATCTCGGGCCAGTCGATCAACGCCTGGGTCAATCCACTTGCGATCAAGGAGGGCAAGGACGAGCGCCAGGTTCAGGGCTTCTGGGCGCAGCCACACGACGCGCAGTGGGGCTACACCGTGCCCAATCTGCGGATCGAATATGCAATGCGCAATACGCACGTGCCGGTCGGCCCGTGGCGCGGCGTGAACACCAATCAGAACGGTGTGTATTCGGAATGTTTTATGGACGAATGCGCGAAAGCGGCGGGCAAGGACCCGCTCGAATTCCGTCGCGCGATCATGAAAAATCATCCCAAACATTTGGCCGTTCTCAACGCCGCGGCCGAGAAATTCGACTGGAACAAACCGCTCGCACCGGGCCGCCACAAGGGCATCGCGCAGTTCATGGGTTACGCCAGCTACTCCGCCGCCGCAGCCGAAGTCAGCGTAAGCCCGAAAGGCGAAATCAAGGTGCATCGCATGGCCTTCGCCCTCAACAGCGGCCACGTCGTCAACCCTGATCAGGTGGCCGCCCAAATCGAAGGCTCAGTCGCCTTCGCCCTCAGCGCCATGTTCTACAGCGAAGTCACGGTAGAAAACGGCCGAATGAAGGAACTGAATTTCGACACGTACCGCCTGCTGAAGCTCGCTGAAATGCCGAAGGTGGAAACCGTGCTGGTGCCTACTTTTGACTTTTGGGGCGGAGTGGGCGAGCCGACGATTTGCGTGGTTGGGCCTGCGGTTTTGAATGCAGTGTTTGCAGCGACCGGAAAGCCGATTCGTAATTTGCCGCTTAAGAACGAGGGGTATACGTTTGCTTGAAGCCAATAAACTTTGCTACTAGCATGCGTTGCGACCGGGTAGCACGACATGCATGCTTCCTCGAAGGGCATTGTCGTCTTCAACGACAATATTTGGGGCTGTAAACGGGCCAATCTTGTTTTCAAGAAATGTGAACCAAGAGTTGCCTAACGAATTGACAAAGTCGGCTAGCCAGTCAGGGGCACGATCACTATAGACCGGTGCCCAGACCAGACGCGGAACCTCTGAATCAGGAAGCGAAACGTAACGGTTCACGGTGAGATAAACAAAGCAGTCAATTGACGAATAAGAATGCTGGAGAAGGCTCGCGGCTAAGGCACGTATCGGCTCGGGGCCAAGCGCCGTAAATCCATCGTTCACGAGGAGCAGTATTCCTGTTGGTTCCTTGATCCCGAAGTGCGACTTTGTGTCACGCAATTGGCGATTGGCTTTTTTCAAGATCCGCGAGATCGGAGGACGAAATAGCCTTACGAACTCACGGTGAAACCAGCTCGGCAGCGGCTCGTTACCGCCAAATAGGACTGGCCGCCAGCTGGGATTTTCCGCGACAACTTCCGACATTAGTTTGCTAAAGCCGACTCTAAATGCTGCTGAGGAGCCAAACTCAGTAGCTACTTCCTTGAGTTCCGCGACTACGCCCTTTTCGCGGAAAAGAAAGTCTGCATTTTCAAACGTCCGGGGATTAGGGACGATTTGCTCTACAACCGTGCCGCCCAAGTCGCTGACAAACTCGCGCCATGTTGACTCCACATCCAGTGGATCGTGCGGACCTATGTCCCAGAAGCCAGGAATTGAGGGCATGACAGTTCCGTGGCGTGGGCAACTTGTTGCCCACGCATCAAATAGCGGGATCCGTCGACGCACCGCACACTTACTGCCAGTTCAGATTCAATTTCCGTTGCGACGCCGCGCAATCTCGCAGATACAGATTGATCAGGCTCTGATAGGGCAGCTCGGTGTCTTCGGCCAACGCCTTGAAGTAGGCCACGGTCGAGGTGTCCAAGCGAATCGTCACGGACTGCTTGAGGCGCTTGGCGTACGGGTTTTTCGTCGCCGCCGAAAAGTCATAGTGGGCTTTCATCGAACGCGTCTCTTGG
>JANXUB010000132.1 GCA_025352105.1 Burkholderiales bacterium | reverse complement strand
CCCGGCTGGGCGTACTGTCTCTGTCTCTGTCTCTGTCTCTGTCTCTTTCTCTTTCTCATTGAGGCTCCCATTGAGCCCGGTGCTTTCAGAATCGTTCATCATCGCCCTTCCTTGTAGATACGAGCTTGGCACGCGTGCAGGCAACGCCCGCAATCGGCTGGCTCAGGCAACTGTTCGGGCTGCCAATAAACGGTTCACTACGCGCTCCAATTGCTCTCCCACGAGCTACAACGCTCCGAGGGCTCACGGGATGCGCACAGCGTTCCGAAACCTTGTCCATCCTACGCCTCATTCCTAATGGACATTAAATTCAGCATACAAGGGCTAGGGAGAGGGCCGTCAATTCACCGCAAGGTTGCTGCAGTTCCGATGAACGTCGCCCTCACCCCAACCCTCTCCCGCACTGCGGGAGAGGGGGTAAGACCATGACCCCCTACAAAAATCAAGTTCGCATCATCGGTGGCACGCACAAGCGGCGCATTGTTCGCTTCCCGGACATGGAAGGCGTACCGGGCTTTCGGCCGACGCCGGACCGGGTGCGGGAGACGCTGTTTAACTGGCTGGGGCAGGATTTGCTGGGCAAGCGTTGTCTGGATGTGTTCGCGGGTTCGGGGGCGCTGGCGTTTGAGGCGGCGTCGCGGCATGCAACTCAGGTGATCGCTGTTGAGAACTCGCGCGCCGCCGCGCAGGCCATGGCGCAGAATCAGAAGTTGCTTGATTTTCCAAATTTGAAAATCGTCAACTCCGATGCGTTCGCGTTTCTGGCGTCAACAACAGAAAAATTCGACGTCATCTTTCTCGATCCACCATTCGCGCAAAACTGGTGGGATCGGCTTGCGCCCCTGATCGCGCGCGTGGCCGCGCCCGAAGCCTTGATCTACTGCGAGTTCGCGAAAGAACTGAAAACGTTGCCCGGCTTCACGCGAACGCGACAGGGACGCGCCGGTGTGGTGCACTATCATCTCTTCACGCCCGAAACCCTGGTTCCCGCAGAAGGAGCTTGAGGCGAACACGACAGGAGGAGTAACCCATGTTGCGCTGCGTATATCCGGGCACGTTTGACCCGCTGACCAAAGGCCACGAAGATTTGATTCGTCGGGCTTCAAAATTGTTTGGCGAAGTGGTCGTTGGCGTCGCCGATTCCAAGCGCAAAGGGCCGTGGTTTACGGCGGATGAGCGCGTGGCGCTGGCGCAGGAAGTGACCAAAGAATTGCCCAATGTGCGGGTCGAGCGGTTCTCGTGTTTGTTGCTTGATTTTGTACATGAACAAAACGCCAGCATCATCATGCGTGGCCTGCGGGCGGTGAGCGATTTTGAATACGAATTTCAGATGGCGGGCATGAATCGCGGCATGGACCCGAGCGTGGAGGTGGTGTTTCTCACGCCGTCTGAGAAATATCTGTTCATCTCCGCGACCATCGTGCGCGAGGTCGCGTTTTTCGGCGGTGACTTCGGGCGCTTTGTGCATCCGGCTGTGGCTGATGCGCTGAAGCGCAAAGTGGCTGAACGCAAAGCGAACGGCGACTAGCCCTTTCCTGAGCGACGATAGCCGCAAACGATAGCGGTACAGGCCGCACAAGGCTTTAGCTGCTCCCATGCGTGAAACGCTGCGCCGCCTAAAATGGTGGCATGGCTTTAATGATCACCGACGAATGCATTAACTGCGACGTTTGCGAACCCGAATGTCCCAATGATGCGATCAGCATGGGCTCGGAGATCTATGTGATCGACCCCGCAAAATGCACCGAATGCGTCGGCCATTTCGACGTGCCGCAATGCCGCGAAGTGTGCCCCGTTGACTGCATTCCGGTGAACGCCGACCACATCGAGGGGAAGGAACAGTTGTTGCTCAAGTATTCCGCACTCATGAAACTCAAAGAGAAAACCGTATGAAAACGAAACCCGTATTGACCCTTGAAGACGTTAAAAAAATCGCTGCTGGTGCTGAGGCAGAGGCGGTAAAGAATAATTGGGCGGTGACGATTTCGGTCGTTGACGATGGCGGACATTTGCTGTGGTTACAGCGGCTGGATGGCGCAGCACCGGTGTCGGCGTGGATCGGGCCGCAGAAGGCGATTACGGCTGCCGTCGGACGCCGTGAGAGCGCCGTGTATGAAAAGATGGTCAACGAGGGCCGCGTTTCGTTCTTGTCGGTTCAGCCGGTCACACCGCTGGAAGGTGGCGTGCCGATCATCGTGGAAGGCCACTACGTGGGCGCTGTGGGTGTTTCGGGCGTGAAATCGTCGGAAGATGTTCAGATCGCCAAAGCAGGGATTGCGGCGCTCGGTCTCTAGCGCTCGGCTTTTTGGCGAAAGCCGAAGCTGCATTGGGGCTAGCGCCATAAATCGTTATAAGTCGATTATTTGGCTTTTTAACGTTTAGCCCTTATGAAATGGGCGTTTCAGCCAAAAGCTGTGTGTAAATATTCTTGAGAAATACCTCGTAATGACCATCGCGCTCTTCTGCATTCTGCTCGCCACCCTCATGCCCATCGTATGCGCTGGCCTAGCCAAAGGCCGCGACATGAACGTCTCGCACAAGGATGGCGGCTACGACAACCGCAACCCGCGCGACTGGCTCGCAAAACAGCAAGGCTTCAAACGCTGGGCGCAGGCCGCACAGGAAAATTGCTGGGAGGCGTTGCCCTTCTTTGCCGCCGCCGTGATCGTGAGCCACATGCTGGGCGTGATTGGCGGGTTGCCGAATGCGTTGGCAGTTGCCTTCATCGTGCTGCGCGTGATCTACATCTGGCTTTACGTGACGGCGCAGCAGCAGGCACGATCGCTCGTCTGGATGGCTGCATTTTTCGTGAACGTTGCACTATTTTTACTGCCGATGTTTAAGTAGAGCGAGAGCGTGCTTCACGCATAAGCAATCAGTTCTGCCGCCACGGCAAACCGCGATACCGCCAGCCACCGCGCGAACTGCGGTGAGCCACCGCATCCGGATCGCCCTCGAATCCTTCGAGAATGTTGTAGGCGGTGAGTCCAAGTTCGGTGGCACGTTTTGCCGACGCGATGGAGCGCACGCCAGAGCGGCACAACATCAGTATGGGTTTGCCGCCCGATGTATCCGCCACTGCGCGAATCTGCGCGTCAAAATCCGGATTCATCGTCATGCCGGGCCACTGTTTCCATGCCACGACAGGCGCGTCGGGCACAAAACCCACCCATTCGCGCTCGGCCTGCGTTCGAATATCCACCAGCACGGCCTTGCCGGACTGCCACCAGCGCCACGCCAGCTCTGGCGATATGTCCCCCGCGTATCCCGCAGCGACTTTGGGTACGTCATCGTCGACTGCGCCCGCATGATGCTGTACGCCGAGCCACAGATTAGCGGGCACGGCTTCGTCAATACGGCGCGGCTTCGGCAAGTGCAACGCATCCATCAGTGCAATGAATTCGACGCGGGTTTTGTGAGCGAGGCGACTGTTGTGGGCCCGCTCATGGCCAACGGTGCTTTGGGTTCGGCCTTTGTAGTCATGCCCCGGCCAGACGATGGTTTCGGGCGGTAGAGTGAATAATCGCTCGGTAACGCTGGTGTAGAGCGCGTCTGCTGAGCCTGACTGAAAGTCGGTGCGGCCACACCCGTCGATCAACAGCGCATCGCCAGTAAATACGTTAGTTCGCCAGAGAAACGACATACTCCCTGCCGTATGTCCTGGTGTGTGAATCGCCTTGATCGACTCAGCGCCAAACTCAATTGTGTCGCCATCCTGCAGTTGTCGCGCCGCCGACTGGATGCCGCAGCCTGCTGGGGCGGCCGCCTGCGCGCCGGTGTGCTCGATCAACTGCCCAGCGGAGGTAATGTGATCTGCGTGAGCATGCGTCTCGAGAATCCAGCGCAGGCGCACGTTGTGCTCCTTAAGCGCGGCGAGGTCACGCTCAAGTTGCGTGTCGACGGGGTCAATCAGAACCGCATCGCGCGTGGCTTCATCAATGAGCAGGTAAGTAAACGTCGACGTTTCGGGATCGAACCATTGAATGGGCTGCATGGGTTTGTTCTCACTTATCAGGAATGAATTGGGTCAGGCGTACTTCGCAAGCAAATCACCGACGCCTTCGGGCGCGACCTGTCCATGTTGCACGGCGCAGCCGACGAGCGCGAAGAAGGCACGATCAAGTGCGCGCCTGGCGGCAGTCAATTGCTGGGCGACTGCCTCGCAGCTCTCGCCCTCTTCGATCAACCGCGCGACGGCCCGCACCTGACCTTCGGCTCGACGCAAACGCGAGGTTAAGGCGCGGGTGTCCGCTTCCGACATGCGGTTGCGCGTCGGCTGGGGCTTCACCGGGGCAACTTTCGCCACGGTCGCGAGCACTGGTTTGCTAATTTTCATAGCTTTCAATATACTCCCTACCAGTATATAAATCAAGTGGTACTTTTGGCCTATGCATCCCTATCTGATTTCACTTTTTAGCGGCTTATTGATTGGTACCTCGGTATGGCTGATGCTCGCCGGGCTGGGCCGGGTCACCGGCATTAGCGGAATCGCTGCGACGGCACTAACGGCACCGAAAGAAAGTCTCTGGCGCTTCGCGTTTTTGGCGGGGCTCATTGGCGGAGGGCTGCTTTTCGTGCGCCTGTTCGGCACTGCTGCGGCTGGCGTTGCCACGACCCCGTGGCTAATCGTTGCCGGATTGCTGGTCGGATTTGGCACGGTGCTTGGCGGTGGCTGTACGAGCGGTCACGGCGTCTGCGGGTTGGGGCGTCGCTCACCCCGTTCGCTGATCGCGACGCTGACATTCATGGCGGCAGGCATGGCCACGGTCGCTGTGATCCGCGTACTCAATGGGAGCGCTGCATGAGCGGGACAACAAACATTCGCGCTGTCGCCATCGCGTTCTTGGCGGGCCTCATCTTTGCGGCGGGACTCACGCTGGGCGGCATGATGGACCCGCGCAAGGTGCAGGGCTTTCTCGATATCGGCGCTCTGTTTGGGGTTGGCGGCGGCAAGTGGGATCCCAGTCTTGCCTTTGTAATGGGTGGCGCACTGGTGGTGTCTCTGCTCGCCTTTGGAGGCGTGAAGTCGCATCATGTGCCGTGGGTCACTGCACGTTTCGAATTGCCGACACGACGCGATATCGACGCGAAGCTTGTGGTGGGTGCGATCCTGTTTGGCGTCGGCTGGGGTATCGCCGGCTATTGCCCCGGGCCCGCGCTGGCGAGCCTGTTCACCGGCGGCACCGACATCCTGTGGTTTCTAGGCGCGATGCTGCCGGGTATGCTTGTCGCAAAGAAGTGGTTCTCCTGAACCGAAAGCTGATTGATGTCCCCCAACCCGCAACCCAGAGATATCGTGCTCGTGCAGAGCATGCGCAACACCATCATGGTGGCGAGTGTGCTGGCATCTGCCGCACTGCTTGGGGTCATGGCATTCGTCGGCGCGACGCATGGGCTGCAAGCGGGTTCGTCATCGACCGCCATTCGTTTTTCGGTTGGTGCGATGGCGCTGCTGGCCGTCGCGTTTTCCGTTGTTGCGCTGGTGCTTTTGTCACGCGCAAGTCGCGACTCAGACCCGGATTTGATTGAGCGTGACTGGCGACGCGCGCACCGCTGCGTGATGATCGCGGGCGCTGCGTTTGTGCTGTTCGCATTTGGCGCACTTTGGGTCGCGCTGTGAACGGCTAAGCGCTGATGCGACAGCGGTTGCGCCAGGGCGCACGCCCACGCTACTTCGTGCGAACGAATATGAATGCGACACTCAAGGCAACGAACAAAGCAGCAGCGCTTGAGTTCCTTATGCCCGCGGCGCAGGCGAACGGCAGTTCGGCGTTCGATCTGATCTTGCCGACTATCTGGTCGCACCTACGGTGGGCGGGACACGGCTTGTGTTCGCACTTCGACTTATTCTCATGGATGATGGCAAATGGAAATTGGACGTACGATGGCGCACTTCACATCCGATGACCGCTCGACAGTGCACCGCATGACGGAAGTTGTAGCGTTCGTCGCTGCGACGCTTTTATCTGCCTGTACCTACAGCACAGGCAGTTTCGACGAACCGGGCCTGCGTGGCAAGCTCATTGATGCTGAAACTAGCCAACCGGTGCAAGGTGCGGTGGTCTACGGCTACTACGCCACCGCTGCGGGCAGTCTGGGCGGCGGTGAAACGATCAAGGAAATCCTGCGCTTGTTTGAAGTCGAGAGTAACGCCGAAGGCATCTTTGAAGTCCCCGCCTGGAAAATAAGCTGGTCAATCAAAAGCGGAGAGCCAAGGCAGCGCTTTCCGGCCATTGCGATTTACAAGGATGGGTACAAGCTCGACCTTCAGAATTTATCAACGATTGCCGACTGGGTGTCACAGACCAAACTGCCAGGCGAGCCAACGCGAACCGGCAACGTCATTGACTGGACCGCCGTACCGGTGCAGCTTAAATCCACCAAGACTGAGCGTGAGCGCTACGACGCGCTGAACAATTCCAACTACGGATACGCAGCCATCGGTGAGTGTGGCTGGGAGCAGCATGTGAAGTTGTTGGTTGCACAGCATTGGGCCTGGAAGGGGTGGCTCAAGCGCAATGTACCGGCGGAAGGCCTCGATGCAGACGGTTACACGCGATCTGGGTATGGACATCCCGATGTTGACCTGCGATCACGAATCAGTCATCGATCCACCGTGGACAACATTCTGCACGCTTCATCGAGCCAAAGAGCGACAAAAAAATGTATCGATCCGCGAACACTGTTTGGCTTAAAGCAATGAAAAATATTCGAATCGCTTCGCGTACGCTGTTGGCCGCGACGTCTATTATTTGGTTGATTGGCTCATCTCACTCGTACGAGATTCCGAATCACGCCGACATGTCGCAAACGGCAGTCGAACGGTCGGTACTCAATACGTTTGATGGCAGCAAATTCACGAAGCTCGTTCGTCTGGGCCTGCGATCTGCAACTCTTGACGATCGCATTCATCAAATCTTTCCGCTCTCAAGTGGCCTCCCCCCCCATCCCGATGTGCTTCGGCGTGGTGCGCGGCAGCGATGGTGCGATGGTGCCCAACACAGCACTGGGCGTGCAGCCGCCGTGGAACACCGACTCGGGCCGCACAGTTCTCTCGATTGCCAACCTCATTCGCTATGGAGCCTGCTACGAAGACGATGAGGGCGCGTTGCTCGTGGTCAATCAGCGCTCCATCGCACACTTCCGCGACCCGCAACAAGGTGGAAGCGGTATTGCCACGGGTCCCAGCTCACCCGACTGGATGCTCTCCGGGATCTCAGCAACGATATCTGGCGTCAATCGCTAACTACGGCCGGGTGGATGTGCGCGACTATTTTTACGCAACGCTCAAGTGACTACACAGCCACCTAATTTACAACCATCGCGCATCATTTCTCTAACAGAGAAACGAAAACCGGACGCCGTGCAGACGATCCGGCAATAGATACATATTCCACGCGACAAGAAAGAGCAGCATGACGCCCAGCCAGCGCCGTGTCTGCGCAGTTCGCAATCGCTTCATTGCCGTCTGAGACAACATTCCAAGTGCAAGCAAAACGGGCAGCGTAGACGCTCCAAACGCCGCCATGACCAGCGCTCCATCGAGCGGATTCGCAGCGAGCACCGCAAGCCCCAGCGCGCTGTAAATCATGCCGCAAGGCAACATGCCCCAGAGCGCTCCTCGAATAAAGTCACCGCCCACTCCCGACTGTGATGACGCCCATGCGCGTGCGCCGTCAAGGCCGCGCCACACGCGACGCCCAGCACTCTCGACCGGCGCGTATGCCTGTTGAAAGCCCAACAGATAGAGCGCCGAGAACAGCAGCAACAGGTTCGGCAGCAACAGCCACGCTGTTTGCAGCACTTCGCTGCGCAAAAAGCTCGTTGCAGCTGCACTGAACGCGGCCACCATCGCTCCGAGCAGGGCATAGATACTGATGCGGCCCAGATGCGAGACAAGCGGTTGCCGTGGTCGCTCCGGCGTGCGCGTGACCAGCGCTAGCGTGATCGGCCCACACATGGTGGCGCAGTGACCCGCACCCATCAGACCCATGATGACCGCTGAGACGAGGAGCGTTAACGTCATCGGCGCGACCGGTTGTGCGTGGCCTCACCCCCATCCGCATTGTTACCGTGCAACCACAGCGTCGTCACGCTTGCGGCAATCATGATGATCCACAGTACGAAAAAGCCCACGGTGTAAGCGGACGGACGCGACACGCCGGGGTGCACGCCGAACAGCATGATCGTCTCCGGGTCTATCAACGTGAACAACACCGCGTCAGCCAGCGCTGCGCCAAGAAAAGCGGGCCACAACACGGCTCCCCACATTGCGATGTTGAACTTCATGTCAGATCCTCTTTATGCGCCTACGACCGCTTCGGAATAAGCAACGATTCCACGCGCCAGCTTCGCACCGGTGCATCGGTCACGATCACGCGACGGCGTTCTGTCAGTTTCTTCTGCAGCGCAATCTCGTACACGCCTGCCGAATTAGGCAGCACGGTCGCTCGAATATCCAGATCGGGATCGACTGGATGCGCAAGTACCACATCAATTCGGTCACGTAGCGGCGAATCGGGGAACGTGATCAACACCGCCTGATCGGTTGTCGTCATTTTCAGGGTGCTCAAACCCAATGCTTCGGCACGGCCAAGTTGCGCGAGTTGCGCGTTAATCGCCTTGCCCTGCTTGTAGTAGTCGCTCGCCACCAAGCCGTCGGGATGCTGGACGACGAAAAACGCAGTGATGATGCAGGCAACGATGACTGACGCGGGCCCCGCAATCAAGATGCCTGGCCATATCCAGCGGCTCACAGGCACGATGGCGGGAACAGGGGTGGTTGAATTCATGGTCTACCTTGGGACGAGAAACACAGTCTTCTCGGTGACGCTAATGGCAGCGTCCTGTTCCGACTGAACTTTGAAGTGAATGGTGTGGCTACCCGGCTTGACCGTGTCAACCGGAATCCTCACCGCGACGCTCGACGCCGCAGTAGAAGCGGAGTCGGCGGCAATCAGACCGCCCCGATTTATTTGTGCGTCGGGCAGTCCGTCCACGGTGACCACAAAGCGCTGCGCCCGTTCGGCCGTGTTCATCACATTGAGCTTGTAAATATTCTCGATGTAGCGTCCCTCGACTTCACGCGCCATCACGCGCTGATCGCGAATGACATCCACCTTAAGCGGATTGCGTAAAACGAGTGATGCCGTTAGTCCGCCAACCAATGCCACCAAAACAGCAAAGTAAATGAGGATGCGTGGGCGCAGCATGTGTTCGCGGATCGCCGCTGCACCCCAGCTTTTTTCCAACGCGTTTTCAGTGGAGTAGCGAATCAGCCCGCGCGGATACGCCATTTTGTCCATCACGGTGTCGCAGACGTCAATGCACGCAGAGCAACCAATGCATTCGTATTGCAGCCCCTCGCGAATATCAATGCCGGTCGGGCACACCTGAACGCACAGCGAACAGTCCACGCAGGAACCCAGATTCAGTGACTTCAACGCAACAGGATCAGCCGACTTTTTGCGACCACCACGCGGCTCACCGCGCGCCTGATCGTAGGTCACAATCATCGTGTCACGATCAAACATGACACTTTGAAATCGCGCGTAGGGGCACATGTATTTGCACACCTGCTCGCGCATGAAACCGGCATTGCCCCAAGTTGCGAACGCGTAGAAAAATATCCAGAACGTTTCCCACGGTCCGGTGGCAAGCGTGAACACCTCGTTCATCAGCGTGTGAATCGGCGTGAAGTAGCCGACAAACGTGAAACCCGTCCACAAGCCGATCAGCACCCAAAAAAAGTGTTTTCCGCCTTTGCGCCACAGTTTGTTCGCTGACATGGGCGCTTGATCGAGCTTGATCCTCGCGGCGCGATCACCTTCGAACTTTTCCTCTATCCACATGAAAATCTCGGTGTACACCGTCTGCGGGCAGGCGTAGCCGCAAAACACGCGACCAGCCATCGCGGTGACAAAGAAAAGCGCATAGGCGGAGACGATCAGGAGGTACGTCAGGTACAGCACATCCTGCGGCCAGAACACCCAGTCAAAGATATAGAACTTGCGGGCGTTCAGGTCAAACAGCACCGCCTGCCGCCCATTCCACGGCAACCACGCCAAGCCATAAAAAATGGCCTGCGTGAAGAACACCATGAACACTCGCAAATTGGCGAAGCGACCAACAACGGATTTTGCGTAGATTTTTTTCTGCGATTGATAGAGCGAGATAACCTTCGTCTCGCCTGTTGCGGTGCTCATGGGTGCTTTGCTGCTTTAGTGCTTTACAAGTTACGGCGCGCGATTTGACTGCGGCTGCGATTGCGCCTGTTCTTGCGACTGCGCGTAGACGTACGCGGCCAGCAGGTGTACGCGCGCTTCGCCCAAGGTGTCCTTCTGTGCGGGCATCTGGCCCTGACGGCCTTTGTTCAACGTCTCAACGATGGTGGCGAGACTGCCGCCATAAAGCCAGATGTCGTCGGTGAGGTTCGGCGCGCCCAGCGCAACATTACCCTTGCCGTCCGGCCCGTGACACGCCGAACAAATCTGCTTGAACGTGACTTCACCCCGACCGACCGCAGCAGGTACGGTGGAGCGGCCCGACAGCGACAACACATACTGCGCCGTGTCGGTAATCTGGTCAGGCTTAAGCACGCCAGCAAATGGGGGCATCATTCCGTTGCGGCCTTCAAGGATGGTGGCCTTGATGCCGTCCGGTGTTCCCGGATAGAGCCAGTCGTTGTCAACAAGATTTGGAAAACCTTTCGAGCCACGCATGTCGGTGCCGTGGCATTGCACGCAATACGTCTGGAAGAGTCTTGCGCCAATCTTCAGCGCGCCTTTGTCGGCGGAGACCGTCTTCACATCCTGCTTCGAATACGCCTCAAAGATGGGATCTGTTTCGGCTTTCATTTCCCTTACCTCGTCGCGATAGAGCGAGGCGGTGCTCCAGCCAAGCAGTCCATTGGTGACGATCAAGCCGGGATACAAGAGCAAGTAAGCAAACGCGAAAAATACGGTGATGTAGAACAGATTCGACCACCATTTCGGCAGCGGATTGTCATATTCACGCAAGCCATCCCACTCGTTCTGACCGTGCAATTTTGCTTCGCTCGTGTCCGCTTTCTTGGTGCTGTTTGCGCGCAGAATCCACAGACAGGCGAGCAGACTCAACACGGTCAGGATGGCAACGTACCAACCCCAACCAGGAGCGAGAAATCCTGATACCAGCAAGTCGTTCATTTTGCAACTCCCGGCTGCGTCCCGGTTGGATACGGTTTGCGGTCGTCATCAAGCAGCATGTCGCTCATCACCACATCGGCCTGCTCTTTGCTACCGGGTCGCCACGCCCACCAGATGATGCCGATAAACGTCAAAAATGAAATGACGGTCACAATACTTCTCAGTTCGTTCATGACTGCCCTTTCGATGCTTTGATTTGAATGCCCAGTCCCTGCAGATACGCGATCAGCGCATCCATCTCCGTTTTGTCTTTGATCGCCGCGCCCGCATTGGCGATTTCTTCGTCGGTATAGGGATGGCCCAGCGTTTTCAGCACCTTCATGCGACGACTCACGGACGGGCCGGTGATGGGGCGATCCAGAAAGCCGTAGCGCGGCATGTTGGAGTCCGGCACCACAGCGCGTGGGTTGTCAAGATGCAGTCGATGCCACTCATCGCTGTAACGGGCACCGACGCGCGCCAAATCTGGCCCAGTGCGCTTACTGCCCCACTGGAATGGACGGTCGTAGACGAACTCACCCGCCACCGAATAGGGCCCGTAGCGCTCGGTCTCGGCGCGGAACGGGCGGATCATTTGCGAGTGACAGTTGTAGCAACCCTCACGCACATAGATGTCACGGCCCACCAGCCGCAACGGGTCGTAAGGCTTGAGCCCAGCGACCGGTTCGATGAGATTCTTCTGGAAGAACAACGGAACGATTTCAACCAGTCCGCCGATGCTGACGACGAAGATGACCAGCGC
This sequence comes from Burkholderiales bacterium, assembly GCA_025352105.1. Classification (GTDB taxonomy): domain Bacteria; phylum Pseudomonadota; class Gammaproteobacteria; order Burkholderiales; family Casimicrobiaceae; genus Casimicrobium. Next base: position 11,258 of record JANXUB010000132.1, on the reverse strand, counting down.
AATCAGCAGGCCCGTTTTGCGCTCAATAGTGTCGTGTGTAAATTTCATGATGGTGGTCCTAGGCAGCCGCTGGCATTGCAGCATCGGGGAGCAAGGCGGCACCCGAGACCGGTGGCGGCACGATGGCATTGACTACTTTCGCGCCTCGTACCGTCATGAAGACGTTGTAGGCCATGAGGAACATGCTGCCGAAGAACAACAAGCCCCCCACAAACCGGATAAACCAGAACGGGTAACTGCTCTTGACCGCTTCAACAAAGCTGTAGGTCAGCGTGCCGTCCGCGTTCACTGCACGCCACATGAGTCCCTGCATGACGCCCGAAATCCACATGGATGCGATGTAGAGAACGATGGCAAAGGTTGATACCCAAAAGTGAATCTCGATCAGCTTGGTGCTGTACATTTTTTCCTTGCCGACGAGGCGCGGAATCATGTAATAAATCGCGCCGATTGACACGAATGCGACCCAGCCCAACGCGCCGGAATGCACGTGACCAATGGTCCAGTCGGTGTAGTGCGACAGCGCGTTGACCGTCTTGATCGACATCATCGGCCCCTCGAACGTGGCCATGCCGTAGAACGACAACGAAGTCACCAGAAACTTGAGAATCGGGTCGTCGCGCAGCTTGTGCCACGCGCCCGACAGCGTCATCATGCCGTTGATCATGCCGCCCCACGAAGGTGCCAGCAGTACCAACGAGAAGACCATACCGATTGACTGCGTCCAGTCGGGCAGTGCTGTGTAGTGCAGGTGATGCGGGCCCGCCCACATGTAGGTGAAGATCAGCGCCCAAAAATGCACGACCGACAGGCGATACGAATACACCGGACGCTCCGCCTGCTTCGGCACGAAGTAATACATGATGCCGAGAAAGCCCGCGGTCAAAAAGAAACCCACTGCGTTGTGGCCGTACCACCACTGGATCATCGCGTCCTGTACACCCGCGTACGCCGAGTAGGACTTGGTCAGCGACACTGGAATCGCCGCGCTGTTGACAATGTGCAGCAAGGCGATGGTGATGATGAATGCGCCGAAAAACCAGTTCGCGACGTAAATGTGCGAGGTACGTCGCTTAGCCAGTGTGCCAAAAAATACGACGGCGTAGGACACCCAGACCACAGCAATGAGAATGTCAATGGGCCATTCAAGCTCGGCGTATTCCTTACTGCTGGTGATGCCCAGCGGCAACGTAATCGCCGCCAGAACGATCACCAGCTGCCAGCCCCAAAAGGTAAAAGCAGCCAGCTTCGGCGCGAACAGCCGCACGTGACAAGTGCGCTGTACTACGTAATAAGACGAGGCAAACAGCGCACAGCCACCGAACGCAAACACCACCGCGTTGGTATGCAGGGGTCGCAGGCGGCCGAAGTTGAGATACTCGTGCGCGTTCAGTTCGGGCCATACCAACTGCGCCGCAATGATGACGCCCACCAGCATTCCCACAATACCCCAAACCACGGTGGCTATCGCAAATTGATAGACGACCTTGTAGTTGTAGGTCTCTTTGTCAGCGCTTAGCGCTCGAGTACTAGCCATTGATTTCGCCCCGTGACCTGTGATTGCTTTTGACGTGTCAACGTTAGAACGGGCGCCGCTTCCGTTTATTGATACGAATCAACTCGGTTGCAGGAATCACGGATATTGGTGACTACGGGCGGTCGTCGTCGTCAATAACGCTACGGCCCTCTTCCTCCAGATTCTCAAATTGCCCGGATGTGGTCGACCACCAGAACGCGGCAGCGATGACCACGGCAAGCACAAGCGCCACAGGAATCAGGATAAAGAGCGATTCCACCCGACTACCTAGGCGCTGCGTACATCAAGGCGCATCACGTTCAACATCACCACGGCAGAGCTCGCGGCCATGCCTACGCTGGCTACCAGCGGATTGATGAATCCCGCCACCGCGAAGGGGATGGCGATCACGTTATAGGCAATGGCCCACGCAAAATTTGATCGCATGACTTGTCGGGTACGACCGGCGTACTTAATGCACTCTGCAATTGTTGAAAGGTCATCGGTTGTGCACACGATGTCTGCGCTGGAGCGCGCTGCGTCGGTCGCCGACCCCACTGCGATTGCGACATCGGCACCAGCAAAACCAACACTATCGTTAACACCGTCACCGATCATGACCACCGTATGCCCCGCCTGTTGGAGGGCCTTGACGCGGCGTGCTTTATTTTCCGGAGTCTGTGCACCCGGCGTCGCCGTAGCGCCCAGCAGGGCGGCGATGCGCGTCGTCTTTTCCGCATGGTCGCCACTCAGAATTTCAACGTCTCCGCGTTGCTTCAACGTTGCCACCAAATCGAGCGCGCCCGGTCGCAATGTCTCGCCGACTTCAATGGCGCAAATCGGCCCCGAGTGATCGGCGAGCCAGAGGTGTGCGTGGTCGGCGTTAGCTGCTGGCAATTTTGCGATGGCGCTTACGAACTCCGTGCGCCCAAGCCGATACTCGGTGCCGTCGATGATTCCAGACACGCCTTCACCCGGCGTCCACTGCAAGTCTTTCACGATCAGCCCCGCAGCGTGCGGCTCGGGCGTCGCCACTGCGCGTAGTGCGGCGCCTAACGGATGATTAGCGGACGCTTCCAGCGCAGCAATCCGCCGAAGCGCCTGAGCTTGAGTTATGTCCGGTCGAAGCCCAGACAGTCCAATCAGATTGGGCGTAGTCATTGTTCCTGTCTTGTCCAGCAAAAAGTAGTTCGCCTCAACGAGACGATCAAGCGCAGCGACCCGTCGCAAAACAATTCCCCGACTCAGCAACCCCGCAAAAGCGCGCGCCTGCGCTGCGGGTGCTGCCAGCGCCAGTGCGCATGGACAGCTGATGATCAGCACCGCAATCCCTCGCTCAAGCGCAATTGAAATACCACCCGGCAACATCACAAAGAAAGTGGCCACAGCCACAACGAGCAGCACCGGCATGAAGTATCGGGCGACACCATCGGCAAGCGCCAACGTCTCGGGCTTTGCAGACTCATCAGCCAGCGACAACAGGCGGCGCTCCGTGCTTTCATCCACGGTCGCCACAGCGGTCACGGTGATCGCGCCACCGCAGTTGATTGCGCCAGCAATCAGCGTCTCGCCCGCCGCGTGCCGAACTTGCGCGGCCTCGCCGGTCAGAAGCGACTCATCGCAAACCGCAGCGCCGCTCTCCAACGTGCAGTCAACCGGGATCGCCTCTCCCGTCCGCACCCACAGGCGATCTCCCGGGCGCACGGCTGAAGCAGCGACTGCGGACATGTTCTGATCACGACCATCGCCACAAAAGCGCATGGCCGTGGCTGTCGTCGCACCGTTTGATGCCTGTTGTATCGCCGCCTGATTTCGCTCACGCTGTTCCCATGCGAGCCAGCGAACCCCCAGCAGCAGTGCGACAAACATCGCTACAGAGTCGAAGTACAACGTGCCAGTGCCAGCGCTGAGGTGCCAGACCGAGCCCGCAAACGCCGAAACGATTCCGAGCACGATAGCCATGTCCATCCCCGGCCGATGCATGCGCAGTTCGCGCGATGCCCCCCGGTAAAAGCCGCCTGCGCACACAAAGACTACCGGCAGTAGCAGCACCAATGCCGCCCAGTCGAGCAACGGCCCAAGCTCTGGCTCCATGTCAACCCCAGCTAGAAATCTCGGCAGCGTCAGCATCATGATCTGCATGGCGCACAGTGTCGCAAGACCAAATTTCCAGATGTGTTGTTGACGCTGCCGCTTGACGAGCTCGGCACGACTCTGGCGGGCCTCGGTACAGGCGCTGTAACCCAGCTCATCAAATGTTGCGAGCAGGCGATCTTCGCTGACGAGGGCCGGATCGAATGAAATTCTGGCGCGCTGCGTTGAATAGTGAACGCGTGCACGCGTCACCCCGCGACAGCGGCGAAGTTTGTCTTCAATCAGTGATGCGCACGCCGCGCAGTGCATATCGAACACATCGAACGTGCACGTGGTTGTGGACGCCGCCTGATCCTTGATCGCAGCGTTCGCAGCATCCGCGGCGTCCGCGCCGTCCGCGCCGTCCGGCACATCATCGACAGTAATCGTATTGCCAAGCATTGATGCGAGCGTAATTTGCAATGCCCGCTCGGCGGTTGATCGAAATCAAGTCGAAACCGATTGACTCGACCGATCATCGCTACTGAGGAGAAATATCATGCCATCAGCCCAACTAACACCGACGCAATTGACTGATTTGAGCCAATTGTTGCATCACCGCCATCGTGATCTTTCGTTGGCTGTCGAGCGCGAATTGCACGCGGACGGCACAACAGAAATGTCGGTGGCGACGACAAGTGATGCCGACTGGAAGGCGGCCGACGTTGAGGCAGACACATTTATCGCCAAAGCAGCGCGCGACTCGATCGAACTCTCTGAAGTCACCGAAGCGCTTGATCGTTTGACCGACGGTCGCTATGGCAACTGTGAAACCTGTAGCAAAGATATTGGGTATTCGCGCTTGCTGGTTCATCCGGCCGCCCGGCGCTGCCTGCCTTGCCAAAAGGCGGCCGAGGACAAAGGCGATTCATCGCATGGATCTTCGAGACGTCCGCGATAGATTCTCCAGACAAGGCAGTTCATCAAGCGACCAATCTGAGTTCGAAAGATGAATCGTGATTCGCGGTGCAGTCTGGGTGCCAATGCCGCCGACATTGCACAACCCAAGGGCAATGGCGGTTCTGATGCACGGCGCGAAGTTTTCGCGTTGAAACCGGCGAATGCATGAACTGCAAGCGGATCTTTCGGTCGATGGCTGTCAAAGCAATCAAACTATTCAGAAATTAAACACATGAACAGTGTTGGAAACTGACTCCTTTGTTCCGGTGCGCGAGAACTTAGGCGGTGATGTGGAGAAAATAGCTTTTTCATCAAATGACTGCTGCACAAGGGATACAGGCTATTTTTAATGTTTCTCAACTTTCTATCAAATCTCTCTACAGCCCTCTATCAGCGGTCGTTTCAATAAAAAGCGGATGCTTTTGAATTAACTACATCGCGGTCTGTGCCCGCTTGTCAGGATCATCGGCCTCCAGCAACACGATAATACGGATCCATGCCCAGCGCCTTTCTGGAAGTGCTCGCTTGACAGACTCTCAACCGCTGCGCGGTTCCACCGCGCTTCGTGTCCTGATCGTTGATGACGAGGAAGACATTCGTGACTTGTTGTCGACCTATCTCGGCAAGCAGGGTATCGAAGTGTTTGAGGCCAGCTCAGAGGCCGAGTTGCGCGCCGTCATGATCGCAAAGGCGCCCGACGTCGTCCTGCTCGACGTGAACCTCGGGACGGAAGACGGTTTCGCCATCGCGCGCCGATTGCGCACTGACTGGTCGGGCGGACTGCTGATGGTGACGGGGCGGGGCGATACCGTTGATCGCGTGGTGGGCCTCGAAATCGGTGCCGATGACTACATCACCAAACCGTTCGAGCTGCGTGAACTGCTGGCACGTGTGCGAAGCGTCGGCCGCAGGGCGGTCGTGCAGCTCGAACCGGCGAGCGTTGTGACCGATTCACCAGGCATGCTTCGTTTTCATGGCTTCATGCTTGACGTTGAACGACGCAAACTGACCGATGCGAACGGCTGCGAGATTGCGTTGACCACTGGCGAATTCACGCTGCTGGTCGCGCTTGTCGAGAAGCCGGGAGCACTCCTGAGCCGCGACGCCCTGTTGCGACGCACCCACCATCGTGACGCCGGGCCGTTCGACCGCACCATCGACGTTCAGATCGGGCGTCTGCGCAAGAAACTGGGTGACGATGGCAAGGACCCGCACATCATTAAATCGGTGCGTGGCGCAGGCTATGTGCTAGTCGTGGCCTGAGGCGCACCGACATCCCCATGATCAAGCCGACTGAAGACGCGTTCAAACTTTTGTTCGAAGCCGCACCGGATGCCATCCTGGTGGTCGACAGCAGCGGTCACATCCGGCTTAACAACGAAGAAGCGGAGCGTCTTCTCGATGCAGCACCCGGTGAGTTACGGGGAATATTGGTCGAGCGTCTGGTGCCAATGGCGACGCGTCGCCATCACACGCAATTGCGCGAAAGTTTCCAGACGCAACCCCGACGACGCCCAATGGGAATGGGGCTCGCGCTCAAAGCCCTCAAGCTGAGCGGGCACGAATTTCCAGTCGAAATCTCCCTCGCGCCGACCCATAGCGACGAAGGAGACGAGGTCATCGTGATCATGCGCGATGTCAGCGAACGGCTGAATGCGAGGCGTACCGAACGCGAGCTGGTGCGTGCCACTTCACTCGCCCGGGTGAGCCAGCTGGCGCTTCGCGAGCGTGACTTTGCCACGGTGGGAAGTCACGCGATTGAATGCGCGCGTGTGCCGCTGGGTGCGGATGTCGTGGCCATTTTTGGGCAGCAGGCGAGCGACGAAGCGCTGCATTGTCATGGTGCCGTCGGAGCCCTAGCCGATAGCGTCACCAATGCTCGCATCGACAAGACGCCAGCGATGCTCTCCGGCGCCGTGCTCGATGGCGGAGTCCCCTTGCTGGTTGGGGACACTTCAACCTCAAGTCTTGTGATCTGCCCGGCGTTGCTCGATGCCGGGATTCGCAGTCTCGTCATTGCGCCGGTCGGTGATCGCGAGCGGATCAGTGGTCTGCTGGTTGCCGGCTCCGCGACGACGCATCACTTTACGACCGATGATGTGGCCTTCCTCGAAGCGATTGCCAATATCGCATCGAACGCCATGCAACGATCCGTTGCCGAGGAGAAGCTACTGCTCTCACAGCGACTGGAATCTCTCGGGCAGCTGACCGGCGGTGTAGCACACGATTTCAATAATCTGCTGACTGTCATTTCTGGCAACTTGCAGATTCTTGAAGAGACTGACCTGCCCGATCCGTTCGCAAAGCGCGCTATCGCCTCAGCGCTCCGGGCTTCCAGGCGGGGAGCCGACCTCACCGCAAAACTGCTCGCATTTGCGCGACGGCAAACCCTGCATCCCTCGGCGGTGCCGATTCCGGAATTGCTCGCTTCGTTCCGCGATCTATTGGCGCGGACATTGGGCCCAAATATCGAAATTCAGGTTGAGGCAGAAGCGTCGCTTCCCGCCGCGCTTGCCGACAGTGGTCAGCTGGAAACCGCCCTACTCAACCTGGCGGTGAACTCACGCGATGCGATGGTGACTGGCGGGACGCTGCACATCGAGGCGAGCGCTGTTGATCTGTCCGCTGACGACGTGCAATCGGTGGATGACTGGCCCGCAGGGCGCTACGTCCGCATCAGCGTCAGTGACACCGGCACTGGAATGAGCCGGGAGACACTTAACCGCGCATTCGAGCCGTTTTTCACGACCAAGGGAATCGGCAAAGGCAGTGGCCTGGGACTCAGCATGGTTTACGGTTTTGCCAAACAGTCGCACGGGCATGTCACCGCCTACAGCGAGCTCGGAACCGGCACCACAATCAATCTGTTTCTTCCGGTCGCAACAGGCGCATCGAGTGAAACGAATGCGCAGAACACGTATGCACCTGCTCCAGCCGGTTCGGAGCGCATCCTGGTCGTTGAAGATGACGCTGACGTGATGACCGTAGCGGTGAATTTTCTGGAAGCGTTTGGCTATCGGGTTTTCACGGCATCCAATCGCCGCACAGCCGCCGCGCGCCTGCGTGCCCACCCAGGGATCGATTTGCTTTTCACTGATGTAGTCCTGGCGGGCGACGAGACCGGGCCCAAAGTGGCGGCGTCGTTGCAGAAGCTCAAACCCACCCTTCGCGTGCTCTACGCATCGGGCTATGCCCGCAGCGCCCTGCCCCTGCAATTTGGACTTGAAGCGGACATCAGTTTCTTGCGCAAACCGTATTCGCGCGATCAACTGGGTCACGCGATCCGCAAAGCGCTCAAGCGGTAGCGCTAGTGCGTTGGCCGTGCATGCGCGAGCTGGTGAAGCGCCGCCATATCCAGCAGCTCAATTTCGCGGCGCGTAACGTTAAGCAGTCCCAGCTTCTGGAAACGCGAGAAAACGCGACTCACAGTTTCCAGCGTCAAGCCTAGAAAACTTCCGATTTCGGCACGCGTCATACGCAACATAAAGCGCTGTGCAGAAAAACCGCGAGCGGAGAATCTTTGCGAAAGATCCAGCAAAAACGTAGCAAGTCGTTCGTCAGCGTTGAGCAGGCCCAGCGCGGCAAGCCAGCTGTGTTCTTCACGAAGTGCGGCACTCATTCGCTGATACATAAAGCGCGCGACGTCTGGCCGCTCGGCCGCCAGCGATTCCAGCGCTTCGTATGGAATTTCCACTACCGCGCAAATGTCCAGCGCGACGACCGTGGTGCTGTGCGTTCCCGCAGAAATTGCCTCCATCGCCACGATGTCGCCAGGCATCGGAAAGCCAAGAATCTGCTCCCGTCCGTCCTCCTGAATCAGCACCCGTTTGGCGGCACCCGATTTGACGAAGAACACCGAACGAAACGTGTCACCGGCGCGGTGGATCGCCGTGCCTTCAGTGACGACGCGTACCCAACCCAACGCCACGACTGCCTCCAAGGGAGCACTCTTTCCGCCATCGCGCTCTGATTGCGACGCCATGGAGGGTATCAACGGAGCACTGTGGCGACTACCTTGAAGCGTTGGTTGTGTGTACGCGTGCATGCGGTCGATCTCCAGAAAATCACGCCGTGATTGGCATGGTTCTCAGTGTCGGACGCGTCTGCAAACAGATCATGAACGCTCGGTAACAGTGTGTAACAGTGGCCGCTTTCTGCGGCTCACGATTCACTCAATTACGCCGTGTCGCCCGACATTGAAGCGTCGCGATAAACCAGAATGGGTACAGGGCAGCTCGGCAACAGTCGCGTCGTCACGCTGCCCATCATGAATCGTCCGACCGCGCCGCGCCCGTGCGTGGCGATCACCACCAGATCGCAGTGCAGTTCACGCACTGTCTTTTCAATCAAAACCTCCGGACGACCCGTGGGTGCCTGAATGCACTCACTCGCCACACCCGCGCCGCTAGCGAGCCGTTTGGCATCATCCAGAAGCTTCTGGCTACCCGCCTTGACTTCGTCCTCAAACAATTTCTGAGTCTTGCTGTCCATCAGCGCAACATCCGCTGAATACGGAATGATGTACGGTGCCATTGCGTGAACAAAAACTACAACAGCGTTCATTTCCTTCGCCAACTGAATGCCGCAGCCTGCCGCGCGTAGCGACAAATCAGAACCATCAATCGGGATCAATATTTTCTTGAACATGGTGACTCCTTGTAAGTGAAATTTCAGGGTACTGCGACAACGCTAATGTTGCGCGTCAGACCAAAAACCCCATTGATGTAGGACAAAGTAACGTTGAATCGGCGCGCTGTTTGCGGCTTCCGGTGCGCAGACTTAAGCGTCAAGCCCAAGTTGACGTATACGTCAACTTGGGGTTACTTCTGCGACAATCCGTTTATTGCTGAAAATCCATCTGCTGCTGGGGCACGTTATGTCAAATCTCGATAGCAAACATCTCATCTACAAGCCGAAAAACAAGGTTCGCTTCGTGACAGCGGCGAGCTTGTTTGACGGCCACGATGCGTCGATCAACATCATGCGCCGCATCATTCAGGGCAGTGGTTGCGAGGTGATTCACCTTGGCCACAACCGCAGCGTGAAAGAGGTGGTGGACGCGGCACTACAGGAAGATGCGCACGGTATCGCGATGTCTTCCTATCAAGGCGGTCACGTCGAGTACTTCAAGTACATGATCGACATGCTCAAGGAAGCTGGCGCAGGGCACATCAAGGTGTTTGGCGGTGGCGGTGGCGTCATCGTGCCATCAGAGATTGCCGAACTGCATGCTTATGGTGTTGCACGAATTTTTTCGCCGCAGGATGGTGCGAAGCTGGGTTTGCAGGGGATGATTAACGACATGATCGCGGCTTGCGACCATGATCTGAGTTCGACCCCCTCTCCCCTCGTGGGAGAGGGCGGGTGTGAGGGGGACGGTGGTGCGAAGAACAAACGCGGACCTTCCGCCAAAGCCACCCCTCACTCTGGCCCTCTCCCACAAGGGGAGAGGGGACTAGAAAGCGGCGACAGAAGTGCGCTCGCGCGCTGGATAACGATGCTAGAAGCGGGCACCGTCAGCGCTGAAAACGTGAAGAAGCTGCACGAGCTAGCTTCAACGAAGAAGACGCCCACCTTGGGCATCACCGGTACTGGCGGCGCAGGAAAATCATCACTCACCGACGAGCTGGTGCGCCGTTTTCGTATCGACCAGAACGACGCGCTGAAAATCGCCATCATTTCAATCGATCCATCACGCCGCAAATCCGGCGGCGCGTTGCTCGGTGATCGCATTCGCATGAATGCGATCAATCATGAAAATATTTACATGCGTTCGCTCGCAACGCGTGACTCCGGTGGTTCGGAAATTTCCAAAGCGCTGCCCGACGCGATTGCGGCGTGCAAGGTCAGCGGCTTCGACGTGGTTTTCGTCGAAACCTCTGGCATCGGTCAGGGCGACGCCGCTATCGTACCGCACGTCGATGCGTCCCTTTACGTGATGACGCCAGAGTTCGGTGCCGCCAGTCAACTCGAGAAAATCGACATGCTCGATTTTGCGGACTTTGTCGCCATCAACAAATTTGATCGCAAGGGCGCGCAGGACGCGCAACGTGACGTGCGCAAACAAGTGCAGCGCAACAAGGAAGCTTGGGGCACGCCGACCGATCAGATGCCTGTGTTCGGCACGATGGCCAGCCGCTTTGCGGACGACGGTGTGACCGCGCTGTATCAGGCGATTGCGCCGCTGCTGGTTGCGAAATCTGGCGGTGCGTTGAAACTCGCAGCAGGCAAACTGGCAACGGTTGACACGCGTCCCTCATCGCAAACGCAAGCCATCGTGCCCGCGAATCGCGTGCGCTATTTAGCCGAGATTGCCGATGCGATGCGCGGCTATCACTGTTGGGCGAATGGACAAGCGCGGGTAGCGCGTGAACGGCAGCAGTTGCTGGGTACTAAACGTATGCTCTCCGATGCAAATTTCACCCTCTCCCTAACCCTCCCCCCTCAAGGGGGAGGGGATACGGCCCCCTCTCCCCTTGAGGGAGAGGGCTGGGGAGAGGGGGCACGTCGCACCCTCGACGCGGCGATACAAGCGAAAAACCAAGCCCTCGACCCCCGCGCCAAAAAACTCCTCGACATGTGGCCACAAACCGTCGCGAGCTACTCAGGCGACGAATACGTAGTAAAAATCCGCGACAAGGAGCTGCGCACGGCCCTCACCTACACGTCCCTCTCCGGCAGCAAGATCAAAAAAGTCGCACTGCCGCGT
>JANXUB010000129.1 GCA_025352105.1 Burkholderiales bacterium | reverse complement strand
AATAAACGGTTCACTACGCGCTCCAATTGCTCTCCCACGAGCTACAACGCTCCGAGGGCTCACGGGATGCGCACAGCGTTCCGAAACCTTGTCCATCCTACGCCTCATTCCTAATGGACATTAAATTCAGCATACAAGGGTTGGGGTGAGGGCGGTTGCATAGGTGTGCCACCGTTGTGCTCCGAGCCACCGCCCTCACCCGCCCTGTCGGGCACCCTCTCCCGCGCTGCGGGAGAGGGTTGTTGCGGTAGGCAAGTGGTCGCGGCGTGCCGCTACGCCTTCTTCAAATGCTTCGCCAGAAACTTCTCCATCGCCTCATAAAAATCAAACTGATTTTCCTGATTGCTGAAGCCGTGGCCTTCGTTGTCTTTGACCATGTAGTCAACGTCGATGCCGCGCTTCTTTAGTGCGTCAACCATCTGGTCGCTCTCAGATTTGACGACTCTTGGATCTTTTGCGCCTTGCGCGACGAACAGCGGTGTCTTGATCTTGTCGGCGTTTAACGCGGGTGACGTAGCGGTCAATTGCGCTTTGTCTTTCTCCTCACTACCCACCATCTCGGTCATCATTTCGAGTAATGGCTTCCAGTACGGCGGGATGGATTTCATGAAGGTGAACATGTTCGACACGCCAACATAGCTCACTGCGGCCGCATACAAATCCGGCGTGCGCGTGATGCCCGACAACGTGGCGTAACCGCCGTAGCTCGCGCCATAGATCGCGATGCGTTTCGGGTCGGCAATGCCTTCTTTCACCAGCCAGTTCACGCCGTCGGTGATGTCGTCCTGCATGGTCAGGCCCCATTGTTTGAATGAGGCTTCCCAGAACTTGCGTCCAAAACCGGTGGAGCCACGGAAGTTCATCTGCAGAACGGCATAACCGCGATTGGACAGAAACTGAATCTCCGGGTTGTAGCCCCAGCCATCGCGCGCCCAAGGGCCACCATGCGGATTGATGATCACTGGCAGATTCTTTGCCGCAACGCCTTTCGGCAACGTGAGATAGCCGCGAATGGTCAAACCATCGCGCGAGGTGTATTGAATCGGCTTCATCTCGGCCATGTCGGCCTCGGCAATCGCGCTGTTGATTTCGGCGAGCTTCTTGAGGCTGTTGGCTTTTAAGTCATAGAGGTAGCGGGCACCCGGCGTACGGTCGCTGGAGGCGGCGACGATGAATGTCTGCTCGTCTTTGGTTGCGCTCTGAATATTGACCTCATAACCTGGCAGCTTGGCCATCAATGCTTCGTAAATGCGCTTCGCCTCGGGATCGAGAAAGTGCCGCTCAGTTTTGTCAACCTGATAGTCCACCTGCGTCGGCACGTTACGCGCGCGCGACCAGCTCAGCGCCCAGACGTCCACCGCCGGGTGCTCGAAAACAAGCTTGCCTTCTTTGGCGGTCACCGGATCGAACTTGAACAGTGCGCTCTTGTCGCGACCTCGGTTGGAAATCACGTACATCTGCTTGTTATCGGCGGTGAACGCGGCAACGCTCACGCTTTCGCGAAAATTCGTGGTGACGATGGACTTGAACGCGTCTGCTTCGGTCGCCCGATAAAAGAGCGAAGCGTTCACGCCGTCCGCTGATACCGCGCCGCGAATCTTGCCCGCGTGGTCGGTGATCCAGCTGGTGAAGTTGCCGGGGTTCTGTGCGGCGAGCTTTTCTTCGCCTGTTTTGATGTTGACGCGGTAGACGTCGAAGATGCGCTTGTCGCGCTTGTTGTGGGTGACCAGAATGTGATCGTCGTCATCTGGCAGTGCATCGAGGATGCTCGCCCGCGTGCCCTCATGCGGCGTCAGGTCCTGAACCTTTCCGGTCGCAATATCGGCCATTACGACGTGGAAGTTTTCGTCGCCCCCGAAATCTTTCGTGTAGAGCACATGTTGTGGCCCTTTGAAGAAATAGTTCGAGATGTCGCGCGCGGTTTCTGCGGTGACGCGCTTGATACCGTCCTTGCTTCCGACCTTTTCAATCGGCTGCACAAAAATGTTGAGCCGCGATTCGTACGGTTGCATGAAGCCGAGCATCTTGCCATCGGGCGAGAGGCGGAAATAGGCCTGCTCTGGCTTTTTGAAGAAATCGCGTAGCGGATATTGCTTCGCGGGTTGCGCCTGCGCGGTGACTGCGCTTGTGGCAATGAGGCTGGCGCTGGTAAGCGCTAACAGCCAACGGGTGAATTTCATGAAATCAACCTTAAAAAGTTTGAAACAGCCGCAAATTTAGGACGTCAGCATGATCTCCTCAAGTGGGCTGCGATGAATTGGCGGGCGGACGGGATGAGTTGCGATCAAGGCCCGGATTTGGGGTTTCTGACGACATTAAAAAGTAACAGCTTTGCCTGCAGATGACGTTTGCATAGGGGATAAGCAACATATTAGCTAATTATCGACTTCATCTGTTTCACGCAGTTAGTCCCTATAAAACAAAGGCTACAGTCAAAAGCTGATTAAAATTTTCATACCCTTGGTTGAAATAGGGGAACCTACCCCTAACTACTAGCTAACACCTTGTTTTAGCAAGCGCTTTTAAGAAAAATATGTCCACGCCTGACGAACAAAACACACCTACTCCTGAAATTTCAGTCGATCCACTCGACTCCTTCAAACCCGTCACCTCGGATGACTCCGTTTGGCTGTCTGACGAGCAAAAGTTTGCCGCCGCGCAAAACGAAATCGCCGCGCTCAAGGAGCAACTGAAAGATCAGCAACTGCGCTCGCTCGCCGAGCAGGAAAATCTGCGCAAGCGCAACTCGCAGGAAATGCAGTCGGCGCGTGAATTCGCGGCCAAAGACTTTGCGTTCTCATTGCTGGCGGTGAAAGACACGCTGGAAATGGTGCTCAAAGACGAGCAAAGCACCACGCAGCAAATCAAGATGGGTGTCGACATGACGCTCAAAAATCTGGCCGGCGCGTTCGAGCGCGCCAAGGTGAAAGAGGTCAAGGCCGACAAGGCCAAGTTTGACCCGAACCTGCATCAGGCCATCTCGCAAATCGAGTCGTCGGAAGCGCCCGGTACCGTGCTGCAGGTCTTTCAAAAGGGCTACACGATGGCCGAGCGCGTGCTGCGTCCGGCAATGGTGGCAGTCGCGAAAGCACCAGAGGCCGCGTCTGCTGACGCTGCTCAAAATTCGAGCACGCCCCCCGTTGAACCGCAAGCTTAGCCCCCAAACATATCTGTCATCGTAAGGTGAGCACACCGTGCCCACGCAAACAAAAATAAAAGGAAATCAATCATGAGCAAAATTATTGGTATCGATCTGGGCACGACCAACTCGTGCGTGGCAGTCATCGAAGGCGGCCAGCCCAAAGTCATCGAAAACTCTGAGGGCGCGCGCACCACGCCAAGCACCGTCGCGTACATGGAAGACGGCGAGATCACCGTTGGCGCGCCCGCCAAGCGGCAGGCCGTCACCAACCCGAAAGCCACGATCTACGCGGTCAAGCGCCTGATCGGTCGTCGCTTCGAAGAAAAAGAAGTGCAGAAAGACATCGGCCTGATGCCGTACGCCATCGTCAAAAACGACAACGGCGACGCATGGGTTGAAGTGCGCGGCAAGAAGCTCTCGCCGCCGGCTGTGTCCGCAGAAATCCTGCGCAAAATGAAAAAGACCGCTGAGGACTACCTCGGTCATGAAGTCACCGAGGCCGTGATCACAGTGCCCGCGTACTTCAACGACGCGCAGCGTCAGGCGACGAAAGACGCAGGCCGCATCGCGGGATTAGAGGTCAAGCGAATCATCAACGAGCCGACCGCAGCTGCGCTCGCGTTCGGTATCGACAAAGTCAAAAAAGACGGCAAATTTGCCGTGTATGACCTCGGCGGTGGCACGTTCGACGTGTCGATCATCGAGATCGCCGACGTTGACGGCGAGAAGCAGTTTGAAGTGCTCGCCACCAACGGCGACACCTTCCTCGGCGGCGAAGATTTCGATCAGTTGCTGGTCGACTACCTCTGCGAAGAATTCAAAAAGCAGAGCGGCATTGACCTGACCAAAGACCCGATTGCGCTGCAACGGATCAAGGCAGCGGCTGAGCGCGCAAAGATCGAATTGTCGTCAAGCCAACAGTCAGAAATCAACGAGCCGTACATCGCGATGGACGCGACCGGCCCGAAACATCTGGCGCTCAAAGTCACGCGCTCCAAGCTTGAATCGTTGGTCGAAGATCTCATCACGAAGACCATTGAACCCTGCCGCGTTTGCCTGAAAGATGCAGGACTCACCATCGACAAAATCGACGACGTGATTCTGGTCGGCGGGCAGACGCGCATGCCAAAAGTGATCGAAGCGGTGAAAGCCTTCTTCGGCAAAGAGCCGCGCAAGGATGTGAACCCCGATGAGGCCGTAGCCGTCGGTGCCGCGATTCAGGGCAGTGTG
This sequence comes from Burkholderiales bacterium, assembly GCA_025352105.1. Lineage (GTDB taxonomy): Bacteria > Pseudomonadota > Gammaproteobacteria > Burkholderiales > Casimicrobiaceae > Casimicrobium. The sequence goes on along the minus strand of JANXUB010000129.1, from coordinate 20,559 downwards.
CTCTCCGGTGACCGCACCGACGTGTTGCTGCTTGACGTGACGCCGTTGTCGCTCGGTATCGAAACGCTCGGCGGCGTGATGACCAAACTCATCAAGAAAAACACCACGATCCCCACCAAGGCATCACAAGTGTTCTCGACCGCTGACGACAATCAGTCGGCCGTGACGATTCATGTGCTGCAAGGCGAGCGCGAAGTGTCCGCCGGCAACAAGAGCTTGGGCCAGTTCAACCTCGAAGGCATCCCGCCCTCAATGCGCGGCCAGCCGCAAATTGAAGTGCAGTTTGACATCGACGCCAATGGCATCCTGCATGTGAGCGCCAAAGACAAAGGCACCGGCAAGGAAAACAAGATCACCATCAAGGCGAACTCGGGCTTGAGTGAAGACGAAATCCAGCGCATGGTGAACGACGCCAAAGCGAACGAAGCCGAGGACAAAAAGCGGCTCGAAGAAGTGCAGTCGCGCAACAATCTTGACACGCTCGCACACAGCGTGAAGAAGAGCCTCGGTGAATACGGCGACAAGATTGACGCCGCAGAAAAAGCAAGCATCGAATCAGCGCTCAAAGAAGCCGAAGAGCTGCTGAAAGATCAAACCGCCAGCAAAGAAGCGCTAGACGCCAAACTCGAATCGCTGTCCACCGTCTCGCAGAAACTGGGCGAGAAGATGTACGCAGCGGCTCAGGCTGAGCAGGCGGCAGCTGGTGCTGCGGCAGGTGGAGCTGGAGGCGGTGAGTCAGCGGGCGCGGCAGGCGGTGGCAAACCGGGCGACGATGCAAAAGTCGTCGACGCGGACTTCACTGAAGTCAAAGACGAGAAGAAGAAGTAAACGCGATGAAATTGGGCTCCTTCGGGAGCCCAATTTTTTTGGGGCGAAAATGCGCATCGTTCTCAAGTGCTCATGGCGCGACTACCACACGGCCGTCGCTGCAAAGTTGAAAGCAACTCCCGAAATGGCCGCAAGGCCCTGGTCGAGCTGGGCAGCGGCGATTGTCTCAACGACGTTTTCCCGACTAACCAAGCTACGCGGCATTACCACGTACCATATTGACGACGCGGGCGTTCAACGCTTCGCCAATGACGTTGAAAAAGCAAATTTTCGCTGGGATGATTTCACGCACTGGGAGCACGGTGGCAACGCCTATTGGTTGCTGGCGAAAGAAGGGGCCGCGTTGGTACCCCTGCGAATGATCTCAACGAAAGACCGCGAGGAGCTTGCCGATTTGTTGGGTGCAAAGCTCGGCACACGTCGTCCGTTGTCCGCGTTTGCTGAATTGTTGGTGAAGGGTCGGTAGAGCCGTTAGGTGCAAGCTCATTGCAGCTCATGGTCACCGTGCGCAACTTTCAGTTCGCCATGTTGATCTGATGTCGTGCGTTGGGCTTGCCATTCGCGGCATTGGCCGGAACTCTCATCGTGTTTGTGCGCAAAGGTACTCGCCTCGTCACGGTGCAAGTGATGCCGCGCGGGGACGATCAGCATTTGTCTAAAAACGACCATTTCACATGGGCTAGCGCTGCATATCGATAGAAGTCGATAAATCGTTTTTGGGGCGTTCAGCCTTTATGCAGCCGCACTTTTTCTCGAAAGCTGATACTTGGCGGTCGAATTGAATCTCCGTACAAATCCACGTCCGGCATGGTGATTGCTCAGTCATAATCAAACTTGGTTTGCGCACGCCGCGCGTTGGCGGTAGGCACTAAATTTTGAAACTTGAGAGGAGTCCCCGATGCAGTTCACCCGTTCCCATTCCCTATTGACGCGAATATTGCTCGCCGCGGCTGGCATATTCGCATTGGCCGCAAGCGCCCAAAGCAACGCCCAGACCGCGCTCGACGACATCATGAAATCGAAAGAAATCAAGATCGCGATTCCGACCGATTTTCCGCCGTACGGCTTTGTTGGCCCGGATTTGAAACCGCAGGGCCTCGACATCGACATGGCTAATTACATCGCGAGCAAACTGGGTGCAAAGATTGAGCTCGTGATTGTCACCAGCGCCAACCGCATCCCGTATCTGCAAACGAAAAAGGCCGACCTCGTCATCTCCACGCTCGGCAAAAACGCAGAGCGTGAAAAAGTGATCGACTTCACGGCGGCGTATTCGCCGTTCTTCCAGGCTGTGTTCGGCCCGAAGAATGTCAGCGTCAAAACTGCTGCTGATCTCACGGGCAAATCTATCGGCGTCACGCGCGGCGCAATCGAGGATATGGAGTTGACGAAGATTGCTCCAACTGGCGCGGACGTCAAGCGCTTCGAGGACAACAACGCCACGGTCAGCGCCTTCGTCTCGGGCCAGACCACGCTCATGGCCACCGGCGCGTCCGTCGCGGGCAACATGATGGCGCGTAACCCAAACCTCTCCGCTGAATACAAATTCGTGCTCAAGGATTCGCCAAACTACATCGGCGTTGGTAAGGGCGAGGACAAGCTCCGCCTGAAAGTCAACGAGATCATCGCAGCGGCCAAAGCAGCTGGCGATCTCGACAAGATGGCGCAAAAGTGGCTTGGGCGTCCGGCTGGGGATTTGCCTAACTAACTTCTGTTCCTCCCCCTTCAAGGGGGAGGTCAGGAGGGGGATGGTTGTCACTGGCACACGGATTTCCGCAGTGGTCGAGACGACCATCCCCACCCTAGCCCTCCCCTTGAAGGGGAGGGGACAACAACGACCCGCACGCAATGAAAATCGAACTCGACTTCTTAGCCGTCCTCGCTCAATGGCCTTTGCTGGCCAAAGGCGTCGTATGGACACTCGCGCTGACGGCGCTCTCGGCCGTGCTCGGTGGCATCGTCGGCGTCGCCTGTGCGTGGGCTCGTGCGTACGGCGCAAAGCCGCTCGCGTGGGCAGCGGCGACCTATGTCGAGCTGGTGAGGAACACTCCCTTCATCGTGCAACTGTTCTTCGTCTTCTTCGGCCTGCCCGCAGCGGGCGTCAAACTCACACCCGAGATCGCGAGCATCATCGCGATGGTGGTCAATCTCGGTGCCTATGCCACTGAAATCATTCGCGCGGGGCTCGACGCCACGCCGCGCGGCCAGTACGACGCCGCGAAGGCGCTCGGCCTCAACCGGCTGCAAATGTTCCGCCTCGTCGTGCTCCCGCCTGCGCTGTCAAAAGTGTGGCCCGCGATGGTTTCGCAGATTGTGATTGTTATGCTAGGCTCGGCTGTGTGTGGGCAAATTTCGACAGAAGAGCTGTCCTACGCTGCGAACCTCATTCAAAGCCGCAACTTCCGCGCGTTCGAAAGCTTCATCATCGCCGGTGCAATCTATCTGGCGCTCGCGATTGGCGTTCGCAAATTACTCGGCTGGGTCGGGCCGCGCTTTTTGTTTGGCGCATCAGCGAAGGCTGGGGCACGCTGATGGTCGAATTTTCGATTTGGGACATTGTCCGCAATCTGCTCATGGCGACGCGCTGGACGGTGGTGCTTTCCATCGTCGCGTTCATCGGCGGCGGCATCGTCGGCCTGTTGCTGCTTTACGCGCGCATCGGTGGCGGCAAAATCGCCAATCGACTGGTCGGCGGATATGTGCAGGTGTTTCAGGGCACGCCGCTTCTCATTCAGCTTTTCCTCGCGTTTTTCGGGATCGCCGCGCTCGGCTTGCCGGTGTCGCCGTGGATCGCGGCGTCCGTTTGTTTGACGCTTTATGCCAGTGCATACCTCGCCGAAATCTGGCGCGGATGTGTCGATTCGGTGCCGAAAGGTCAATGGGAGGCCGCGAAAAGTCTGGGCCTGTCGTTCCCCCTGCAATTGCGCCTGATCGTGCTGCCGCAAGCCGCCAAAATCGCCGTCGCACCGACGGTTGGATTCATGGTGCAGGTTATCAAGGGCACCGCGCTCGCATCGATCATCGGCTTCATCGAGATCACCAAAACTGGCACCATGATTACGAACGCTACCTTCAAGCCGTTTCTCGTTTACAGCTTCGTCGCGCTGTTCTATTTTGCGCTCTGTTTTCCGTTGTCGTGGTGGAGCAAACGGCTCGAATTAAAGCTGTCAATTTCGAGTCGCTAAACGCTTGGCATGACGTAGACTTTGTTCTATGTCAAATACCGCCGTTTCACACCCGCGTCCTCACGTAATCATTGTTGGCTGCGGCTTCGGCGGCCTCGAGGCCGCCCGCGCTATGCGAAAATCGGATGTCGACATTACGATAATTGATCGTACCAATCATCATTTGTTTCAGCCGCTTTTGTATCAAGTGGCAACGGCCGGATTGCCCGCGCCGTCAATTGCTGCGCCGACGCGATTTTTGTTTCGTGAGCAGCGCAATGTGACGGTGTTGATGGGCGAAGTTGTGGACATTGATGCTGCCGCGCGCAGCGTGTATTTTGAAAACGGTGACCGCCTTGGCTATGACCATCTCATCGTCGCCAGCGGCGCAACGCACGGGTACTTTGGCAATGATCATTGGGCACCGTTTGCGCCGGGGCTCAAGACGCTCGAAGACGCCTTCGACATTCGCCGTCGCGTGCTGCTAGCGTTCGAGCACGCCGAACGGGAAACCGATGAGCTGGCGCGCGAGCCCTGGCTCACCTTCGCCGTGATCGGCGCCGGCCCGACAGGCGTCGAAATGGCGGGCACGATGGCCGAGATTGCGCGGCACACGCTCCCTAACGAATTTCGCCGCATCGATTCACGCAAAGCGCGTGTGCTGCTGGTCGAGGGCGCCGACCGCGTGCTGCTCGCGTTTCCGCCATCGTTGTCGAAGCGCGCGGAAGAGCAGTTGACGTCGCTCGGCGTTGAAGTGCTGACGTCGCACAAAGTCACGCGCATCGATGCTGATGGGATTGGTGTGTTGGTGAACGGCGTCGAGCAGACACTGGTTTGCAAAACGGTCGTGTGGGCGGCAGGCGTGTCCGCATCGCCGCTCGGCAAGCTGTTGGCGAAGACCTGCGCGCTCAGCGACGATCACCTTGATCGCACCGGGCGCATCCGCGTCGAGCCTGATCTGTCGCTGGAAAATCGTCCCGAGATATCGGTGGTCGGCGACCTCGCGCTCGCCAAAAGTTTTGAGAAGAACGGCGACACCAAACCCGTCCCCGGCGTCAGCCCAGGCGCCAAACAAATGGGGCGCGTCGCAGCAGCGAACATCCTCGCGCGAATCGCGGGCAAGCCCACGCAAGCCTTTCGCTACAAGGACTACGGCGCGCTCGCCACCATCGGGCGCAAATCAGCCGTCGTCGAAGCGGAATTTCCCGTGATCGGCAAAGTCCGATTCAGCGGCCTCTCGGCGTGGCTGTTCTGGCTGTTCGTCCACGTCTACTTCCTGATCGGATTCCGCAACCGCCTGATCGTGCTCATGGACTGGGCATGGGCCTACGGCTCGTTCAACCGGACGGCGCGCGTAGTGACGGGGACGGAGAAGTTTGAGGCGCGGTCGGAGCGGAAGCTGTAGGAGCGGCTCCTACAAATCGAGTCACGACAACTACTTATCGTCCAGCCACCGCTCCAACGTTTGCAAGTCGCGCATCACTTCATTCGCATCGCGCGCCACGACCGACACTCCCAGACGCGATACATACGAGATGAACGCGGCAAGCGGAATTTCGGCGAGGTGTGCTCCCTGTGCGAGCGACAGATTGCCACCAGCGAAAAGTGCTGCAGCGTGCGCTTGCTTCTGGTTCGAGGAGAGTTCGGACATTCGACGGATTATGATCGATGTCATTCAATCGCACGGTGTGCGTACTTGCCGGGGAAGAAAGGTTCAAGCCCGAGAAAGTGCCTGAAATGTAGGCTGGGTTGAAAACCCAGCAATGTGTCGTTATGCAAGTGCGCTAGGTTTCAAGCCGTTCCACAGGTCCAGAACGCGATTAGCCTCGACGTCGTTGAGGATGCCCGTGCCTTGCAGAAACCATGCGATGTATACGCCCAAAGATTGAATATGATCGAGCGCGTCGGCACCGTCGACCACACTGTTTTTCGCGGAAATCGAATAGCGCACTAATGCCGGGTCGCCCTGTGTACTCAGCGGGCGACCCGGCGCTTCGCTCCAGAGGTTGAATCCCACATTCGCGCCTTGGGCCGCGTAGGCGATAGGGCCTATCGATTCAATAGCCAAGATTCGAAGTGTCACGTCAACGTACGACGACGTGCAGTGCGTAGAAACAACTGAGACACCCGGCAGTCTCTCCAGAAGTGAGCTCAATTCATGCAATGTCTTTTGGAGTTCGTCCACGATGTAGTTTGAAGGCTTAGCGTGATGATGACAAGACAAAGTCTACCTACTGCCAGCATGGAACCACGCAAGCGATAATTGCACCTAGCGACTTGCAAACCTCTGGATTCTCGCCATCGCGAGAATGACGAACAAATGAACGCCCTTCACACCTCCACCATAAGCTCCCTCCCCCTTCTCGCGCGCGGCAAGGTACGTGACAACTATGCCGTTGGCACTGACCGCTTGTTGATGGTGGCGTCGGATCGCATCAGCGCGTTCGACGTGATCATGGGGGAGCCGATTACTGGCAAGGGGGAATTGCTGACGCAGATGGCGTTGTTCTGGTTTGACAAGTTGACGGACATCGTGCCGAATCACTTGACGGGGGATGCGCCTGAGAGCGTGGTGACGGAGGCCGAGAAAGCGCAAGTGGTCGGCCGCTCGATGCTGGTCAAGCGACTGACGCCATTGCCTGTGGAGGCGGTGGTTCGCGGCTACCTCGCAGGGTCGGGATGGGTGGAATATCAGCAGTCGCAATCGGTGTGCGGCGTACCGTTGCCTGCGGGGTTGAAGAATGCGAGCAAGCTTCCGTCACCGATTTTTACACCTGCAACGAAGGCGGAGATGGGCGACCATGACGAGAATATTTCGTTTGCGCGCATGGTGGAAATCATCGGTGAGCGGCTGGCGATCAAGGTACGTGACGCCGCGATTGCGCTCTACACACGCGCCGCCGATTACGCGTTGACGAAGGGCATCATCATCGCGGATACCAAATTTGAATTTGGCCTTGATGCGAATGGCACGCTCACACTGATGGACGAAGTGTTAACGCCGGACTCGTCCCGCTACTGGCCAATTGAGGGCTACGAGGCCGCATTCGCAGCGGGCAGAAATCCGCCCAGTTTTGACAAACAGTATTTGCGTGATTGGCTGGAAAGCGTTCGCGTTGACGGCCGGCCGTGGGGCAAAAAAGCACCAGCACCGAGCTTGCCAGCCGAGGTGATCGCCGGGACTGCAGCGAAATATCAGGAAGCGTTTGACCGCCTCGCGAAGGCTTAGCAGCTCGAAGCTACTGTGCGAAGGTCGTGACGTTTTGTATCAACCATACGCGCAACGCTTCGACCGGTTCGGGTCGGTCAAACAGTTGAGTCGCGCTGGTTTGAATCGCGCTGCGTAGCGCACTGCGCGCATCGCGGTCGCGCAAAAGATGAACCGCCCGCAGGACAAAATCTTTCTCGCTCGCCGCGATCAATTCCGTTTGCGCAATTTCGGGGAGCATGCGTAGCATGGCGAGCGTCTGCCGCCCGCGCATGAATTCACCCGGCAGTGTCACGACGGGCAAGCCCACGGACAATGCGTCAAGGCTCGTGTTGCCGCCGGAGAATCCGAACGTGTCAAGCGCGATGTCGCACGCCGCGAGCACCGCCAGAAAGTCCGCGCGCGAACGATGCGGCAGGCGAATCACCCGCGTCCTGACGTCAATACCAACAGGCGCGAAAAAGTGTTCGAGATACGCGTCAAACGCGCCTGAACGATTGCCGACGGGGTTGTCGAACACGACGTGCCGAGCCTCCGGGACCTGCGCCAGAACTTCCCCGATGGCGCGGGTAAAAGCGGGATTCCACTTGAACGGCGATTGCGCGCAGACGGCGAGCGGCACGCTGTCGGGAAGCCCCAACTGTTGACGCGTCAACTCCGACGCCGCGGGCGGTCGCGGATAGCACGTGCCAAGCCCCGGCAGCAGGGCCAGTCGCTCGCGGTAGTGCGACTGCGCGTGGGCCAGCTCCAGCGCCTCGCCACTGAAAAATACATCGATGGTCGGCAATCCGCTGGTGACCGGATGCCCCCAGAGCATGCATTGCAGCGGCGCGAGACGCATCGCAGCCAGTTTTTCGATGATCGGTTCCATGCCGATTTCAGGATAAATGAGCACGTCGGGCGCATCCGCAGCGATGGCCGTTGCCATCAACATTAACGCCGTATCGTCGTCGGCAAAATGCTGGAGTTGCGCAACGCTCGCCGCTACTTCGTCTGTAAATGTGTCCCGCTTGCCGCAGGCATAAACGAAGGCTTCGATGTGATCGTCGTGCTTCTCGGCGATGTCAGTGAAAAAGTGTTTGAAATACTGCCCGACGGTGCAATCACGGATGTGCTTTGACACAAATGCGACACGAATTTTCTTGCCGCGATCTGCCGCTCCAACGGCTCGCGGCGGCGTGAGCGGTCGCATCAGAGACGCCAGCCAGTCCCCTCGGGCCGATTGCAATTCGAGATCATCGCGACCGTGGTACGCGAGCCGAAATGCGGTGTGGCGGACGAGCTTTAGTCGTTCATCATCACTAAGGGCGGCGGTCGTTGCCGCAGCAATTTGCGAGAGGCCGTCGCGATAACGCTCTCGCCACGCATCAATCGCAGCTTCGTCCGGATAATTTTCTGGCACCGTCAATCGCGCATCAACTGAATCGGGCGTCAGCTCATTTAGCGCTGACAACGGAGTGTCGGCCAGCGCCTGAAGTGCTGTTAACGGCGCATCATCAGTGAGTCGCTTCACCCATAGCCACTCGGCGGCAGCGTTCGAACGGTGACGCAGGAATGTTTGCCGCGCCAGCTCAACGGCCTCACGCGGGCGCGACTGCGCGGAGAGCGCACGACTCACCGCCCACGCAATGTGCACGTCAGCGCTCGCATCAAGCGCGTGGGATTCGGTCAGTTGCAGCGCGCGTACGCGGGTGGACGGCGTTGACGCTGCATCCCAGAGGTAACGCCAAAACCCCAACTGTGCTGGCGCTATTTGCACCAGCGCTTCGAAGTGTGGAAACGCACGCTCCAGAGCGTTTAGATCAAGTGCAATACGCCCAGCGAGCGCGCGCGTTGCAGGTTCTGCGGGCTGCATCATCAGCGCGCGCTCAATCGCTTCCCGAGCTGATACGAGATCGCCCGCCTGCGCATGCGCGGCGGCTAAAGTCCGTTGCACGGCCTGCGTGTCTTGCTCGGAAGCGGGAGCGTTAGCAATGAGCTGCACAGCATCGGCAAACGCTCCCTGACGGAGCAACGCCATCGCCCGCTGAACCAGTTGCTCAGCGCTCACGCGAACTCAGCGACAACGTGCGATTGGGTGGGGCGAACTTGAAGTGACATGCCACAATTTTGGCATTGCCGGACAAACCACGCGGCGCGGAGATTGGCAACGGTGCTGGCCAGTGCAACAATGCCACGCAATCATGAATCCGCCTCGCGTCTCGCACTTACTGAAGTCCCTGTATTCGCAGCTCATGCGGCTGTCGTGGTGGACGCTGCTGATCGTCTTGATGATTCACTATGCGATCTCGGCCAAGCTGATCTGGTTTTTCGAGACGGGCGAGATCGCCGAGATCGTTGCCTTTTTTTACTACTACGTCACCACGGTGACGACCGTCGGCTACGGCGATCTCGCGCCAAAAACGGTCGGAGGACGCCTTGTGACCGCGCTCTGGATCATGCCCGGTGTCATCATTTTATTCACCACCAGCATCACCAAATTCGTTCATTTTTTATCGACCCGCTGGAGACGCCGAATGCGTGGTGAAGCCGACTATTCCTACCTTAACAATCACGTCGTCATCCTTGGCTGGCAAGGCCTGCGCACACAGCGCATGGTCGAGGAAATTACGCACGACGTTGGGCTCGCAGAGCGCGAAATCGTGGTTTGCTCGACCAAAGACATTGAAAATCCGATGCCGACTGCGGTTAAGTTCGTACACGGCACGGCGCTGTCCGAACGTGACTTACATCAACGTGCGGGTAGCGCAGGTGCGGCAGCCATCCTTGCTCTCGGCCATGACGACAATGACACGCTTGCCGCCGCGCTGTCTGCCGCTGCGTACAACGGCAAGGGCCATATCGTCGCGCACTTCCAGCAGCAGGCATTTGCTGATTTGCTGGTCGCGCATTGCCCGCGGGCCGAAGCAATCGTCGCCAGCGAAACCGCGTTGTTGGTACGGGCAGCGCAGGATCCTGGCAGCTCGCGCGTGCACAATCGGCTGCTTTCGGTGATGACGGGCAACACGTTGTTCAGCACCAGGCTATCGCCGAGCGCGACGCTCTGCACTTATGGCGAGCTCACGACACAGTTCAAGCAGGAACACAACGCCACCATCGTCGCCGTGGCCGACGACGTACTTGGCAGTGGCTTATCGCTCAACGCTCCCGCATCGAAACACGTCGGCCCGGATCAAGTCATTTACTACATTGCCGAGCGGCGGATTGCGCAGTTATAGCGGACAATACGAGACTCCGAACGTTGTAAATGCCACGTCGTCGCTACCGCACGAGCTTCCCGTCGCGACCGAAGATCACGAGTTCAACGCCGCCCCAGCCGCTGCGGGCCTGCGATCCGTAGCTGACGCGCGGCCCGCCCAGATCATAGTTGCCGAGCGAGTTCATCGCGCTGGTAAAGGATTGCCGACTCGGCCTTGCGCCCGCCTTGCGCAGGCCAGCGATGACAAGCTTGCCCGCAATGAAACCCTCAAGCCCCGAGAATGATCGTGGCTGATTTGGTGCCAGCTCCCGCAGTGCGCGGTGATACTGACCCACCAGTTGTGACGTTGCGGCGAATGGATACGGGGTCGCCTGCGACAGCACCAAGCCACGCGCGGCCTTTTCTCCCGTGCTCACGACGAGCGCCTCGGGGACGATCACTGACATGCCATAAAGTTGCGTCGTGCCGATTTCGGACTTTCGAATTGCCGCTACAAAATCCGATGACGGCTTCCCCGCCGCGATGATCAGAATGGCTTCGGGCTTTTTAAGCCTCAATTCAGCAATCGCACGGTCAATCGAACCGGCCAAATTTCCGCCCGGCTTGGCGTCAATCTCGAGCGTTGCGACGACCGGAACTTTGCTCGCGGTCGCCTGTTCAATGGCGGCCTTGGTAACCGGTGGCCCGAAGGCGACGTTGTAGTGAACGATGGCGATGTTCTGTTTAAAAGTCGCCTTCGCCTCTTTCAGGATCGCCGCGATCTCAGCGTTGTACCCGCTGCGAAAAGGGAACACGTTGGCTGCTTCAACAATGTTCTGGTTACCCTGAAACGGTGCCACCAGAGCGATGCCGTTCTTTCCAAAGAAATCTGCCCCCGCGAGCGTTGAAAGGCCCGCCGTATTGAGAAAGGCCACCAGTCCGACGATGTCCGCGTCGGCTGCGAGTTCGGTTGCCAGATCCACCATTTTTTTAGCGTCGAGCGAATCGTCTTTCAGGACAAGTTTGAGCGTGTTGCCGCTGACCCCACCGTCGGCGTTGGCTGCATCAAACGCGAGTTGAATACCAGCACGAAGCGCCTTTGCGCTGTCGGCGGACGCTGGATTCGAAAGCGACGAAATGTGCCCGAAACTAATTTCTGCCGCGAAACTGAGTGAACTCAGCAGCAGCGCAAAGCCTGATACGAGGCTGGCACAAAGGCGCGTTTTGGTGGCGTATAGCATGCAAACCCCGTTGGACATTTGCATAAGAATACTTGGGTTTCACCGAGATTTGCGCAGGGTTATTCACTAAGTGAAACCCTGTGCCAAACGGCGACGACCCGCTACCGTGTGGTCAACGAACGCTGGTAGTTGAACGGGCCACCAGTGAATGGAGCAAAGCCGCAACCGAAGATCGCGCCCGCATCAGCGAGGTCGCTGTCGGTCACTACCCCCTCAGCCAGCGCCTTGTTTGCCTCATTTAGCATCGGCGTGATCAGGCGTTCTATGAGTCCTGCGGGTACTACGCCTGCGGTACCTTTTTGCGGTTTGCCACTCACCCAGACGTAGAAACCTTTCTCAGTTTTCTTGCCGAGGTCGTTCGATTCGAGTTTTGCCGAGAGTTTTTTCGGAAAATTCTTAAGCGCTTCCTCGCCACCAACGACCTGGCCCACTGCGGCACACACGTCGAGTCCCACCACATCGGCCAGCTCCACTGGTCCCATCGGCATCCCGAATCGCAGCGCAGCTTCGTCGAGCGTCTCAGGTGTTATGCCTTCGTCGAGACAACGCATCGCCTCGGTCAAATATGGAGCAAGGATGCGATTGACCCAAAAACCCGGCGCGCTCTTGCAGGCGAGCGGCAGCTTGTCGATCTGGTCGACGAAGGCGGTGGCCTTGCGTGCGATGTCAGCGTCGGTCTGCGCGCCGCTGATGATCTCAACGAGCATCATCTGTGCGACGGGGTTGAAGAAGTGAATGCCGACCAGACGCGACGGGTCTTTCAGCGCGGTGGCGATGTGTTCGAGCGGAATGCTCGACGTGTTGGTCGCGAGCACGGCACCGGGTTTGGCCTTTGCTTCGAGTTCAGCGAATACTTTTTGCTTGACCGCGAGGTTTTCAACGATCGCTTCGATGATCACGTCGGCCGTCTTCGCGCCGTCGCCTGTGATGTCCGGTTGCAGACGATCCATCGCGTCGCGGATGCGGCGCTCATCGCGCAGACGCTTCTTGTACATATCAGCCGCGCGCTTGATCGCAGGGGCGATCTTCGACGCGTCAAGATCTTGCAACGTCACCGTGATGCCGCGCAGCGCGCACCACGCCGCGATGTCGCCACCCATGACACCCGCGCCGACGACGTGAACATGCTTCGCTTTGAAGTCGATGCCTTTGGCCTGCGCCTTGAGTTTTTCGCGCAGGCTGAACACGCGGATCAGGTTCTTCGCGGTTGAATGTGACAGCAGCGCCTGCATCGAACACGATTCGGTTGCGCTCGGTTTGTGAACGTCGCCGTTGTACTTCTGCCAGAGATCGATGATCGCGTAGGGAGCGGGATAGTGCTCAGGGCGCGCGCGTTTGGCGACCTGCTTCTTCGCCTGCGATGCAACATAGCCGCGCAGCAGACCGTTGGTCATCAGGTTCTGCACGAAGCCCAACTGACGTGGCGCAGGCAGCGCTTTGAGCACGCCCGCCACCGTGTTACCCATGATGCGTGGCGGCACGGCTTCATCGACGAGCCCCAGTTTCTTCGCCTTTTTTGCGTCAACGGTTTTGCCGGAAAGCATCAGGTCAAACCCAGCGGGCGCGCCGAGCAATTGCGGCAGCCGCTTGACGCCGCCCCACGCCGGGAGAATGCCGAGTATCACCTCCGGCAAGCCCATGCGTGTACCGGGTTCGTCTACGGCGACGCGATAGCGGCAAGCCATCGCCAGCTCAAGGCCGCCGCCCATGCAGAAGCCCTTGATCAGCGCGAGCGTTGGGTACTTCACCGCAGCAAGGCGCTCGTACAAATCGTAGCCACGTTTGATGAGCTTTTCGGCCGCGACGACATCGTTGGTTTTGCCAATCGCTTCGAATTCCTGAATGTTCGCGCCCGCGATGAAACCGGAGGATTTCAACGAATGGAAGACGACGGCTGTCGGCGGCTCTTTGTTGAACCGATCGAGCAGTGCGGCGAACTCGTCAAGCACCGGTGTGCCCATTGTGTTGACGTTGCTGCCAGCGACATCGATGCCGACCCAGGTGATGCCGTTTTCGTCGGTTCTTAGTTTGAGGTTTTCGTAGTTCATGTCAATTCCTGTATGTCGCAGTTTTGCTCCCTCTCCCTTGAGGGGAGAGGGTTGGGGAGAGGGTGACGGTGGATTTCCGATTCCCGTAGGCTGTTGCTCCACGGCCCCCTCTCCCCTGCCCCTCCCCCACGAGGGAGGAGGGGTTCTATGCCGCTTCCACCAACATTGCACCGCCTTGCCCACCACCAATACAAATCGTCGCCAGCGCACGCTTGCCACCCGTGCGTTTGAGCACATTGAGCGCGTGCAGCACAATTCGCGCACCCGATGCGCCAACCGGATGGCCGAGCGCGACCGCGCCGCCATCAACGTTCAATTTATTCATGTCAATCGAACCCATCGCGCCATCAAGGCCCAGCTCTTCCTTGCAAAATTTCTCGTCTTCCCAGGCGGCTTTGCAGGCGAGCACCTGCGCGGCGAACGCCTCGTTGATTTCGATGGTGTCGAGGTCGTTCAGTGTCAGGCCGTTCCTCTTCAGGATCGGCGTCGATGCGTAGACGGGGCCCAGGCCCATTTGTGCGGGATCGCAGCCCGCCCATTGCGTATCAACAATTTTGCCGAGCACGGGGAGATTGTGTTTCTCGACGGCGGCTTTTGTCGCGAGGACGAGCCACACGCCACCGTCGGTGATTTGTGAGCTGTTGCCTGCGGTGACGTTGCCGTATTTTTTGTCGAAGAAGGGCTTCAGTTTTGCAAGCTTTTCAGGCGTCGAATCAGAGCGCGCGCCGTCGTCGTCGTTGTAGACATTTCCCTTGCTGTCGATCAACGGAATCACTTCGTTTTTGTAGCTGCCTGCGGCCTGCGCGGCGAGCACGCGCTTGTGACTCTCTGCGGCGAATGCATCCATCTCGCTGCGCGTGATGCCGAAGCGAAACGCTATGTTTTCGGCGGTCTGGCCCATGAGCAAACCGACCTTGGGGTCAGTGAGGCCCTTCATCAGCGCGATGACGGGCGAGAGTAATGCGGTCGGCGAGAGCTTCGCTAACGTGCCTACTTTTTGGCCCATCGTCTTCGCGCTGGCGAGCGCTGCGAACCACAACACCATTTGCTTTGAGTACAAGAGCGGCGCATGCGACAGCGCATCGACGCCACCGGCGAGCACGAGCTTAGAGCGGCCCGCGAGCATGTTGTTGATCGCGGAGTCGATTGCCTGCATGCCACTCGCGCAGTTTCTCATCACGGTCCAGCCCGTGACTTTGTCGCCGCAACCGAGACGCATCGCGACATAACGACCGATGTTGACTTCGTCCGGCGATGGATTGGCGCAACCGAGAATCACCTCGTCAAATTGCGTCGGCTCGATTGGCAGGCGCGACAGCAACGCGCGACCCGCTGCGACCGAAAGGTCGGAGGCGGAGAACGGGCCTGGCGCGTTGCGTGCCTTTAGAAACGGCGTGCGTGCGCCGTCGACGACGTAGATGGGTTCTCTTAAAGCGGATGGCATATATCTCTCCCTATGTTTTTCTCCCTCCCCTTCAAGGGGAGGGCCGGGGTGGGGATGGGGTTCGGTTGCACTCGATGAAGATCACCGCGACACGAACAAAACCCATCCCCCACCTAGCCTCCCCCTTGAAGGGGGAGGAACTAATTTATGCGAACGCCAGAACGGTACGAATGGCTTCCTGCTGACTCGTCTGATTGACTCTGGCGCGCAGGCTGCCCGCGAGGAAGGGAGCGAGATGCCCGAGCACGGCGGCGTCTTCGTTCGCCGCGCTGTCGCCGGTGGCGGTGGCGGCCAGCCCAGCCATCAGTTTGCGCGCGTCCTCGCTGGCGAGCGTGGACGAGATCGCGTCGAGCATGAAGTGCAGGCGCATCGACAAGTCCTGCGCAGCGAGTTCGGGCAAGGCTTTAGCGAAGGCGTGCACGAAGCGTGCATTTTGCGCGGCATAGCGCTCGGCGAGCAGATTGCGGACGAAGGGCGACGAATCAGCGTAAGCGCGACCCAAAAATTTCAGAAAGTCGTCACCGCCACGCTCGACGTTGCGTGCCAGCCGTAGCGCGGGCAAGAACATCGTGGCGATCAGTTGTTCGACGGTGTTGACTGCGTCGAAACCATTCTCTTCCAGCGCGTCGAGCAGGCGCACGCGCTCCAGATTCAGCGTGTCGAGGCGATTGGTGAGCACGAGCGCGAATAGCTCTTCTTTGCTACCGAAGTGATAGTTCACGGCGGCCAGGTTCACGCCCGCTTCGGTCGTGATCGCGCGCAGGCTGGTGGCGTCGAAACCGTGCACGATGAAGAGCTTTTCGGTAGCCGCGAGGATGCGCGTTTTGGTGGCCGCACGACCCTCGTTGCGCGCGGGTTTGCCAAATTCGCGCTCACGGATTTTGAGCGCGGGAAAACTGAGGTTGCTGAGCATGTCAAACGCCATCGGTGCCATCCAAATTTAATTTAAGCGAACGATTCAAACAATTGTTCGATTTTGTACTAAATTCAGGCAATTGGGCTGGTTGCGGCTAGAAACCTTGCTCTAGCCGCTCACCCGCTAACAGCTTTTTGCGCGAATCTCCCAATTCATAAGGGCTGGCCAGCATTTTTGCCAATAGTCGATAAACCACTAAATCGGCACCTATTGCTCATTCGGCAGGCGTTTCAGCAATAAGCTGTTAGCGTGAGGGTTTGCCGACGACTGACTGCCGCCTGCGGCGCTCACCCCGCGAAAAGAATTTAGGTGTCGTGAGCTCGGCTCGGCGTGTCGCCGGTTAATGTCGTCGCTGTCAACGTCAACGTCAACGGATCGCGATTGGCCTCGGCCAACTCTCGCGCGATCTCGGCACCGAATAGAAACACGGCAGACGAGTAGTACAGCCACATCAAAACCACGGCCAGACTTCCCGCTGCGCCGAACACGTCCGTGGTGCCCATGTTGGTCAGGTAGACACTGAACAAACTTTTACCGAGCACGAACAATCCCGAGGCGCACGCCGCACCCATCAGTGCCGCCCTGAACGAGACCGTCGTGTCAGGCAACACCCGCAAGAGCACGGTGAAACTGACGGTCAACAAGCCCAGACTAAAGCACTTCTCCAGCGCGCGGAACAGCTGTGTTGCCCGTGCGTCTGTGGCATCGGTGAACAGCGCATGCTGAAGCGCAACGACCCCGGTATCGACGGCTAACAGAATGATGAGCAGGAACGCCAACCCCGAGACCAGCGCAAACGACAAAAGTCGCGCCCGCACGATGGCGAGCGTTGAATGCAGAAGCGGCACGTCGGTGGACGGCGTTGCTGCAAAAATCGTGTTTAACGCAGATTTCAATTCGGCGAAAGTCACCGATGCGCCAATCACGATCACCATGACCGAAATCCACGTTGCGCCCGTTGATGCACGCGACTTCCAGGCGCTTTGAACGGCCATTTGCACGAACGCCGCAGCCTCGGGGCCGACCACCTGGCGCAACTGCCCGTAGAGCTGGCCCGAGGTGGCGTCCGCGCCAAAAAAGTATCCAGCCAGCGCAATGATCACCAACAACATCGGTGCCAGCGAAAACATCGCATAAAACGCCAGTGCTGCCGAGAGCGCGCTGCAACGATGATCGATCCAGCCCAAAAGCGCGCTCCAGAAAGTGCCACCGCCCGCCCGTGTCATGCGCCGCGCACGAGCCCAGCGCGAGGCGGGTGGCCCGAGCGGGTACATCGATGCGAGACTGGTTTTATTCATGGCTCAAAATGAGCGAGATCAATCGCGCAACAGGCGAACCGCCCAGGTGCCGCCGACCGCAGCGAGCGCCGTGATGAACGTGCCCCAGGCGATATCAAGCATTGCCACCTTGACCGGCCAGCCGTTTAACGTCGCGAGATTGGTGAGATCGTAAGTGCAATAGGCGATGAAACCGAGGAGCGCCCCGAGGCATGCTGCGCGCAATAAGCTGCCCGTCGCAACCGCGGGCATCACAGCGAACGCAACAACACCAACGATGTAGATCAGGTAGAAAGCGACTGCGGGCACCATGGCCACATCGGTGCGCATTAAGGAGCCCAATTCGGCGCGATACAAACGCCCGACCACCAGCCAAAGCCAGAGCACATCGAGCACTGAAAGCACTAAAGCAGCGCCGCCATAGGCAGCGGCATAAACGGAGAAGGCTGGCGTCATAGGGGTTGAAAGGCGGTTGAGAAGCGGTTGGGGCGTGGTCACGTAGTGTGCTTTCGAGATGTTGTGCGCACGAAATCGTTTCAACATCCGAGCTTATGGCTCGTAAGGTTACGCCCTCCGTTCCGCAGCGTCTGTCATACCCAACGGTGTTCATCTGTCGGCGAATGCCTACAACGTCGAATGGGTTGAAAATGCGGGCCTCTGACACAAATTTCAACAGGCAAACTTTTTACGCTGACGCCTGAGAGTGCAGCCCAATTCATCGGCAACATGAACCCCATCATCCAGATCAAACCACTCGGCTTTCCTTGGGAAACCGTCGATCCGTTCCTGTTTTGCGCGTATCACGACGACGCCTACCCGCGCGCCAACGCGCAGATGGGGCCGAACGCAGCGCTCAAAGGCCGCGATATCGGACAGGACTTCAGCCGCAAAGATGGCTGGAGCATGTATCACGGCGCGCAGGTGCCGGGCTTTCCCGCGCATCCGCATCGCGGTTTTGAGACGGTGACCGTGGTGCGCAAAGGGCTGATTGACCATTCCGACTCGCTCGGCGCGAAGGCCCGCTTTGGGCGCGGCGATACACAGTGGCTCACTGCGGGCGCGGGTATCGTCCATTCGGAGATGTTTCCGCTTCTCGACGCGGACGCGCCAAATCCGCTTGAGCTTTTTCAAATTTGGCTCAACTTGCCCGCTGCCAGCAAGATGGTCAAGCCGCACTTCACCATGTTCTGGTCAGAGCACATTCCACGCCGCATCGAGCACGACCAACAGGGCCGCGCGACCGAGATCGCCATCGTCGCCGGTGCGCTCGCCGACGCCGACGCACCGCTCGCGCCACCCCCCGATTCATGGGCTACACAAACCGATGCTGACGTCGCCATCTGGACAATTCGCATGGAGCCCAACGCAACGTGGACGCTGCCCGCAGCCGCAGGTGTTGGCAAGCGCAGAAATCTCTATTTCTTCAAGGGCAAATCGGTGAAGCTTGCGGGCAAGGAGATCGCGGGCGGCAGTGCCATCGAAGTTAATGCCGCCGCTCCGCTTTTGCTCGCGAACGGCGACGAAGTCAGCGAATTCCTCATGCTGCAGGGCCGACCCATTGCCGAACCGGTCGCGCAATACGGGCCGTTTGTTATGAACACTCAGGCCGAAATCGCGCAGGCGATGCAAGACTATCGTCGCACGCAATTTGGCGGCTGGCCGTGGCGTGACGACGCCCCCGTGCATGGGCGCGATCCGGCGCGATTTGCAAAGCATCCGGACGGCCGAGAAGAACGGCCGGAGCGCGAGTAAATACCATTTGATTGATCCACGCGAAGCTCAGCGCGCTGGCAAATCGCGCGTGTATTTTGCGGGCTAGGCGGGTTGAGCTGGCCGTGACACCAGAGCCGCCGAATGCACAACACACACAAACGTCTCGCCTAAAGACCGAGCGCGGCGCGCGTGTCCTTGCCGACTACGCCATCGACAGTCAGCTTATTGTTTTTTTGGAACTCGCGAACGCGGGCGTCGGTTCTTGCGCCAAAGACGCCATCAACTTTGAGCAAAGGCAACAGCGTGGGCGGATGGTTGTTGAGTGAAAGCTGAATCATGTCAACGCCTTGCCCGTAAGCTCCCAGTCGGAGGTTTTGACCGACCGTGTGACCACAACGAATCTTGATTTGCTGTTCGACGCTTCGATATTCCTTCAGCGTGTCCTGCCGCGTGGCAGCGGTTGCGGTCAGGCGAGTGAAGACTTCCTGAATCCGTTCCCGAATGACATCTTTGGGTTTGCCCATCACGGCGAAGCTCTGCCACGTGGGCCGTATGAGGATGAACGCAAAGATTGCGTCCGCGCGCAGCTCGGCGTCCATGCGGGCCATCACGCGCTCGTTGTCCTGAACGTGCTTGTTCTCATGCTGGAGCCATACCGCACGCGCGCACGGGCTTAACGCATTCGATATGTGGACTTCCTGACGAAGCGTCAGCTTGAGCGTCCCGCCGGTGAAGCGAAATTCGGTGTTATTCGCTCGCAATTCAAACGATAACCCGGTCTGGTCATCGGCGATATTTGGAATCGTGATGGCGATGGGTGTACCGCCACCGGGCGTCAACTCACCGTGCGCGGTGGCTAATGCCAATATCGTGGCCGGGTTGTCCAGAATCGCAGCGCCGGGCGGCGTAATGCTGGTTTGAATGGTCAGTGCCATGGTCATAGCTCCCACGTGAATGATTTGTGCGCCGACATGCCCTGACTCATTGTCGCGCTCGTATTTGGCGGCAGAAAGCGGGCGCGGGAATCAGGTGTCGCACCGGCAACATCTCTAAGGACGCGAACTGAAGTCGAACTACGACATCGCGAGAGCGAAACGCTCTGGCGATCGAGAGTAAGGACTTTGTGGCTGCGATTGATCGACGCTCTGGAAGCGCGAAAACTCGGCGCATGCGCGGAAGTTGAGAGCCACGCCGGGCGAGCGGATCCATTCAGTTGTCCGAACAGAAATCGATGGATGTTTTGCGGGTAACTTCCCACCCCGATAACGGGCATGGAGAGGCTTAACCCACCCAATTAGCCGTTCTGAAAGGGTCTGGCAGCGACAGTTACAACCATCGAGCGCGGGTAAGTCCTTGTTTCTTTTTGCTTACTTGGACTTACTGGGGCTCAATGGAGCAGTGTGTTGGTGGCGCTTCAGGGATTCGAACCCCGGACCTGTGGATTATGATTCCATCGCCAGGTCGTGAAAAATCAGTGTCTTAGCGTCAAAAACGTGAGACAAAACTGACATTGGCATTTGGTTCCAACCCGCGTCCAAGCGT
>JANXUB010000072.1 GCA_025352105.1 Burkholderiales bacterium | reverse complement strand
CGAAAAAATTCCAATGCCTCGGGATTGGCCATGGCATCCATATTTTTCACGCTACGACCATGCACCACGTCGCGAACCGCCAGCTCCACAATTTTGTTGCTCTTGGTGCGCGGAATGTCGGGCACTTGCACGACCTTTGCGGGGACGTGGCGCGGCGTCGTGTGTTCGCGAATTCTCTGCTTTATTTTTTCGGTGAGCGCGGTATCGAGTGTCAGTCCCTCAGTCAGCTTTACGAACAAAACCACCCGCGCGTCGCCCTGAAAGTTTTGCCCGATGACGATGGATTCGATGACTTCATCAAGCGTCTCAACCTGTCGATAAATTTCTGCCGTACCGATGCGCACGCCACCGGGATTCAACGTCGCGTCCGAACGCCCCACGATCACCATGCCGTCCTGCTCCGTGATCTGCGACCAGTCGCCGTGGCACCAGAGCCCCGGAAATTTATCGAAATATGCCGCCCGATAGCGCGCGCCGTCGGCATCCGCCATGAAGTAAAGCGGCATCGATGGAAACGTCTGGGTGCAGACCAGTTCACCCATCACACCACGCAGAGACTCCCCGTTGTCGTCAAAAACATCCACCGCCATACCGAGGCCACGACACTGCATCTCACCGCGATGCACGGGGAGAGTCGGATTGCCGAGCGCGAACGCGCTCATGATCTCGGTGCCGCCGGACAACGGCGCTAGATGCACGTCCGATTTCACGCACTGATACACATAGTCGAAGCTCTCCGGCAACAGTGGCGAGCCGGTCGACAACACGGCGCGCAGTGATGGCAATTCATGCGAGCGACGCGGCACCACGCCCGCCTTTTTGATAGCGTCGATGTACTTTGCGCTGGTGCCGAAATGCGTGAAGCGCTCCGCCTCGGCAAAGTCCCACAGCACCCGGCCCTGCTCTGCGAACGGTTAGCCGTCGTAGAGCATGCAAGTCGCCCCCGTCGCGAGCCCCGCAACGAGCCAGTTCCACATTACCCAACCAGTGGTGGAGAAATAGAAGAAACGGTCGCCATCATGCACATCGGCATGCAGCGCGTGCTCTTTCATTTGTTGCAGCAAAGTGCCGCCCGCGCCCTGCACCATGCACTTCGGCAAGCCGGTAGTGCCGCTCGAGAAGACGATGACTAGCGGATGATTGAAGGGGAAGCGAGCAAAGGTCGGCTCGGTAGCGATGACTTGACAAAACTCGTCCCACGCCACATTTGCAGGTCCCCTCTCCCGCAGCGCGCCTGCGTCCACTGGCGCAAGCGTGCGCCGGGGCGGAGGGTGAGGGCGGTAGCTCAAGAGGGCTGTAGGCTCAGGCGCAGTGCTACCGCTAGCGTTACAGCCACCGCCCTCACCCCAACCCTCTCCCGCGCTGCGGGAGAGGGAGCCTACATATTCCACCCAAACCACGCGCTCCACGCTCGGCAATCGCGCGGCTATCTCAAACACTTTGTCGCGCGTATCAACGACTTTGCCGTTGTAGAGATAGCCGTTCACCGCAAACAGAATCTTCGGCTCAATCTGCATGAACCGGTCCAGCACGCCCTGCACACCAAAGTCCGGTGACGACGATGACCACACCGCGCCGATGCTCGTCACGCCGAGCATCGCAATCGTCGCCTCCGGAATATTGGGCAGGATGCTGGCGACGCGATCTCCGGCGGCCACGCCTGCCGACTTGAGTGCCTGCTGCACAGAGGCAACCGAGCCACGCAACTCATCAAAACACAACCGGCGACGAACACCCGCTTCGTTCCAGAAAACCAGCGCATCGTCCGCCCCGCGTTTCTTGAGCAGGTTCTCGGCAAAGTTAAGCCTCGCGTCCGGAAACCACTGCGCGCCGGGCATCAAATGGCCGTCAACCAGCGTGCGCTCGCCCTTGTCTCCGATCAGACCGCAAAAGTCCCAAACCTCGCGCCAGAACACTTCCTTGTTGGCAATCGACCAGCGCCACAGGCTCCAATAGTCAGGGAATTGCTGCGAATATTTTTCGCGCAGCATCTGCGTGAACGCGGTGATGCGCGCCGACGCAATACGCTCGGGCGACGGCGTCCACAACGGCTTGATCACGGCGTTTGCCTGTAGGAGCAGGAACGCTCGCGCGATCACGATCTTACGTCGAGCAGACGCGTACGCACTGCATCGGGTAAAGCCACACCCTTGTTCGCGCTGCGACTCATCCACAAGAGCTTGCAGATACCGCTCGCATAGAGCACGTCGCCGACAAAAATATCGTGCGTTGTCTCCACAATCTTCGGCCCAATATCGGTCACACGAATCGTGACGCGGACGGTGGATGGATGCGTCACCGCACGAATAAACCGGCAATTCGCCTCCACCAGAATCGGCACGATGTCCTCGTCCACCGTCTTGAAACCCAGCTTCGCAAACCACTCCAGCCGACACTGCTCCATGTAGCGAAAGTAGACGGTGTTGTTGACATGGTTGTAGGCGTCCATGTCGCCCCAGCGCACGGCCATATCGACCTCGTGCATCACGATATCGCGCAAAGCGGCAATCGCATTGGCTTCCGTCATGGTCACTGGCGCAAGCTGTTTGGAGTGATCCATCGAAAAATGACCTTCTGATTTCGGTAAATCGGCGTTTAATCGCTAACTATAATCGTCCCATGAATTGTGATGCCTCTGACGTGCCAGTCATCGACGCCCAGCGTCGGAGCGAGCCCGTTGCTGCCGTAACGAGCCTGATCGCACTATCAGCCATCACCACCGCTGATCGACGCATCGAATACTGCCTCGCGCTCGCACGCGACAACATGCAACCATACCTCGCGCGGCGAGGGCAAGAATTTGACGAGACGCGCTGGAGGAATCTGGCTCCACAGGCATCGTTCTTTCTCATCAACGATGTGAATCAGCCGGTGCATAACGTCATCGGATTTTTGAGCGTACGAGACGAGCCCGATACCCCCAACGCGCTGCACATCGGCGATATTCAGCTTGAAGAAAAGCATCGCAACCGCGGTGTCGGCTGGGCCACGCTGGTACACGTCAAAGACATAGCGCAATCACTTGAGCGCAACGAACTCACGCTGAACGTATTTCGCGACAATCCGGCGCTGCGCCTTTACGAGCGCTTCGGCTTTCGCTGCATCGATACGCAATTCGACAAACACAAAATGCGCAAGTCCTTGGCGCGCGCCTAAACCTCAGACAAGAAACGAAGAACCTATGACCAGCATCAGAGCCGACCGCGACGCGATGGAATACGACGTAGTGATCGTGGGTGCGGGGCCGTCCGGTCTCTCCGCCGCGATTCGCCTGAAACAACTCGCGGCCGAGAACAATCGCGAAGTTTCCGTCTGCATACTGGAGAAAGGCGGCGAAGTCGGCGCACACATTTTGTCCGGCGCGGTGATTGATCCGGTGGGGCTGAACGAACTGATCCCCGACTGGAAAGAGAAGGGCGCGCCGATTCACACACCAGTCACCGAGGACGAGTTCTGGACCCTCACCGAAACCGGAGCCATGAAAACGCCGAACTGGGTGCTGCCGAAACTCATGGACAACCACGGCAACTACATCGTGAGCCTTGGGCGCGTGTGTAAATGGCTAGGCGAACAGGCGGAAGCGCTGGGCGTGGAGATTTATCCGGGCTTTGCTGCGGCCGAAGTGCTGTTCAACGACGCCGGTGCCGTGATCGGCGTCGCAACCGGCGACATGGGCGTCGGCAAGGACGGCGAGAAGAAAGGCGAGTTTCAGCCCGGCATGGAACTGCATGCGAAATACACGCTGTTTGGCGAAGGCGTGCGCGGCTCGCTGTCGCAGGAGCTCATGAAAAAATTCAATCTGCGCGATGGCATTGATCCACAGAAATACGGGATCGGTATCAAGGAGCTGTGGCAGATTGATCCCGCCAAACATGTGCCCGGAAAAGTCATGCATTCGCAAGGCTGGCCGCTCGACTCAAAGACCGGCGGCGGGTCATTTTTGTACCACCTGACCAATGAAAACAAGGACGCTTTGGTCGCGGTGGGTTTCGTGATTCACCTGAGTTACGAGAATCCGTGGCTGTCGCCATTCGATGAGTTTCAGCGTTTCAAAACGCATCCGAACATCAAGCCATTGTTCGAAGGCGGCAAGCGCTTGGCGTACGGCGCGCGAGCCATTAATGAAGGTGGTTTACAGAGCGTGCCGAAGTTGTCATTCGCAGGCGGCGCACTGATCGGATGCAGCGCCGGATTCGTCAACTTGCCACGCATCAAAGGCACGCATAACGCCATGAAAACGGGCATGCTTGCCGCTGAAGCCGCGTTCGACGCGGTCAAGGCCGAGCGTCAGCACGACGAGCTGCATGCCTACAACGACGGCTGGAAAAAAAGCTGGGTGTTCAGCGATCTCTACAAGGTACGCAACGTGAAGCCCGGTCTCAAATGGGGCATGACGCTCGGCACGCTGCATGGCGGCGTGCACATGTGGTTGAACGATCTGGGTCTCGGCAAGCTTGTCGGCTGGACGCTGCGTCACGGCAAAGCCGATAACGAATACCTGAAGCCCGCCGATCAAATGCCGCAAATCGCGTACCCGAAACCCGACGGCGTGATCACGTTTGACAAGCTCACCTCGGTGTTTCTGTCCAATACCAATCACGAAGAAAATCAGCCTGTGCATTTGCAGTTGCGCGACGCGTCGATTCCGGTGAAAGTCAACCTGACGCGCTACGCCGGGCCAGAAGCACGCTACTGCCCAGCCGGTGTTTATGAATACGTCGACGACGAAACGATCCCCGGAGCAGCACCAGGCAAACGTCTGCAAATCAACGCGCAAAACTGCGTGCACTGCAAAACCTGCGACATCAAAGACCCACTACAGAATATTCATTGGGTGACGCCGGAAGGCGGTGGCGGGCCGGTTTATAGTGTGATGTAGGCAGCGTTGTCGAGGCGCTACTTACGCGCGGGTGGCGACGTTGGCGCGACCAGCAGCGGAGCGGTGGCGCGTTTTACTATCGCCTTTAGCTCCGCGCTGGGTGTGTCATCAAGCAAGCGCTTTGCTGCGTCCGGCGTGATGCGTGCACCAGCCTTGATGAGCACCTCGGCACTACTAAAGTTCTCGACTGCCAACGCCATCGACAGTGGAGTAAATCCTTGCGGGCTGCGCTGATTCAAGTCAGCCCCCGCATCGATCAGGAGCTTCGTAATTGCGCTGGGACACTGTTGTGACGTCATCATCAGCACGCCAAGCCCCGACGCATCGACCTCATTGACGTTAGCTTTCGCGGCCAGGAGAACCTGCACGGTTTTGGCGATGTCTACGAGCGTTTCGGGTGTGGGCTGTGCAGAACACGCGAACGAAGTCGCCATGCGTAATGCCGTGTGCCCGACGGCGGGCTTGTGGTTTGGATCAATGCCCGACGCGATCATCGCGGTGATAGCGCGATAGTTGCCGTCCACCGCCTGCCCCATCAAATTACTTGGCGCAGGGTAGACATCTATTTCTTTCAGATATTCGAGCGCCGCTGACTTGCCCATAGCGAGCGACGGCTCGACGGTGGCAGCGTAGCTTGTCGATGCTAAGGCGCTCAGCGTAAGGGACAGACCAATGACGCCACAGCAGAGGGCGCCGCGCCAGCCAAGTGGTTCAATCTGCTGGGCGCGCGTCACAGTGGTGGTGATCGGATACATTGCGGGTGGCTTTTAAAAGTAAGGAGGCGATTGAGTCTATTGCAATTGTTGCGCTCGCTGAACAATTTGAAGTTGCGCAGGATCGATGGGCAGTTCCATGAAGAGCGATTTGATCGCCGACTTTGGCAATCGCGCGCCGCTCGATACCAGATTGTCAGCGACATCCCAACGCCCGAGTATGAGCGCATACGACAACGCAGTGAAATTGCTTGCGTTTGTTGCGTTTACATCAGCGCCCATGCCTACCAATTGCCGAACCATGGCGAGCGGGCAGAAGCGCGCCGCCGAATGTAGCGGCGTTTCGTTGCCCTGATCACGACGATTCGGGTTTGCGCCGCGCGCTGCCAGAAGCGAGAGCATCGCGGCTTGCGCGATTGGATTCCGACGCGTCTCGGCGACGCAACTCGCGGAGGTCGCATAGGTCCACACGTCGATAGCAGGCGACAAGGCGATGTGTGCAGCGATATCAACGCCCGCATCAAGCAACGCCTCGACCGCAGGTAGATTTCCGTCAGCTACGGCGAGCAACATCGCCTCGGCGCTGACGCGAATGTCAGCCGTTTTCAGATAGAAAAGCGCCGCCATTTCTGCTGCCGGGTTCGCGGGCTGAAGCCCTTGTGCGCGCGGCACCGCGCCAGCGCGCGATTGTCGCCACTGCGTCAGCAGTGCCGCGCGACTTTCCAAAAAATCACGACCTGCGCTGACATCGGCACGTGCAACATTGATCCCTGCGTCGAGGTCTGCGTCGTTCGCGTCAATCGTCCTCATGGCCATCAGCGCCGACGCGCGCAAGTTCGTTCGAAATTCCGCATTTTTCGCCACGATCAGCAACGCTGCGGGCAGTTCCGCAGCGACAAGTCGCTTCACGGTTGCCGGGGCATATCCATCGAACTCACCTATTTGCAGCAGTACCTCGATTAAGCGCTTTGCTTCCTCGGCGTCTCTCGTTTTTTTGAGCGCGGCAATCTGCGCCCGAATGCTATCGAGCGCTGCCGTACTGTTGGACGCGGTCGTCGTAGCAGGTGGGGAGACAGATGCCTGGGCGACATCAACGCCCGACGATGCGTATGACACCTGCGAACCGACAGTGCTTATCGCTACAAGCACAAACGCCCCCTTTCTAAGCTCAAGCATAGTCAACTGTAAGGCCATTAATGTCAGCATGGATGCGCTCGGATCATTGATGCTAGCAGGGCTCTGCGCGCCGCTGGAGCACCAAATACAGGTACGCTTGCAATACGACTTTTCTGAAAAATTGACACAATGCCAAACGGTGCCCTCCTCGCCCTCTACGACGACACCATGCGTCGCAACGTACGCATCGCGGGTTGCGCGCGCGAAATCACAACTACCGTCACGCGCTCCACGACGATCACCGGCAGCCAGCGCTACCTCATGTGGCACGACTTTGCGCCCAGCGATGCGGCGACGGCTGTCGATGAAGAACTGCATGCTGTTCAAGGCCGCGCACGCGTGCTCATGTGGAAACTCTATGCCCACGACGTCGCGCACGATGCGCTGCGTGACGCACTGCTTGCGCGAGGTTTTTCGGAAAACGATGCGAGCACGCTGATGGTTGTTTCCGTCGCGACGCTCGCTGATTCGCTTACCAAAGCGGCAGCCGCAACGACCGACTCGGCCACTCTCACCGCCCGCCAACTCACAACCGCGAAGCATCTCGATGCCTATCAGGAAATCTGGGACGACGTCTGGCCCGATGCACCCAACTCGCGCTACGTCAACGACTACCGCACGCTAATCGAGCACAACGAGCCCGGTGTGTTGTTCTACGCCGGATTCACCTTCAACGACGAGCCCGTGACGTCTGGCTACATGTTTCATCACCCCGGCAATGCCATCGCGCTCCTCTGCGGCGGCACGACCAAGGCTCCATGGCGTCGCCAGCACGCCTACACGCGCATGCTTGCCGTCCGCGCGCAGGCAGCGCTCGAACGCGGCGCAAGCTACCTCGCTGTGGAGGCTAGCCCGGAGAGCAAACCCATCCTCGAACGCCTCGGATTCATGCCACTGTCCACGCTCGCGTTTTACGAAAAGCACATCGACTGAAGATGAAAATTTTCGTCATCGACAGCATCAGTGCGGTGACCCATGAGATGCGCGGCCAGATCGTTGTCACAGGGTCGCATGGCGGCGGCAGCGCGGCTCGCCTGGCATTGGCGCATCCACCGGCGTTCGCTGTCTTCAACGATGCGGGCGTTGGCCTCAACAACGCCGGGATCGCGGGACTCGAAATCCTGCAACGACAAGGCGTTGCCGCGTGCACAGTCAGCCATGTCAGTGCCGCTATCGGAGACGCGCAAAGTACCCTGGCGACTGGCGTCGTGACTCATACCAACGCACTGGCGCACGACCATGGTGTCAGGGTCAATCAAAGCTGCGCCGAAGCGATCAGCTTTCTCTCCAAAGCGCCATTTAATATGGGGTAAGCGCGAAAAATACCGAATATCGACTTAGTCAATAAATCGGTTCCATCCCCATTGCAACGGTCGTTCTAGAAAAAAGTTGCTGCTCGTAGAATCGTTCGCGTTTCCGTGCAACGCGCCAGATTACGCATCCACCTTAACGTTCGCCTCTTTCACCACGCGCGCCCATTTCACCCGCTCAGCCCGCATGAAGTCCGCAAACTGTTGCGCGGTGCCGCCACCGTCCTCAGCGCCAACGCCAGCGAGTCGCTCTTTCACATCGGGCATCGCCATCGCAGCGTTGATGTCGCGGTTGATTCGCGCGACCACATCCGGGGACATCTTTGCGGGGCCGATCATTCCGTACCAGGTGGTTGCCTCGAACCCCGAATAGCCGCTCTCCGCTACCGTCGGCAAGTCGGGATACGTGGCAGATCGTTTGGTGCGCGTCTGCGCGACGGCGTATACCTTGCCGCCCTTCACGTGGGGCGTGACTGCCGCCATCGTGTCGAACGAATAGTTGATCTGCCCGCCCATCAAATCGGTCAAGAGCGGCGCGCTGCCCTTGTACGGCACATGCAACACGTCAATCCCTGCGGCCACCTTGAAAAGCTCCAGTGCCAGGTGTTGCGCGCTGCCGCTGCCCGCTGAGCCGAACGACAACGTGCCCGGCTTGGCCTTCGCCAGTGCGACGATGTCCTTCACCGTTTTTGCGGGTGCGTTCGGGTGACAGATCAGCACGTTGGGGGTGACGCCAACGAGCGTCAACGGCGAAAAATCAGTGTCCGCGTTGTATGGCATTTTCGGGTTCAACGCCGGGCCGATGCCGTGCGAATTGATGTGCCCCATGAGGAGCGTCAATCCGTCGGTTGATTTGGCAACCACGTCTGCTGCGAGCACACCTGCCACGCCCGCACGATTTTCGACGATGACTTGCTGACCCCACATCGTTGTCAACTTGGGCGCGAGGATGCGCGCCAATGCGTCAGTACCACCACCAGGGGGAAAGCCCACGATGATTTTTACGGTGCCAGTGGGCCACGCAGATTGTGCGAGGAGCGCCGGGCTTAGCGCGAGCGGCGTGGCGGCTAGAAACTTGAGTGTTTGGCGGCGAGTGGTCATGGATAAGTTCGGGGAGATTTGGGGGCCGTTAGGCGATATTTTTCAGTACGTCCATCGCCGCCACAGCGCCGCTGCTCTTGAGCGCGACGCCAGCCTTCGCGAGGCTCATTTCAACGATACAGATCGTGCCCATGAGCGATACGTCGTTGCATTCGCCCAGATGCCCAATGCGGAAAATTTTGCCTTTGACTTTGCCTAGCCCCTGCCCAAGCGATGTGTCGTATTGCTCTTGCGCGATTTTGCGCACGGCGTCGGCGTCAATGCCCGCAGGCATCACCACGCCCGTCAAAATCGGTGAGTGGCAGGCGTCGTCGAGGCACTGAATTTCCAGCCCCCATGCTTTGACCGCGGCGCGACAGGCCGCCGCTAGCCGCTGGTGGCGAGCGAACACCGTGTCGAGCCCCTCGGCAGCGATCATGTCGAGCACTTCGTGCAACCCGTAGAGCAGATTGGTAGCAGGCGTGGATGGAAAATAGCCCGTCTTGTTCATTTCCAGCATCTCGTCCCAGGACCAATAGGCCTTGGGCAACGTCGCGGTTTTGCTGGCGGCGATGGCCTTTTGCGAGAGCGCGTTAAAGCCGAGTCCCGGCGGCAACATGAGCCCCTTTTGTGAACCCGCGATGGACACATCCACGCCCCACGCGTCGTGCTCGTAGTCAGCACCGCCAAGGCCCGAGACGGTGTCCACCAACAATAGCGCAGGGTGACCCGCGCGGTCGATGGCGTCGCGCACGGCCTTGATGTTGCTCGTGACACCGGTGGAGGTTTCGTTGTGAACCACACACACCGCTTTGATCGCGTGACCGCTATCCTCGCGTAGCCGAGCTTCAATCAAATTGGCATCAACGCCGCGCCGCCAACTGGCGTCATCAGGCAGCCCGATGAACTCGGTTTTGACGCCCAGACGATCAGCAATTTTTTTCCACAAGGTCGCGAACTGGCCGGTTTCGTACATGAGCACATGATCGCCCGGCGAGAGCGTGTTCACGAGCGCGGCCTCCCATGCGCCCGTCCCCGACGACGGATAAATGATGACGGGTTGCTGCGTTTTGAAAATGGTCTTGATGCCAGACAACACCTTGAGACCAAGGCCGGCGAATTCCGGGCCGCGATGGTCGATGGTCGGCAGGCTGATCGCGCGGGCGACACGATCAGGCACGGGCGATGGGCCAGGAATCGCCAACTGGTGTCGGCCTGAGCGATGAAAATTGAGTTGCAGCATGGGGAACGTCGATCGAATAGTTCAGGGCATTTTCGCACGGGCAGATTGGAGGCCCTATTGCCGAGGGTCAATTTTCGGCGGGAATGACGCCACTGCATTCGGGGGGATCACCGAGGCTGCTACGCTCGCGCCATGCACGACACCACTTCACTCGCCCAACGGCTTCGCGACAACACACAAGGCGAAATTCTCTTCACCGATGCGGACCGTGCGCGCTACGCGACAGACGCGTCGATCTATCAACAAATTCCTGTCGGCGTGTTTGTGCCGAAAACAGCTGACGATATTCAAAGCGCGATTGACATTGCGCGTGATCTGAAAGTGCCTGTTTTGGCGCGCGGCGGTGGCACCAGTCAGTGTGGACAAACGACCGGTGTTGCGCTGGTGATTGATAGCTCCAAACATTTTCGTAGCGTGCTTGATCTCAACGTCGAGAAACGCACGGTAACGGTGGAACCAGGCATCGTTCTCGACCACTTGAACGCAACGCTAAAGCCGCATGGATTGTGGTTCCCGGTAGATGTTTCGACCGGCGCGCAGGCCACGCTGGGAGGCATGGCAGGCAACAATTCTTGCGGCTCACGCTCGATTGCGTACGGCAACATGGTGCACAACGTACTGGGCGTTGAGGCGTGGCTTGCGGATGGAAGCGTTGCGAGTTTTGCCGATCAATCGGCAGCGACCGGACGCGCAAAAGCAATCGGCGAGATTGCGCAATCGCTAGCGACAAAACATCAGGCCGAAATCAAACGCGTGTGGCCCACCGTTATGCGCCGCGTCGGTGGCTACAACCTTGACATTTTCTGCAACCAGAGCGAGCGCCCTTACACGACCGACGGCAGTGTCAACCTGTCGCATTTGCTCGTAGGCTCCGAAGGCACGCTCGCTTTCACCAAGTCGTTGACGCTTGCGCTCTGTCCGTTGCCGAAAGCAAAAGTGTTGGGGGTGGTCAACTTCCCAACCTTTCATCAAGCCATGGAATCGGCGCAGCACATCGTAAAACTCGGCCCCACGGCGGTAGAGCTGGTTGACCGCACGATGATTGATCTGGCGGTTTCGAACCCGGCCTTTGCGCCCACGGTTCGTACGGCACTCGTCGGGCAACCCGATGCGATTTTGCTCGTCGAATTTTCGGGCGATGACAGGGACGCCCTCAAGCGTCAATTGAAGCGGCTCGTTGATCTCATTGCCTCGCTTGGCTTGCCGGATGCGGTCGTGGAAATGACCGAAGATGCACCGCAGAAAAACCTGTGGGAAGTGAGGAAAGCGGGCCTCAACATCATGATGAGTTTGAAAGGCGACGGCAAGCCCGTGAGCTTTATCGAGGATTGCGCGGTTCCGCTCGAACATCTCGCGGAATACACGGCAAATCTCACCGAAGTCTTCGCACGCAACGGCACGCGTGGCACGTGGTACGCACACGCCAGCGTGGGTACGCTTCATGTGCGGCCGATCCTCGACATGCGGCGCGGCGACGCATCGAAGATGCGTGCGATCGCCGAGGAAGCAAGCGCGCTGGTGCGCAAATTCAAGGGCGCGTACAGCGGCGAACACGGCGACGGATTGTGCCGTGGCGAATGGGTTTCGTGGCAGTTCGGGCCGGCAATTTCTGGCGCCTTCCGCGAGATCAAGCACGCGTTCGACCCTGACGATCTATTCAACCCAGGCAAGATGATCGACGCGCCGAAAATGGACGACGCGTCTCTGTTCCGTTTCAAACCGACATCGCACGCAACCCCGTACAAAATTATTCCCGTCAAGACTGCGCTCGACTGGAGCGCCTGGAACGTACAAAACGATCCGGTGACCGAGGCGGCAACTGCGCCCGGAACCGGCGGCGATGCTGCTGAAGGTTTCGCCAAAGCCGTGGAGATGTGCAACAACAACGGCCACTGCCGCAAGTTTGACGCGGGAACAATGTGCCCGAGTTATCGCGTGACGCGTGACGAAATTGCCAGCACGCGCGGTCGTGCCAATACGCTGCGCATGGCGATCTCAGGACAGCTCGGCAACGACGGAATCGCAAGTGAAGAAGTTCATGAAGCGCTTGATCTTTGCGTCAGCTGCAAGGGTTGCAAACGCGATTGTCCGACTGGCGTCGACATGGCAAAGATGAAGATCGAGCACTTGCATCAGTACAAGGCGAAGCACGGTTTTTCGATTCGCGACAATCTGATTGCGCGACTTCCGATCACGGCCTCATTCGCGCCGAAGTGGCCGCGCCTCTTTAACCTGCGTAACCGCTCGCCATTCCTTGCGAAACTGGGAGAGAAACTGTTTGGCTTTTCGGCGAAGCGGTCGCTGCCAACCTGGCGCACCGACACCGCCTGGAGCGAGTTGGGGCCACGCAAATCGCTCAAAGAATTCCTTGAAGCGAAAGCGCGCGGTGAGAATTGCGTTGCACTGTTTGTCGACACCTTCAACGGCGCGTTCGAACGTGAAAACGTCAGTGCTGCCATCCGCGTGCTTGAGGCTGCGGGCTACCGCGTGTATGTGCCGCGCTGGTTGCCGGAAGGGGATCGCGACTATCGAAACCTGTGTTGCGGTCGAACTTTTCTGGCGGTTGGCATGGTGGATGAGGCAAAGCGGCAGGCGGAGCACCTGCTCTCCGCGTTGACACCTATTGCCAAGGCCGGCATTGACATCGTCGGGTTGGAGCCGAGCTGCCTGTTCACGATGAAAGACGAAATACTGTCGATGCGGTTTGGCGAGGATGCTGAAGTCGTTGCAAAGCACGCAATGATGATCGAAACATTTCTCGAGCGCGAAGCAAAAGCGGGAAAGTTGGCGTCGCTTATTTCGCAGCTAACGCCTGCGGTTTCGCCAATCCTCGTCCACGGTCACTGCCACCAAAAAGCGTTCGCCGAAATCACGCCCACGCTCGCGGTACTTGGACTCATTCCCGGCGCAAAACCCAGTCTGATCGAGTCCTCGTGTTGCGGCATGGCCGGCGCGTTCGGCTATGACGCGAAACACTACGACGTGTCGATGCAGATGGCCGAGCTGTCGCTCCTTCCCGCGATCCGCAAGGCACCGGACGCGATTGTCGTCGCCGATGGCACCAGCTGCCGACATCAAATTCACGATGGTGCAGCGCGTGAAGCGAAGCATGCGATTCGGGTTTTGGCGGAGCATTTACAGTGACCTCATTTTGTAAAGGGCTCTTGGCCGATTTCACTGTGATTTTTTGCTCAAGCGCAAGTCAGATCCAACCTACCGCAATGCAACAGAATGCGGGCTCGGTAGTCGGTAGCGCTACGCAACCCGCGTGCGTTGGCCTTGATAAGCTCGACGGCGCTATTGAACCCTTGCAGCTATAGCGGCAGAACTGGGTGCAGGATCACTGGTGAGGCAATTGTGGAAATCAGTTACGCTCATGCACCAGAATGATTCGTGAAAAGCCAGACTCCGCCGCATCGCGACGCAAGCAGCTTTTTTACGAAACATTGACCACATAGGGGCTAGTGCCCCATTTTCGTTTTTATCGACTTATAGCTTTTTCGACCGTTAGCCCACGACTAACAGGGCTTACAGCGAATAGTTGTTCTGAATCTTAGTAGTCCGTTTTGATCAATCTCACCCAGTACCGCACGCTCTTCGCTGACGATGAGTTGCGGCGCATCATCATTTCTTCGATCTTGCCGCGCATGCCGGTGGGCATGAATGTGCTGGGCTTGACCCTTTTGGTGCAGTCGCAAACGGGCTCATTCACAAGCGCCGGAATGGTGAGCGCGGCGTACATGACGGCGCTGGCGATTCAGGCACCGATCATAGGGCGGTTTGTCGATCAGAACGGGCCGAAAAAAGTGATGATTCCGCTGGCGTTTTTGCATGCGCTGGCGCTCATGGTGCTCGTGTTTGCGGTGACGAGTTTGCAGCCGATGCCGCTGGTGCTGGTGGCGGCGTTTGCGGCGGGCGCGGTGTTTCCGCCGGTGTCGATGACGCTTCGCGCGATGTATCGCAAATCCACGATGCAGGATTCGCAGCGACAGGCAGCGTTCGCGGTGGAATCGGTGATGATGGAGTGCTCGTTTGTGCTGGGGCCGATGATTGTGAGCCTCGGCGTCGTGGCGGGTTCGCCCGCGTTTGCGGTGATAGCGGCGGCGGTCATGACGGCGCTGGGCACGTCGCATTTCGCGCGCTCTGGCGCGCTGGAGCGGTGGGGTGAAGTGGAGACGGGCGTTGAGCGGCACTGGCTCGGGCCGCTGAAAATTTCAGCGGTGCGCCGCGCGTTGACGCTGTCGCTTTTCTTCGCCATCGGCATTGGTTTGAACGAGATCGCGATGACCGCGTTTGCGAACATTAGCGGTCAGCCATCGAACGTTGGCTGGTTCTACGCGGCGATGAGCATTCCGTCGGCGATCACGGGTTTTGCGTATGGTTCGCGGCATTTTTCGTGGCCGTTGAATCGCCAGATCATGGTGGCCGGGCTGTGGCTGTGCGCGGGCTCAACGCTGATGGCGCTGGCCACGCAGACATGGACGTTTGCGCTTGCCTGCGCGTTCATGGGCCTTGCGTTCGGGCCGATGATTACGGCGCTGTCATTACAACTCGGCAAGCTCGCGCCGAGTGAGTATTCCACCGAAGCGTTCACCTGGAGCATGACGCTTTTCATGATCGGTCTTGGCATCGGCTTTTGGGTCGGGGGCGCGCTGATCGAGCAATTGGGCGTTGCCAGCTCGCTGTTTGCCTGCGCGGTGCTCATGTTCGTGGCGGCTGTCTGCTGCCTGTCTGTGCCCGAAGTGCGCAATGCGCCGCACCGCGAACCCGATGCCGCGCCACACACAGAAGCACCAGTATGAGCACCACACCACAACAACATCGCCGCGCCATCCTGACCATGGTGGGCGCGACTTTTTTGTGGAGCATCGCTGGGGTTTTCACCCGCCACCTCGACAGCGCCAAGAGCTTCGAGGTCACCTTCTGGCGCAGCTTTTTTTGCGCGTTGACGCTGATTGTGTGGTTTGTGTATGCGCGCGGCGTTGGCGGCACCGTGGCCTATGTGCGCGCAAGCGGCAGAGGCGGCGCGATCTCGGGGCTCATGTGGGCGGTCATGTTTACCTGCTTCATGATCGCGCTCACGTTGACGACGACTGCGAACACGTTGATTGTCAATTCGCTATCTCCCCTCTTCGCCACGATTCTGGCCTGGGCCGTTTTGAAATCTCCTATTGCAATGCGCACCTGGCTCGCCATTGGTGCCGCGTTGGTCGGCATGATCATCATGTTCGCCAATCAGGCAGAGGGCGGGCAAGGCGCGTTGCTCGGCATGCTGATCGCGTTCGGTGTACCGGTCGCGTCCGGCATCAATATCGTGACGCTTAAAAAGACGGGCGCACATGTTGATCTCGCACCGGCGGTTTTGATCGGCGGGCTGATCTCCTGCGCGGTGACGCTGCCGCTGTCGTTGCCATTTGCGGCGAGTGGTAGGGATGTGTTTCTGCTTGCAGTGCTGGGGATTTTTCAGCTGGGAATCCCCTGCGTGATGATGGTGCGAGCGAGCGCGCATCTGTCCGCGCCGGAAGTGGCTTTGCTGGGCTTGCTCGAAGTGTTGATGGGGCCACTCTGGTCGTGGCTAGGCGCGGGGGAAGTGCCAGCCGGTTCTACACTCGTCGGCGGTGCGATTGTGCTTGCGGCGCTGGTGGCAAATGAGCTTGTACCCAAATCAACGCCGTCGGGCCAGGCGAAAGTAAAAACAGGATGAATGCCATGAAGCTCTACGGGTCACGGAACTCACGCTCTTTGCGCTGCGTCTGGGCGCTTGAGGAAGCGGGCGCGGAGTACGACTATCAGCGCATCTGGATGATGAAAGGCGAAGGTTACTCGCCCGCGTTCAAAGCGATCAACCCAGCGGGCAAGATTCCCGTTTTGCAGGACGGCGCACTGACTCTGACCGAGTCGATGGCGATTGTTCAATACGTCGCCGAAAAGTTTCCCGGTGCGCATCTGCTTCCCGCAGATGCAGCGTCACGCGCAGAGATTTATCGCTGGGTTTACTACACGGTGACCGAGGTTGAGCCGCATCTGTGGGCGGTTGCTCAGCATCGCTTTGCATTGCCCGAGGACAAACGCGTTGCGGCACTTGAGCCAACGACCGTGTGGCAATTAGCACGCAGCCTGCGACCGATTGAGAAAGCGCTAGCAGCGCGGCCATTCATTGCGGGCGACGCGTTCTCGATGGCCGATATTGTGGTGTTTCACTGTCTGGTGTGGGCGCTGTCGGCGAAGCTCGAAGGCGTCGGAACAGCGAGCCTTGCCTACATCGAACGCCTGAAACAACGACCCGCGTACCAGCGCGCGATGGAGCGCGAGCGGATGGAAGCCGAGAAGCACGAAGCCGCCCTGGCGGCGCAATGAGCGTGCGCATCGGGTCGGCAGCGACCGAGGCTTTGTCTACGACAAACTCATGAGATAATTGCGTCAACGGGCTCTGAGTTTCGAGCCCTTCCACAATCAGGAGTGCATCCATGAATTCATCGCGTCGCGTATTCGTTATCCGTTCAGTCGCCACCGTCGCCACTGGCGCCGCCATCGCAGGCAGCTCGCTCGTTTTTGCCCAAGCCAAACCCGCCATGGTTGACGAGAAAGACGCCACCGCCGCTTCGTTGGGCTACGTCGCTGACACGACCAAAGCCGATCAAAAGAAATATCCGAAGCATGACAAAGCGCAAAACTGCGGCAACTGCGCGATTTTTCAGGGCAAAGCAGCCGATGCAGCGGGCGGTTGCCCACTGTTCGCAGGCAAGCAAGTTGCCAGCAAAGGCTGGTGCAGCGCTTACGCAAAGAAAGCCGCTTAACGCAGAGGATCGCAGCCGCGCGGCCACTCTGGCTCGCCCCCACCGCACCAGAGCGCTGCGCAACGTTGCGAAAAAAAAGCCACCGATCACAGGTGGCTTTTTTTACGGCCAACATTGTTATTGCGACTCGTTCGCATTTCGCATACAATTACCGATAATAAGTAACGGCAAGCCAACCCAGCCCATCCGCGCAAACCTGCGTGAAACGGGGTCATAGCCAGCCAGTTGTTCAACCCCTCCCGCTCTCAATTTCTCGACGAGCGGGCTACGACTGGAGAACTCTTTTGTCACACGCCATCCTGCGCTCAGCCGCTCAAAGCACACGCCTTGCCCACGCCTCCCAGAATCCAACGATGCCAGCAGCCTTGCCCGGACACGGCGTAGCGCTGCTACCTGCTGCGGCGCTGATGCTTTCCATGTCGATGAACGCTTGGGCGCAAACCCCCACCGTCCCCACCCAGCCACCAGCGCCCGCAATGGCGACCAACAGTACGGACGGCAAAACGCTAAAAGCCGTTACCGTCAAAGAAAAGGCCGAAGTCGCTGAAGGTAAAGACACGCTTCGCGCCACGACCACCAGCATCGGCAAAGGCAATCAGAATTTGCGCGACGTGCCACAGTCGGTCACCATCATCACCGAAAAATTGATCACGGATCGCAACATCGACACGCTGAAAGAGGCGCTGCACAGCGCTGCGGGCGTGACCTTCCTCGCGGCGGAGGGCGGCGAAGAAGACATTCGTCTGCGCGGCTTTTCGCTCGCGGCGACCGGTGACATTTTTGTCGACGGCATTCGCGATCCGGCCTTCTACGACCGCGACACGTTTAACAACGACCGGATTGAATTGCTGCGCGGCTCGGCCTCTATGTTGTTCGGTCGCGGATCGACCGGTGGCGTGGTCAATCAGGTCAACAAGCTGCCACGGCCGGTGGACGACAAAAGCGTTTCGCTGACCATCGGCAATCACAACTACGGTCGCGTTGTCGGCGACATCAATGCCCAAACCGGCGAGTCTTCCGCCTTTCGCATCACCCTAATGGGCACGCAAGCCGACAATAACGGCAGTGGCAGCAGCGTTCGCAAAACTGGCGTCGCAGCCGCTTTCCGCTGGGGCATTGGTGAGAGGGACGAGTTCCTCGTCGGTGTCTATGCCGTCGACAATGAGAACGGTATGAACTACGGCATTCCGTGGCTTCGCGTGCGCCCCGCTGGAACCGTGGCTACCGCCGCAGAACTGGCTCAGACAACGCTCGTGAACGTCGATCCAAGCCGATATTACGGCGCAAGCAGCGACTACAACCACGGCTCAGCCGACTACGCCACGTTCAGCCACACGCATCGCTTCAATGCGGACACCGAACTAAAAACGGTGATTCGTCCCGGCCACTACAACCGCGATCAACGCGCCAGTGCGATCCGCTTCGCCGGAATCACCGGTACGCCCGCGAATCCCGCCGCTGTTTTCACCGACAACATCAATAACGCTACCGTGTTGACGCGCGGCACCAACAACAAAATCCAGCAAATGGACACGTTGTACGCGCAGAGCGATTTCAGCACCAAGTTCGCGGCGTTTGGCATGAAAAACTCTGTCCTCGCGGGCGTCGACTTCGCCAACGAACGCTTCAAAAACTACAACGCGGCGACGCCAACCAGCGCTACCGCCGCGCTGACCAAGCCACGCACCCGCATCGGCACGCCCGACGACGAAACTGGCGTTGACGAAACGCTGCGTGTACTGTCGGTCGGTCGCTCATTCAAGGCGGAAGCTTTCGGCATCTACGCACAGGACTTGATCGAACTCGCACCCGCCTGGAAAATTTTGCTCGGCCTGCGTCATGACAACTTCAAGGGCAGGTATTGGCAGCCACCCGCGATTGTGCGCGAGCGCAGCGATTCGCTGTGGAGCAAGCGCTTTGGCCTGTTGTTCCAGCCGTCCGCCACACAGAGCTATCACTTCTCGTACGGCACGTCGTTCAACACGTCGGGTGATACCTATCAATACGACAACCAGACCGTCAACACACCGCCCGAAGGCAGCATCAACTACGAGCTGGGCGGCAAGATTGATACGGCCGACAAGCAGGTCACCACGCGCTTTGCTTTCTTCTACTCGATCAAAAATAACGAACGCAATCGCGACCCTGATTCCGCAGCCGTGGCCAACTTGCTTTCAGGCAAACGACACAGCGCGGGCTTTGAACTCGACATGACCGGTCGCATCACGCAGAACTGGGAAATTTACGGCTCGTACGCATTTACGCCCATCGCAAAGATCGACATTGGCGCGCCCGGCTCTATTCCCGGTGTCGCCGAAGGTGCAGGCACCCGTTCGTCCCTTACACCCAAGCACAGCGGCACCGTGTGGAGCACGTATCAAGTCACACCCAAAATCCGCGTCGGAGGCGGTCTGAATTTCCGCAGCGAACAAACGCCCAACCGCAATCCGGGCTGGTCTGCACCGAGCTTCATTACCGGCGATCTGCTGGCCGAATACGCCTACAGCGATGACTACAAATTCAAGTTGAATGTCAGCAATGTCACCAACAAACTCTACGCCGATGCGCTCTACACAGGGCATTACATCCCCGGTGCCGGACGCGTTTATCAACTCAACTTTACTGCGAAGTTTTAACCGACAGCAACGCTAGGTGCGCTGAAGTGTGCACCGCTGCAACGCACACTCACAGGACTAGCAAAGCCGCCGCCATGCTTCTCACCATCGCCAACGTATTGAACGCCGACGAGCTGTCGCAAGCGCGCTCGCTGCTCGCCGACGTCGACTGGAAAGCCGGTCGCGACAGCGCGGGCAAGCAAGCTGCTGATATCAAGAACAATGAACAACTGCCGCATGAAAGCGAAGCGGGACGCGCGATCAGGAGCCTTGTGCTGCAGGGGCTGGATCGCAATCCAACGTTCTTCTCGGCAACGCTGCCGAAACGCGTTTATCCGCCGCGCGTCAACCGTTATGGCGGCACCGAGAATTCGTTTGGCAACCATGTCGACAACGCAATCCGCTTTGCGCCCGATGCCAGGGTGCGCGTTCGCACCGATATTTCCTGCACGCTGTTTCTCGCAGAACCCGACGAATATGATGGCGGTGAGCTGGTGATTGCCGACACTGGTGGCTCGCGCAGCATCAAGCTCAAAGCTGGAAGCGCGGTCATCTATCCGGGCACGACCTTGCATCAGGTCACGCCCGTGACGCGTGGCTATCGGTTGGCCTGCTTTTTCTGGATTGAGAGCATGGTGCGAAGCGACGAGCAGCGCCGATTGCTGTTTAACCTCGACAACACCATTATTCGCCTGCGCAATCAGCTGGGCGACAACGAAGACACGATTTCCCTGACCGGTACGTATCACAACCTGCTGCGACAGTGGGCGGATACATGAGCCGTCATTCCACGCAATTCAGCACTCCAAATCGTCGTCATTCTCGTCTTGCAAAGACGGGAATCCAGGCGGTGAACACCTATCCATTTACGCGAGACCGCGTTCCCTGCTTGCAGCCGCGGATGACGGCACTTTGTCAACGATGACAGCATTCGAAGAAGACCCGCCCGCCCCGGTGCTGAGCCGCAACGTGATCGTGACAATCTCGGTGATTGCGTTTCATGTGATAGCCATTTGGCTGTTGCAAACCGGTTTGTTGCGCCGTGCCGTGGAACTCGTCGTTCCGGCGCAGGTGCTTGCAGAATTTATCGAGCCGCCACGCCCGAAAGACGAGCCGCCGCCTCCTCCTCCGCCCGAGCCCAGACCGCTGGTAAAACAACCAACCATTGCGCCAGCGCCCCAGTTGCAGGCCATTGCCGATCCCACGCCCAGCCCCAACGCGCCCGTCGGCGTCATCGAGCCCCCAGCGCCACTCCCGCCCGTCGCCGCCCCGGTTGCGCCTGCGCCACCCGCCCCCGCTGCGCCGCCTCCCGCACCGCCTGCGCCGCCGCGCGTGGAACTACCGTCAAGCGACGCGGACTATCTACAAAATCCGAAACCTCCGTATCCACTGATGAGCAAAAAGCTCAACGAACAGGGCAGCGTGATCATGCGAGTCCTGATTGGTGCTGACGGCTTGCCGCAAAAAGCTGAAATTCGTAAATCAAGCGGCTTTGATCGACTCGATCAATCCGCCGCGACCACGGTCATGAAATGGCGCTATGTGCCCGGCAAGCGGGCGGGTATCGCTGAGGCAATGTGGTTCAACGTCCCGATTAATTTTGTTTTGGAGTAACTGGTATGGAATCGCAATTCGGTTTGATTAACTTGTGGACGCAGGGTGACTTTGTCACGCGTTTTGTCGCGGTCGTGCTGCTCGCCATGTCGCTCGCTTCGTGGATCGTGATCATCACCAAAGCGCTGGCCATCATGCGCTACAAAAAAATCGTGAAGAACGCTAACGCGTTCTGGCACAGTGAGGACTTCGCGACCGGCGTCGAGGCGCTCGGCGTCAAAACCGACAATCCGCTACGGGCGCTAGCGCTAGAAGGCCGCGAAGCCACCAATCATCATCGCAACACCAAGCCACAACTGCACGACACACTCGATTTGTCCGACTGGGTCACGCGCTGCCTCAAGAACACGCTCGATGAGTTCACCGCCAAGCTGCAATCGGGGCTGGCTATCCTTGCATCGGTTGGCTCGACCGCGCCGTTCGTGGGCCTGTTTGGCACGGTCTGGGGCATCTATCACGCGCTACTGTCCATCGGCAGTAGCGGACAGGCAACGATTGACAAGGTCGCTGGCCCGATTGGCGAGGCACTGATCATGACCGCACTGGGGCTGGCGGTGGCGATTCCGGCAGTGCTTGGCTACAACACGCTGGTGCGCGGCAACAAATCGATTCTCGGAAAACTGAGCAGCTTTGCGCACGACCTGCATGCCCATTTTGTGACCGGTGCTCGCGTGCAGCAACCACGCGCCGCCGCGACGGTCGTTTCGATGAAGAAAGCCTAAGGAGCAATCATGGCTTTCGGAGCGATGGAAGAAATCGACGATGTGATGAACGAGATCAACATGACGCCGCTGGTCGACGTCATGTTGGTGCTACTGATCATTTTCATCATCACCGTACCCGTGATGAAGCATGCGGTAAATATTGATTTGCCACGCGCCACCAATATCGTGCAAGACACGAAGCCAGAAACCATTCGCCTTTCGGTGAATGCCGATGGGGCTTACTTCTGGAATGAACAGAAGATTGACGATGCCGCCCTGCCTGCACTGCTCAAAGCTGGCGCGGCAAAAAGCCCGCAGCCAGACCTACATATTCAGGGTGATAAGGCTGTTCGCTACGAACGCGTGGCCGAAGCAATGGCCGCAGCGCAGCAGGCGGGCATCAAGAAAATTGGGTTTATTACCGAGCCGAAACGTTAGTGTCGTGTCACGCCACTAGTTGCAACCCAAGGTCGCAGTCACAACTTTCCCAGCGGCATCCATCACCAGCATTGACGCGACCTGCCCTTTCAGCATTTTCCACTTGCTGTTGGACGAGAATTTTGCGTCAAGAATGTTGGTGCCGGTCAGTGCCGCCGTGATTTGCGGAATAGAAGTAGCCACAAAGTATGGCGCTGTGCCCCCCGTGATGTTGTACCGGGCGTTGCTTGTTGTGCAATAGGTGCTGACAACATCGGCCGCCATCGAAATATTAG
The DNA here is from genome assembly GCA_025352105.1 of Burkholderiales bacterium. Classification (GTDB taxonomy): domain Bacteria; phylum Pseudomonadota; class Gammaproteobacteria; order Burkholderiales; family Casimicrobiaceae; genus Casimicrobium. Next base: position 19,048 of record JANXUB010000072.1, on the reverse strand, counting down.
GCGGTGACAACACCAAATCTGTGGTGGCGGCCGGACGAGTCGTAGCCCCCGCCGTGAGACTAAAATTTGCCGTGGCGACGGCGCCTAACGAGTCGGTGACGGTGATTACCGTCGAGGCCGAAGTGCACGTCGTGGCGCTTTCGGCGCTCAACACAGTGAAGCGCGATCCAGCGTTTGCCAGCGTAATGCCAGCGCCAGGTGCAACATCAGCCGTACCATTATTCAACACAAGCGTATTGGCCGCAGGTAGCGTTACCGCATACGGCGGTCTACCGCCGTTAACGCCGTACTCTCGGCGAATTAGTGGACATTCGTTGGTGTAATACGCTGTAAATCCACCCGTGGCGGGCACGATGCTCAAGCCGGAGACGCCGCTGGTTTGCTTTAGTACCGTAAACCATGTGTCGATGCGATGCGTGCTCACCACGTCCGTTGCGCGCAAAAATGCGGCTTCGGAGGTGGCTTCAACGTCGGCCTTCAAGGCCACCGTCGCTTTGCCCGTGGCGTCCGTAGTGACGGTTGCAATACGAGCAAATACCGAGCTGTCGGGCTTGGGAGCCAAGGCCCCACCAAATGTCAGGACTTCAAAGCGGACCTCGCGATTGGCGAGAACCGCGCCATTGACGTCCTTAAGCATTACCGATGCACTCGCGATTTCGCCAGCGCAAAGTGTGGCAGCTGAGACTGTGGCGTTGTTTTCCGGCGCACATACGGATCCGGTCGCCGACGCGAAAGCGATGAGCGGCGTCGTGATCGTGGCGGGAACTACAGTCACCGTGACGATGGACGTGGCGGCAGCGCTATCGGTAACGGTCAAAGTGACGACAGTATTCGCGAGCACGTTTTTCGGCGTGATTGGAATCGTCGGCCCGGTTACCTGAGCTGGCACGGCAATCGTGTTGGCATCACTTGAGCGAACCGTGTAGGGCCCCGTGCCGCCGGTGATCGTTATCGTGTTTAACGTATTACCGAATGCCGAAAACGTGGCCGGGCCAGCGGCGAGCGTGGTGGTTGCCGCAGCGGGCGTGCTCTTGGAGCCGCCGCAGCCAGCGAGCGCTAACGTTAGCGTTAACGCCAGTCCTGCCGCACCAGCGACCGAAGCCAAACGTCCAGAAATATTTTGAATTACGCCCTGCGCTCTCATTGCTTTACTAAACCATCTGCGAAGTAGTGAAAGCACGAGTGTAGCGCGTCGCCCCGTCATCCGACCGCCAGCGAGCGACCGGAACTTAAGCGAGCGCGGCAAGTCGCGCGAGGGCGGCGTCCAGCGTAGCGTCCCGTTTGGCGAAGCAGAATCGAATCGTTTGCTGCTCCGCAGGCGACGAATAAAACGCTGAAACCGGTATCGGCGTCACGCCGATTTCACGGGTCAGCCATTCACAGCATTCCCGTTCGCTTAAATCGCGCAGCACGGGCACATCGGCATAACTGACGCACTGGAAGTAGCTGCCTTCGCAAGGCAATAGTCGCAGTGGCGTCGCAACGAGTCCGGCGGCAAATCGATCCCGCTTCGCCTGATAAAACGCGGGCAAGTTCAAATACGGGCCAGCGTCAGCCAGATAAGTCGCTATCCCGTGCTGCATGGCGCTGTTGGCCGTGAACACCGTGTATTGATGTACTTTGCGGAACTCAGCCGTCAGCTGCGCGGGTGCGCAGACCGTGCCAATCTTCCAGCCAGTCACATGAAACGTCTTGCCAAAGGAAGAAATCACAAAGGCCCGGTCTCGAATCAACGGATGACGCGCCGCGCTCACATGATCCTTCTGATCAAACACCATGTGCTCGTAAACCTCGTCGGATAACACCCAAATCTCGCGGCCACCGATCAACTCCGCCAGCCGATCCCAATCTACTGCGGTCCATACGCGTCCACTTGGATTGTGCGGACTGTTGACGATGATGGCGCGCGTGCGACTTGTGATCGCGGCTGACAATGCGTCCCAATCCACGTCAAAGCTCCCAGACTTCAAGCGCACCGGCACGGGCAAGCCGCCTGCAAGCTCGATATTCGGGCTGTAGCTGTCGTAACAGGGCTCCAGCACGATCACCTCGTCACCCGCGCGCACAACGGCCAGAATCGACGACAAAATGCCCTGCGTCGCGCCGGAGGTAATCGTCACCTCGGTTTGCGGGTCATAGCGCACGCCATGAATCGCCGCCATCTTGTCCGCCACGCGTTCGCGCAGCTGCGGCACGCCGGTCATCAGCGGATACTGGTTATGGCCCTGTCGCATCGCCTCCGAAACTGCATCAATCAGATGCGGATCGCACTCAAAATCAGGGAATCCCTGCCCAAGATTGATCGCGTTGTGCTGCGTGGCGAGCGCCGACATCACCGAAAACACGGTAGTGCCAACACGGGGAAGTTTGGTCTTTAATTGGGGGACTGACATAGTTTGACGGGGACACTAACGAAACCGTCGGGTATAGTAGCGTTTGCTTCGCTACCCGATGCGCCACAGCGATCATCGATCCCCTACTTGGACGTCCTTTTACTGATTGGGCTCATTCTGCTGAATGGCCTGTTTGCCATGAGCGAAATCGCGCTCGTGTCCGCCCGAAAAATTCGCCTTGAACAATTCGCAATTCAGGGCGACAAGGGGGCCAAAGCCGCGCTGATGCTGGCCTCAGAGCCGACCCGGCTGCTCTCCACCGTGCAAACGGGTATCACGCTGGTCACCCTGGCAATGGGTGCGTTTGGCGAGAGCGCATTCACCGTTCCGCTGGAGCAGTGGTTTAGCCAATGGTCGTGGGGCGCGGCCTACGGTAAGCAGGCCGCAACGGCAGTGGTGATCGCGACCATCGGTATTGTGTCGCTGATCTTCGGCGAATTGGTGCCCAAGCGGATTGGTCTTTTGTATCCGGAGACCATCGCACGCATCGCGGCCCGGCCTATGCAATGGCTCGCGAGCGCCGCGAAACCACTGGTGCGCATGCTCGCGTGGACGACTGATGCATTGGTGAAACCGTTCGGACGCAGTGGGCGCGACGAGCCCCCCATCACTGAGGAAGAAATCAAGGGCCTCATGCGGCAGGGCGCGAGTGCCGGCGTGTTTGAGCATGGCGAAAGTCATATCGTCTCCCGCGTATTCAATCTCGACGAATACACCGTTGATCGCATCATGACACCGCGCGCCGACATGGTGGTCATCGACACCGAAACGGACCCGAGTGTGACGATGGAGCTTTTGAAGCTGAGCGATTTCACGCGATATCCGGTGGTGAAGGATGATGTATCGAACGTCATCGGGGTGATTGATTCCGGTGACTTGCTGGCGCACTTCCTAAAAAGCGGCAAGCTCATGCCGGAGCGGGTGCGCAAAGACCCGATGTTCGTCCCGGAAACTGTCACGGTTTTGGAGGTGCTGGAAACCTTCAAACGAACCCACGAGTCGATGGCCTTTGTCGTCGATGAGCACGGTGAAGTGCTGGGCTTGATCACGCTCACCGATCTGCTGGAAGCCATCGTCGGCGATCTTGGCGACGAGGGTGAGGCTGCGAATTCCGACGCGGTCAAGCGCGTTGACGGCACCTGGTTTGTCGACGGCGCGATGACGCTGGATCGCTTCCGCGAAGTGTTCCCCGACGCGCCGAAATTTCCTGGGGAAGACGGCGGCGACTACAGGACGCTTGGCGGGTTTGTGATGGCCGAACTCGGTCGCATTGCTGCCGTCGCAGATCGGGTTGCCCACGCCGAATTCACGATGGAAGTTGTCGACATGGACGGCAAGCGTGTTGACAAATTGCTGGTGAGCCCGCCGCGCGACGACACCGGCGTGTAGGCCTCATGTTCGCCACGGTCTCGGTCATTCTCCCAGCCGCAATCATTGTCGGCGCGGGCTACTACGCAGGACGCAAGATTCTCGATAGCGCGGGTGTCAAAGCCTTGTCGGAACTGGTGTTCAACCTCTTTCTGCCCTGCCTGCTCTTTCGCTCCATGGCGACGTCTAGTTTTGCGGGCTCCGATCTCACCTTGCTGGCCGCTTACTTTGGCGCGTCGCTGGTGTGGTTTGCGTTGGTGGCGCTCTACTACGGTCGCCGCCACAATCAGAGCATTGATGGCGCAGTCGTGCTCGGACTAGGCGCCGTGTTTTCGAACACGGTTCAGCTTGGGATCCCGATTCAAAAGCTCGCCTTTGGCGAAGCGGGCCTCAAATTGCAGCTCTCCATCATCGCGCTACATTCGCTCGTGCTGCTCACCACGGCAACGATCTGGGTTGAAATCGCGCGGGCACGGGCCAATGCCAGCGCAACTGGATCGCAGCGCAACGCGGGGCTTGCCAAAAGCCTGTTTCATGTCGTTAAAGCCTCGGTGATTCATCCAGTGATCCTGCCCATCATCATTGGCCTTGCGTGGAGCTTTGCTGGATGGCCGCTACCCGCGTGGGCCGACCAGCCACTGGGCTTCCTCGCGTCAGCCGCAGGGCCCATGATGCTCGTGCTTATGGGCGCGCAGCTCTCCAACATGAAATTGTCCGAGCACTGGCGGGACGCCATGACGCTGGCGTTGATGAAAAATCTGCTACACCCGCTACTAATATTCGCTGTGACCTGGAGCCTCGGCTTGTCACCGCTCGCGATAGCGGTCGCTGTCACCTGCGCCGCGCTACCGATGGGTGCCAACGTGTTTCTATTCGCCCAACGCTACAACGCGAACGAAAGTCTGGTCACGGCGGCGACGGCGCTGTCAAGTCTGGTTGCTCTGGTGAGCCTGACTGTTGCATTGGCGCTGGTGCCGCGCCCCTAGTGTCGCGCGTGAAGCAACGTATCTCGTTTGCCCTCGCTGCGCATGGCGTCGCTGGCAAAGCGAAGATGCGAGCGATCATCAGGTGCGCATAAGCGAGCAAACGACGCTAGGGCCGACTCAGCGCCTTCTTCATAAAAGCTTCAAAGCGCGTATAGAACTCGACGCGGTTTTCAAGTTTGGTGTAGCCGTGACCTTCATCGGACTTGACCATCCACTCGTACGGTTTGCCCAGCTTTTCGAGGGCATCGCGCATGCGCTCGCCGTGAATGATCGGCACTCGACGGTCCTCTCCGCCGTAGGCCATGAAGACGGGCATCTTGATCTTGTCGGCGTTTTGCGCAGGCGAAGTAGCGCGTAGTTGCGCCTTGTCGCGATCCGCGTCACCCACCATCACCGGCAAGAGGTAGCGGTTGAAATCGCTGTCGCTGCTGTCCGACCATGTCACCGAATGGAAAAGCTGCAAGTCGGTGACGCCAACGTAGTTGACACCGCACTGGAACAGGTCAGGCGTCTTGACCAAACCCTGCATCGCCGCGTAGCCGCCATAGCTCGCCCCGTAAATGCACATTCGCTTTGGATCAGCAATACCTTGCTTCACCGCCCACAGCGCCGTGTCGGTAATATCGTCCTGCATCGCGAGGCCCCACTGCTTGAAGCTGGCCAGCAGGTGCCTGAGCCCCATGCCGACAGTACCGCGAAAGTTGGGTTGGATGACGGCGTACCCGCGTGATGCAAAAAACTGCGCCTCAGCGTCCCAACTCCAACTGTAGCCCGGCACCCACGGGCCGCCGTGGGCGATGACGAGCAGCGGCAAGTTCTTCGCCGGCACGCCGCGCGGCAGCGTCAACATCGCCGATAGCGGCAAGTCGTCCCGCGCAACAAATTTGACGATACGCGATTCGGCCATGTGCGCAGGCGTAATCCACGGTCGCGAGTCGATCAGAAATTCCAGTTTTCGCATACGAAAATCAAACAAATACACCGTGCCAGGATTTCGATCTGAATATGAAAACACCAGCATGCGCTTGTTCTGTTCTGGCGGCGCGAACAAATTCACTGCGTTCGGCAGCGCAACGTCAATCTGCTTTTGTATCCCGGCCCACGTCTCATCAAGCCAGATGACTGTCCGCCGCTCGCCTGTGTAGACGGCGCCGACAAGTCGCTTTGCCACAGGATCGAATACAGGATGCGATATGTCCGCATCGTCGCGGCTCGCTAAAACTTGCTGCGTCAAGCCGCGCTCGTCGAGTTTGATCAGCGCGGAGGTAAGTCGCGCTCCACTCGCAGCTGCGGCTGTCGGCTTGTCGCGCAGACCAAGACCGATGACCGCGCCGTCGTAACCAATCGCGACGGCAGCGCTGGCGGGTTCGCGAAAGTCGCCTTCAAACCATTTCAACCACGGTGATTTTTCGTCGCGACGGTAAAACGTTCTGGTCGTCGTGGCCTTGACCGAAATCGCTGCTCGAGGCTGACCTTCACGGTCGAGCGTCCATGACTGGACATCGCCCGGGTTGTCAAAGCTAAGCAGCGTTTTACGCGCCGTTCGTGTGTTCAGCCGGTAAACATCGCTGCTGTCAAAACTACGCTCGTTGCTCGCCACAATCACATCGTCCGAGCCGTCGTTAAGCGTCTGGGCAACCCGCGTGTAGCGAGGGCGAACGATGATGGCACCGCCGTCACCTAGCGGTAGCGCCAGCCTTCGCGCAGCGGTACCGTCGCGATCAACGGCAAACAGCCCGCCCGTGCGCCAGGGACTAACGCTTCCCAATGGATCGTACACATTGCCCGACACGAACACCAAGCGCTGTGAGTTGACCCAATTGAACTCAACAATGTCCGCTTCAGGCAAGGTCGCGACTACCCTAGAAGTTCGCTTTTCAAGGTCGATGACTGCCAGTCCCAAACGATTGCCGCCGCGTGCGAGAAATGCGAGGTAATTGCCGTCGGGCGACAGCTCGGGTCGAAAAACGTCGGGCAGGCGAAAAAAATCTTGCGCTGCGATCGAGGACGCGGGCGGCAAATTCGTACCCACCGATGGCGCCTGTGCTTGCACGAATTTCGGAGAGCCGGTTAGGGCGAACAACAACGCCGCCGCAACAAAGCGCAGCAGCACGCTCACCACGACACTTGACCGCAGCAATATTGGCGCAAACAATCCCTCACCACCCCATCTCATACCCGCAGTGTCGCCGTACGCTCGGGCATCGCGAAGTCATTTGCGACGGACAACGATGAGCGCGGATGAATTACGACGTGCGGTTGGGCAAGGCTACATCTGTTTGAACAGGTGAAAAAAGTGTCGGCTCACGCCAATTTTTTCCGTCGAACCACGCAAAACAATAGAGTGTTTCTCTACCCCATCGCGGGTGATTTTGGCGATACGTCGCACGTTGACGATGGCCCCGCGATGCACTTGCCAGAAGATTTCCGGATTGAGAGCATCAGTCAGCTCCTTAAGCGGCGTTCGAATCAGTACGTCTTCGGTGTCGGTAACAACGCGCGTGTATTTGGTGTCCGACTGAAAAAAGATCACGTCATCTACCGGGAACATCCGCACATCCTGGCCCACGAGCGCCTTGATCCATTGGATCCGTTCCGCGGTTTTCGGTTCGCGGCTATTGACCAGATGCACCACCGATGTCACGTCCTCAGGCGGATCATTCACGTGATCGCGAAGCCGTTGCAACGTGACCGCAAGCCGGTCCTCTTCAATCGGTTTCAACAAATAGTCGACCGCCCCGCGATCAAATGCCTCGATGGCGAATTGGTCATAGGCGGTACAAAAAACAATCTTGGCTCCGTCGCCAATTTCTGTGGCGACTTCAAGGCCGGATTTGATCGGCATCCGAATGTCGAGGAAACAAACGTCCGGCTCCGTCGCGGCGTATTGGGTCAACGCGTCTTCGCCATTGACCGCTTCCGCCACCACTTCAAACGAATCTCCGTGCAACGCAAGCAACTCGCGCATCCGCTCTCGCATCAACGGTTCATCATCAGCAAACAAACAGCGTATTTTTTCCATTTTTCTGCTCAATCCGGGGTTATGGAGCCATCGGCAAAGTCAGCACGGCGACACAACCGCGTGGCGTATTTTGCGTGAGCTTGACGCGCGCATCAACCCCGTAAATTGCCTGTAAGCGCTGCGCGATGTTAGACAAGCCAAGGCCACCGCCAATTTCGCTGCTCTCGGTTGAGGTGAATCCGACGCCGGTGTCACGCACCGAAATCACAACGCACTGATCGACGCGCTCGGCGCTCACGTCAATGCGTCCGCCAACGGCCGAAGGCTCGATGCCGTGCTTGATTGCGTTTTCTACCAAAGTCATCACGAGCGCTGGTGGTAGCGCAAAATTCTCAACCTCTGGGTCAGCATGGACAGCGAACGCCAGCCGCTCGCCCATGCGCGTTTGCATGATCGAAAGATAGGCGGCCACCTGCGCAAGCTCGCGTTTCAACGCGCCGCGGTCTTCACGCATCGACGGGATCGACATCCGTAAAAAACGAACCAGATGCCCAATTAGCTTTGCCGCATCGGGCGCGCCCTTCTGCGAAAGCTGCTGAGCGGAGGCAAGTGTGTTGAACAGAAAATGCGGCTCAATCTGCGCCTGCAACAAGCGCAAACGGGTTTCGGTCAATTGCCGCTGAACGTCACTCTCATTGATTTCAACCGACAAACGCCTGTTGGCAATCGCCACACGCTGCGCACGCAAGTACACAATGGCCGCAGCAATGGCCGCATACAACAGCCCGGCAGAAAGGCCCGCGATCAGCGTCGCCTGAAAGCGCAAATAAAACGTTTGCCGCAAGTCGTTGCCGTAATATCGATCCAGCGTTGCGCCAATCAGGATCGCGATGAACACCGCAGCAATTGGCGCGAGTACGGCGATGTGAATCAGCTTCCGCGCAAGACTCGCATTCGGCGACAACACCGGAATGATGGCGAGGCCGATCAGGAAAAATAATACGTTGAGCGCGGGCCACGCCTCGAAAAAGGCGATATCAGGAACTGCCCACGCGGCGAGCATCGCGAGCAGAAAAGCTACGGGTACCGACAGGAATAGCCAGCGCCAGTTGCGCGGCAATTCAGCGGTTGTCGTGCGGCTGTCCTGCGGCATCGTTTACGGCACAGCAGTGCTAGAAAACCTGCCGCCCCGCCCACCACGCAATCGCAGCAATGAACGCGGACGCCGGAATGGTCAACACCCACGCCCAGACAATATTGCCAGCCAGCCCCCAGCGCACGGCCGACAATTTTCGCGCCGCCCCGACACCCACGATCGCGCCGGTAATCGTGTGCGTCGTCGAGACAGGAATGCCAAAGCTGGACGCGATAAATAAGGTAATCGCCCCGCCCGTCTCGGCAGCAAAGCCTCCGACGGGCTTTAACTTGGTGATCTTCTGGCCCATCGTTTTGACAATTCGCCAACCTCCGAACAACGTGCCGAGCGAAATCGCCAAATAGCAGGAAATGACGACCCAGTACGGCAATGTGCTCGGGTCTTCGGTTGCCATCCCCGCCGTGATGAGCAACAGCCAAATAATACCCATGGTTTTCTGTGCGTCATTGCTGCCGTGGCCCAGGCTGTAGAGCGCACAGGAGACGAGCTGTCCGCGCCGAAACCATTTGTCGACGCCCCACGGTGTACTGCGTCGAAACACCCACGAAATCAAGAGCAATATCAGCGCCCCCAAAGCGAAGCCGAGCGCGGGCGATACGAGGATGAACAGCACGGTTTTGCCGATACCCGCGCCGTTAAGCGCGCCGACGCCCGCTTTGGCAACGGTCGCGCCGATCATGCCACCGATCAGCGCATGTGAGGACGACGAGGGTATGCCGTAGTACCAGGTAATGATGTTCCAGGCAATCGCTCCGATCAACGCGCCGAAGATCACGTGGTAGTCAACTACGGTCGGATCGACCATGCCTTTGCCGATGGTCGCCGCGACGTGCAAGCCAAAAATTCCAAGGGCCAGAAAATTAAAGCACGCAGCCCAGATGACCGCCTGCCCTGGCTTCAACACCCCCGTTGAAACAATCGTTGCGATGGCGTTGGCGGCATCGTGAAAGCCGTTCATGAAGTCAAACGCAATGGCGAGCGCGACTAACAGGACGATTACCCAGAGGGCAGTAGCGGTATTGTTCATGACGAATAGGCCTGTGAGCGCTTACGCATTCTCGATGACGATACCCTGCATCACATTGGCCACATCCTCGCAGCGATCCGTCACCGTCTCCAGCAGCTCGTAAATCGCCTTCATCTTGATCAACTGAATGGCGTCGCGTTCGGTGCGGAAGAGCTTCGAAATAGCGCTGCGCATGACGCGATCCGCGTCTGATTCAAGGCGGTCAATTTCTTCGCAAATTTTCAGAATGGTCGCAGCGTTTTCCATGTTGGACAAAAGCACTACTGCCGATTTCACACGCTCACAACATTGCAAACACAACTCGGCTAATTGTTTCGCCTCGGGTGGCACTGCCTTGATGTCGTACAGCGACACCGACTCCGCTGCGTCCTGCATCAGATCAAGAACGTCATCCATGTTCGAGATCAGCTGATGAATCTCTTCGCGATCGAGCGGCGTGATGAAGGTTTTGTGCAGGAGCTGAATCGTCTCCCGCGTGTAGTTGTCGCCACGCTTTTCGATAGCGTCAATCGCGTTGGCGTGATCGCGCAAGTCAGTCGCACCTTCGCCAAGCGCGTTCATCAGGGCAACCAGCTCTTTGCCGCCTTCAACGATTTCATGCGCATGCAAATTAAACAGCTCGAAAAAGCGCCCTTCCGTGGGCATGAAGCGACCAAACATACGTACTCCCCGTCATCATTGTTGCGGCGATTCTAGCGGTCAACCCCTGATCACTATTGTTTGCCCGTATTCGTCAATCAGCTCGGCAAGCTTTCGAATGGTGAGCGGTGCTGAACCCTCGGCTTTATTGTTAACAATCACGTAAGAATGCTGATCGCTGTCGGCGGCTTCTTTCACGAGTTGCGCTATCTGCGCGCGCCCTTCGGGGTCTTCATCGACGAGTGCGTTAAACGGCGCATAGCGCTCTTTCGCCTCTTCATACTTGAAACCGGAATGCAAACTCCAGCGAATGACGAGCGGCGCTCGTCCTGACTCTCTCCAGTAGGGTGCCTGTTCAATCGCTGACGGCATGCGTGCATGAATGGCGATGCAATGGGTCGCCCGCCCAGCACAGAGCGCAGCCAGATAGTCATCCGTCAGCAATTCAGGGTCGCGCACTTCGACCGCATAAAACGCAGCGCCCGATGGCACCGGCAGCGCGAGTAGAAACTCCGCCAAAGCATCCGCAAACCGCGCTGGTGAACGCGTAAAGCGCGGCCCGAGCGGTGGAAACTGAAACACCAGCGGCCCGCACATTTCAGCGAGCCCGCGCGTCGCGGGCAACACAAACTGCGCCGTGGCGAGGCCCGCATTCAGAAACGCCTCGTTGTCCGTCCAGCGCCCGTCGTCGCCGCGCAGTCGCGGCCCCGTGAACAACATCGGCGCTTTGACCAGAAAGCGAAATGGCGGCGACACCGCTCTCGCCTGAGTCGCGTATTTTCGAAAGTCCGCCTCGCCAATCGGCGCGTAAAACGTGCGATCAATGCCAACGGTTCGCAGCAGCGGATGCGCCGCGTACGCAGATAAGCCCTGTCTCGCCAGCGCGGTATCCGGGTACGACGACGCGTAAACCAGATCCGCCCAACCGGGAAAACTCCACGACGATGTGCCCAAATGCACGTGAGCTGACAAGCGTGCGGCAATCTCGGCAATTGCGCTGTCGACCCTGGCGGGCTCAACGCGAGCGGCTTTGCCACTTTTTCTCTCGCCCAGCTCGGCCTCGCCCGCAATCAGCGCAGGAATCGGATCACCAAAAAGATCAAACTGGTCGCGACTACTCATACCCCGTATTGTTACGGACTACAGGCTTTCACGATGGGTGCCGTCATTCGTAATGCGTCGGCGGATAACGTTTCGTCGGCTCGGCCTTCGGCACCAGCTCAAGCTTCGCCTCGATCACCTGCACATTGTTGGCGTCCATCTTGACGCGACGCGGCACCGGCGGCGTAATCTGGCCGGGGATCAGCACGCTCGGGTGCGTGACGTACACGTCGTAATCGCCCGCTGGCACGCCTTCAACCACGACCGAGCCGGTGCGCCCAGTCTTGCCAAACCACGGGCTGTCCACGACGTAAATGTGGGCGCTCATCCAGTCGTGAATCAAACACTGCAGCGTCAACAGGCCCGACTTGTCCACCAGCGTCGGCTCTGGCTCTTTTCGGGTGTAGACCTTGAACTCAAATGCGCTCGGACCGGACAACACTTTCAGGTGGTGTTCGGTACGATCCTTGTTGGGAAAACGCATGCGTGTACCCGTCTGCACCACCGACACAAAAGGCTCAAACTTGAACATCTGCTGCTCAACGATAGCGCTGGCCGTCGGCGACACAGCCGGCACAGGTGTACCCACGGGGATCGCGTACATCACCGCGTTTGGCACGGGATTGCCGTTGCGATCCTTGATTTGGGCGACCAGCGTTCCTGCCGATACAGTTGTTGGCGTGGCCAATGAAAGCGAAAGCGCCATCGCGGCGAGGGCGGCTGGCGACGTACTGGAAACTAAAAATCGAAGTGACATGCAAGATTCCCGAGGGCGAATGAGTTTCAGCACGCAATCTACGTTAACTTTGCGCCTATGTCATCAGTCATTTGGCGTATCGCAACAATTCCCGTGGTTGCCGCATCGATCCGGGCGCTAAAGGTGCTAAAGATACTAAAGGTACTCTGGGTGCTGCCCGTGAGCCTCTGCGCGCTGCCGCTCTTGCCCTTGGCGCTGTGGCGCGCACAGTGGCGCGTGTGCGACCGCGTGCTGGAAATCTCGAGCCCCGCACTCGCGTGGTTTCTGCATGGTCCGTGGTTTCGCGCAATGAGCGGCGGCGAAGGTTTCGCCGCCGCAACCATCGGCCACGTCATCGTAGCGCGCAACGCCGAGTGCCTGGCAAGCTGCCGAGTCCATGAACACGTTCATGTGCGGCAATGCGAGCGATGGGGCGCGCTGTTTCCGCTGGCGTATGTTGCGGCTGGACTTTATGCAGTATTCAAGGCGAAACACTGGGGCGCGTACTACTGGAACAACCGGTTTGAGCGTGAGGCGCGCGCGGCGGAGACGGTATCAGCTCAGTCCTGAAAAGCCCATATGACCGGGGATGCAGGTCAGTTTATCCAGAAGTCGGTTTATGCAAAAAATCGAGCTCAGCCCCTGCTCGATAGCGCTTCCAGCCAAAAGCTATTTAATCGTCGTCACGCTCATAACCGGGAAGCACGGCAATCAAATCGTGCTCGGTGGTCTCAACGACGGTCACCTTCACGATGTCGCCAATCTTCAGTGAATCGGCCCTTTGCACATGCACCATGCCGTCGATTTCTGGCGCGTCGGCCCACGAGCGGGCGACGGCGATGTTGTCCTGCACGTCGTCGACGATCACTTCGATTTCGCGACCGATTTTGGCGCGCAGCAGCGATTCAGAAATCTCAGCCTGAACCTCCATGAATCGGGCGCGGCGTTCCTCTTTCACCTCATCCGGCAGCTCGCCCGGAAGATCGTTGGCCGTTGCGCCTTCGACCGGTGAATAGGCAAAACAGCCCACGCGATCGAGCTGCGCTTCCCGCAGAAAATCGAGCAGCTCTTCGAACTCGGCTTCTGTCTCGCCGGGAAAGCCAACGATGAAAGTTGAGCGAATCGTCAGATCCGGACAAGCCGCGCGCCACGCCTGAATACGCTCGATGTTTTTCTCGCCGCTGGCGGGGCGTTTCATGAGTTTGAGTATCCGCTGATTGGCATGCTGAAACGGCACGTCGAGGTACGGCAACACGCGCCCGCCGCTCGCCAAAGTGCTCTGCGCCATGAGCGGAATCACGTTATCCACGCTCGGGTAGGGGTACACGTAATGCATACGCGTCCACACGCCCAGACTACCGAGCGCTTCGGCGAGTTCGAGCATGCGGGTCTTGACCGGTTTGCCGTTGACGAAATCGGTGCGGTACTTCACATCCACGCCGTACGCCGAGGTGTCCTGCGAGATCACCAGCAGTTCCTTGACGCCGGATTTCACGAGCGATTCCGCCTCGCGCATCACCTCACCAATCGGCCGACTCACCAGATCGCCGCGCATTGACGGGATGATGCAGAAGCTGCATCGGTGATTGCAGCCTTCAGAAATTTTCAAATACGCGTAGTGCTTCGGCGTGAGCTTGACGCCGTGATCAGGCACGAGGTCAATGAATTTATTGTGCGGTTTTGGAAGGTGCAAATGCACTGCGTCCATCACTTCATTTGGCGCATGTGGGCCGGTGACAGCCAGCACTTTAGGATGAATGTTGCGGATGAAATCGCCGTCTTGTTTTGCACCCAGGCATCCGGTGACGATAACCTTGCCGTTCTCGGCCAAAGCCTCACCAATCGCATCCAACGATTCGGCGACGGCGTCATCGATGAAGCCGCAGGTATTCACAACGACGAGGTCAGCGTCGGCGTAATCACCCACCGTTTCGTAGCCTTCGGCTTTCAGACGCGTGAGCACCTGTTCGCTGTCAACGAGTGCCTTTGGGCAGCCGAGCGAGACGAAGCCGACTTTGTGGGATGTTCCGGTAGCAGTGGCGGTTGCAGTGTTCATAGTGCTGAGGTCGCGACCGACTCAGCGACCGCCTTGAATTGGGTTACTTTTTTTCGCCGGGAAATCCCGGAAACGCGAAGCCTGGGAAAAACTGCTTGGTGCTCTCCTGCATCTTCTGCTGCATGTCGATGAACATCTTGCTGGATTGCTCAAGATAGTTGCCCATCACGCCTTGCATCGCAGGCGCCTGCGTGGCCATGAACTTCTGCCACATGTCAGAGCCCACCTTGGTCTGGTCGCCGCCCGCGCCGCCGACCATCGTGCCGCCCTGATCGGTGATCTTTTTCTGGAAATCCATAAAGGCCCGCACGTTCTGCTCGAACAATCCGCCGACCACGCCCTGCATCGCGCCGCCATAAAAACGGATCATCTGCGCCAGCATTTCGTTCGAGAACATCGGCACGCCGGCCGCCTCTTCTTCGAGAATGATTTGCAGCAAGATCGCGCGCGTCAGCTCGTCGTTCGTTTTCGCATCGCGCACCTGAAACGGCGTGTTTTCGACCACCATTTGTCGAACGTCTGTCAGGGTGATGTAGCCGCTGGTGGCGGTGTCGTAGAGCCTGCGGTTGGGGTATTTTTTGATGATGCGCATCGCGGAGCGCGACCCCGTTGCTGCACGAGCAGCGCCATTAGCGGCTTTGGTTGCCATCGTTGTTGTCCCATGTTTGTGCAGTGCGCAATTGTAGTGCAGCCGAAAGCCTTCCTGAATGCGGGTTACACCGCAATTACGGCGCTCGGTCCGCATGACGACGCACACAAAACATTCGCCGAACAGCACGTCGTTTGAAACCGTTTTTTGTAGTCGCAACTCTAATTTGCTGCGCCGCAACAATATTCGCTTGACTTGTTATGGGGCCGCCCCTAACATTCAATTTGTGCGCTGCAACATAAGTTTGATTGGCGGCTCACCCCCCGCTAATACATAAATCTATTTGCCCAACCTCATACCAAAGGAAAACCATCATGATCCCAATGTTCGAACAAGCTGCTGAAATGAACCGCGCCTATATGGCCAACATGCTTAAAGGCGTTGACGCTGCTGTTGCTTACAGCACCAAGGCATCTGCTTTCGGCGTCAAAGCCGTGAACGATTTCGCTGCTTCGACCGCTGCTGACCTGCACGCTCTGGCTGCTGTCAAAACGCCTCAGGACCTCGTTCCTTTGCGCGCCAAGCAAATGGAAGAAAAAGCTGAGTGGGCAACCACCACCGGTCGTCAAGCCCTCGACATGATGTCTGCTGCTCAAACTGAAGCGATGCAATTTGCTGAAGCTCAGGCTGCCGACGCTGCCAAGTCCTTCACTGCAAACATCGACAAGCTCGCCAAGAGCGCCCCACAAGGCGTTCCCGGTGCTGAGTACGCCATGTCCGCAATGAAAGCTGGCGTCGAAACGTCGATGGCCGCTTTCGAAACCGTTGCCAAAGCAACGAAAGAAGGCGTTGAATACGCTGGTACGCAAGTTAAAGCGGCTGCTAAAGCCCCTAAGCGTAAGTAATACTGATTCGGCCCGCGCGTGATGTCCGCAAAGGATGCACGCGCGACGTAAGACGTAGGGCCGTAGAAACAGGGATCGTGCCGATACTACCTACACACGTAGTACCGCGACACCCTTCGCCATGAGATGCTACAAGCGTCCCCAGTGGCGATGACGCAAGGGTCGCTTCCCCCTCCTCCAAATTAGCGATCTTGATGTCCCTCAGCCCGCATGGCTTGCCCTGCGGGCTTTTTCTTTTTGTGCGCCTCTGTAAATCCCGTTGGCTTGAACGCGCTTTGCAGCCGCTAATCCTGATCGCGGAGCAAACGTCTCCCGGCGCAGTGAGGCCCTGAACGGCGTTGAATGCAGAGCATCACACGACACTAAGCTGATTCAGCTTTTCGTTGAAACCGCCACTGCAATTGGGCTAAAAGCACAAAATCATTCAAACCGACTTATCCACATTTAAGCGCTGAGCCCAAGTGCAACGGTCATTTCCTAATCAAGCTGTATACCCAACCGCTTGATGATGCCGCCCCATTTCTTCATGTCAGCATCTAGCAATGTCCGGAACGCGGCGGACGTTCCGCCGCCGGGGGCCATGCCCGCGGCGACAAGGCGTTCGCGGATCGCCGGATCAGCGAGTACGGCGTTCACGTCAGCGTTGACTTTGGCGACGATGTCGGCGGGCATGGTTGACGGGCCGAAAAGGCCGTTCCAGGCGACCGCTTCAAAACCTTTCACCGATTCCGAAATGCTCGGCAAGTCTTTGAGCGAATCAAAACGCCCGGCGCTGGTCACGGCGATCTGACGGATCTTGCCGCTTTGCACATGCGGCGCGATGCCCGAGGCGACGGCGAACAGCATTTGCGTGTCGCCGTTCGCGGTCGACAGTGCGGCTGGGGGCGAACCGTTGAACGGAATGTGCTGCGCGTCAATGCCCACCTCAGATTTGAAAAGCTCCATTGCGAGGTGTGACGACGAACCGTTGCCCACGCTTGCGAAAGACAGCTTTCCGGGGTTCGACTTGCCGTACGCAACCAGCTCAGCGACCGTCTTGATGGGCAGCGCTGCATTCACCGCAAGCACGTTGGGTTGAGTCGTTGTGATGACGATTGCGGTCAAGTCCTTGACCACGTCGTACGGCATTTTTTTGTACAGGAACGGACCGTACGCGGTGGGCCCCGGAAAGCCGATCACCAGCGTGTGGTTATCGGTCGATTTTGCGGCGATATCGACGCCGATGACGCCGCCCGCGCCCGGTTTCGGATCAACGACTACCGCTTGGCCCCACTTGTCTTTCAGCCTGTCGCCGAGCACGCGGGCGACGAAATCGAGCGATGAACCAGCGGGCGCCGGGACCACGATGCGCACGGGTTTTGTGGGCCAGGATTGGGCAAAGCTGAGCGAAGTGATGAAGCTAGCAGCGAGCGCGACGGCAATGTGGCGGGTTTTCATGGTGGTTGCGGCACGTGCCGAATTGCAGACAATGACGGAATTATCGGCGACTGCGACGTGAGCTGAGTTCCGACTATCGCTGGGCATCGCAGTCTGTAGGAGCGGCTTGCCGCGACCATAGTCCGCAGTAGCACCGCAGGTCGCGGCAAGCCGCTCCTACAAGGACGAACTCATAGGGTGCGATCAGTACGTCTCCAGATGCAGCCGCCCGTCGCGCTTGAGTTCAGCATGCAACGTCTGCCAATCCATGCCATGCGAGATTGCGGTGTCACGCAGCACGTCAAGCACACCAGCTTCCATGCCCTTCAGACCACAGACGTAGAAGTAGCTGTTCGCGTCTTTGAGCAACGTCGCAATGTCCGCCGCTCGCTCACGCATGAGATCCTGCACATAACGCTTCGGCTGATTCGGCGTCCGCGAAAACGCGAAATTGATATCGATGAAATCCTTCGGCAGATTCATGAGCGGGCCGAAATACGGCAGCTCCTGCTGCGAGCGCGCGCCGAAGAACAGCATGAGTTTTCCGCCGTTGTCGTTACCCGCAAGACGCAGGCGACGACGACGCTCGGTCATGGCGCGCATCGGCGCGCTGCCGGTGCCGGTGCAGATCATCAGAAGGTTGCTCGGCGCATGATTGGGCATCAGGAAGGTCGCGCCGAACGGGCCGATCACCTGCACCACATCGCCTTTTTTCAAATCGCAAACATAGTTCGACGCGACGCCGCGAACTGGCTTGCCGTCGTAGTCGGTTGTCACCCGTTTCACCGTCAGCGAGACGTTGTTATAGCCCGGTCGCTCACCATCGCGCGGGTTAGCGATGGAGTACTGGCGCGCGTGATGCGCGCGGCCCTGCGCGTCGACACCGGGCGGAATGATGCCCAGCGACTGCCCTTCAAGCACCGGGAAATTGGCGCTGCCGAAATCAAGCACGATGTGATGGGTGTCGCTCTCGGTGCCGAGTTGGGTGACGCGAAAATTGCCGCTGACCGTCGCGGTGATGACGTTCCGTATGCCGTGGAGATTAACGGTGGGAACAGAAGCCGACGCCGGAGCGACGACCGAGCCGAGGCTCGCGTCTGCGGCGTTGGTTTGCAGTTCGTCGGTGATGTCGCCATCTAGTGCAGCCACGGCGTCGGCGGGCAGATCCGCCAGTGGCACTTCCTTCGGCAACTCGTCCCACGTCAATTGATCGGCCGTCGGATAAGCCGCCACGCGCAACACTGTCCGCCAGTTGTCAATCGACCCAGTTGGGCACGGAGAAATGCAGGCCATGCAGTGATTGCAGATGTCCGCGTCCACCACGTAATTGCGCGAATCATGGGTGATCGCATCGACCGGGCATGTGTCTTCGCAGGTGTTGCAGCGAATGCAGATTTCGGGGTCGATGAGGTGTTGTTTTAGGACTTCGGTCATTGTTGTTTTGCCGATTTCACGTTACGAAAGGTTATGTCCCTCTTCGGTGGGTCTGCCCCCTCTCCCCTCGCGGGAGAGGGTTGGGGTGAGGGGGAGTCGACTTGGGCAGTCACGGTTGTTCTCCAGGTAAACATACCCTTCTCCCTAACCCTTGTATGCTGAATTTAATGTCCATTAGGAATGAGGCGTAGGATGGACAAGGTTTCGGAACGCTGTGCGCATCCCGTGAGCCCTCGGAGCGTTGTAGCTCGTGGGAGAGCAATTGGAGCGCGTAGTGAAC
>JANXUB010000045.1 GCA_025352105.1 Burkholderiales bacterium | reverse complement strand
GCTCAGTTGGTAGAGCAGCGGATTGAAAATCCGCGTGTCGGTGGTTCAATTCCGCCCTTGGCCACCACTTCCCCGTGCGGGGAATCGCTTCAGCCCAATTGGCATAGCGTTCATCGCCGGTGTATTTATGGAAATGGGCCTAGGCCCATTTTTTTTTGGTTAAATTTGCTTGTCAGCGAACACAAAAACATTGATCAGTGAGGTACTGACCGCCAACGGCTATGAGCTGATCGAGGCGGAATATTTTGCTGCGCGTGAATTGTGGCGTGTGTTCCTTGATCGCCCGGACAGCCGCAAGGGTGTTGACCTGATCGGCCTGGATGATTGTTCTGCAATGTCAGGGAAGATTGAAGACGCTTTAATCGCCGCTGATATTCCCTACGAGCACCTTGAGGTTTCTTCGCCCGGTATGGATCGCGCTCTGACCAAGTTGGATCACTTTGATCGCTTTGCCGGTGAAACAGTAAAGCTCACGATTGAACCTGCGTTTGAGGGGCTTCGTAAGTTGGCGGGTGTTCTGGTGGGACTCGATGGCGATCAGATCACGATAGACGTTGACGGGGCAGTCAACAAAATTCCTTACGCACATGTCGCGCGCGCGCGCGTGGTGCCACAGTACTAGCTGGAGAAATATATGAATCGCGAAATTTTGGTTCTTGCAGACGCGTTGGCGCGCGAAAAGAGTGTTCCCAAGGAAGTCATTTTTGAGGCCCTTGAGCAGGCGCTCGCGTCGGCTACGAAGCGCTTGAACAAAGAGCGAATCGAAGCGCGTGTTGAGATCGATCGTGAAACTGGCGATTACAAATCTTTCCGCCGCTGGCTCATCGTTCCCGACGAAGAATTTGTTGATCCGGACAATCAGATGATGCTGCGTGAGGCGCACGAATTCGACACTAGCAAACTGATGGCTGAATACGTTGAGGAGTCGCTTGAGCCGATTCCCTTTGGACGTATCGGTGCACAAGCAGCGAAGCAGGTCATCCTGCAAAAGGTTCGCGATGCCGAACGCGAGCAGGTGCTCGAAGAGTTTCTTGACCGCAACGATCAGCTCATCAACGGTACCGTACGCCGAATCGACCGTGGCAATATCATCGTTGAGTCGGGCCGCGTTGAAGGAGTGATTCCGCGCGATCAGTTAATTTCAAAAGAAAACTTCCGCGTGGGTGATCGTGTGCGCGCCTATGTGTTGCGTGTTGATCGCCAGGCGCGCGGCCCACAACTCATCTTGTCACGTACCGCCCCGCAGTTTGTTTCGGCCTTGTTTGAACTAGAGGTGCCAGAAATCGAGGAAGGTGTAATCGAAATTAAGGCAGTTGCGCGCGATCCAGGAATGCGCGCGAAGATCGCAGTGAAATCCAACGATCCGCGTCTTGATCCACAGGGTACTTGCATCGGCATGCGCGGCTCGCGGGTGAACTCGGTTACCAACGAATTGGCCGGCGAACGGATTGATATTATTCTGTTTGCCGAGGACACAGCGCAATTCGTTATCAATGCACTAGCTCCCGCACAAATTACGAGCATCGTTGTTGACGAAGAACGTCATGCAATGGATGTTGTCGTCAATGAAGACAATTTGGCATTGGCTATTGGTAAAGGCGGGCAAAACGTTCGCCTTGCGTCCGAGCTAACAGGCTGGCACCTCAACTTGATGAGTGAAGAGCAATCCGCAACGAAGACGGAGGCCGAGTCGGTGCGGTTGCGCAACGTATTCATGGACAAGTTGGACGTTGATGAAGAGGTTGCTCAAATCCTCGTTGACGAGGGTTTTTCCACTGTTGAGGAAGTTGCCTACGTTCCCGTCGCTGAACTGCAGGCCGTCGAGGCCTTTGACGAAGATACAGTTCAAGAACTGCGGACACGAGCCCGCAATGCCGCTTTGACCGATGAAATCGCCAAAGAAGAAGTGCTTGAGAATGCGTCGGATGATTTGAAAACGCTCGAAGGCGTAGATACCGAATTGCTGATGAAGCTTTCTCGTTTTGGCATCACAACACGCGACGCTTTGGGTGATCTCGCATCAGATGAGTTGTGCGCCATTCGCGTGCTGCCAGAGGAGCGCGCCCGCGCGCTTCTCGACAATGACTTTACTGATTTGACGGATGACGAGCGCCAGTTGATGGGCCGCGCCGACGCCAAAGCAGCTACACAATTGATTGCCCGTGCTCGCGAATCTTGGTTCGCAGCTGCGCAGTAGCACGAGGGGGCCACTTGAGCATCACAAAAACCACTGTAACTGAATTTGCAAGTGAATTGAACTTGAGTCCGGACGCGTTGCTGAGACAACTTGCCTCCGCAGGTGTCGAAGCGTCAGCCGCAGACGCGCCTCTGTCTGCTTCGGACAAAGGTAAGCTGCTTGATTATTTGCGTAAACAGCACGGCGGAGCCGACGAAAGCGCTGGGAAACGCATCACGTTGACCCGCAAGTCAACGACCGAGTTACGTACTGCCGACGCGACAGGCAAGTCCCGCGTGGTTCAGGTTGAGGTGCGCAAAAAGCGTGTCCTCGTAACCCGCGCCGCCGAGACGGCCGTGCCTGCTCCAGTCGTCGAGCCGATTGAGATCAATCTTGCCGCCGTTGCGATCAAGCCAGTACTTTCAGCCCAAGAGATTGCTGCTCGTGGCGCTGAAGAAGCAAGAGGTGCAGCGCTTCGCGAAGTGCAAGAAAAGGAGCAGCAGGATAAGCAGGCACGTGAAGCCGCTCGTAACGAAATCAAACAGCAAAAAGAAGTGGCTGAGGCGACAGCGGAAACGGCCCCTGAGGCGCCGCCTGTTGCACCATTGGATCTGCCAGTTGTTGCGCCCGTCGTCGCAAAAACACCGACCGCCGTGGTGGGCGAGGCTGTTGTGCGCGTCTTGGCACCGCCAAAGTCGGACGCCCCAAAGGCTGCTGCGCCAACGGGAGCTTCAACAGCTTCAGCGGTCGCCGTCTCTGCCGTCGCCGCGCCGGTCAAAGCTGTCGCGGCACCGGTTGCTGCGACGCCTGTTACGCCTGCGGGCAACCGCCCCCGAATCGGCGAGCGTGTCGACATGACGCCGACTCCGCCGAAGCCGAAGTCGACAGAAAATACGTTGCACCGACCAACGAAACCGGGCGCGGCGGCAAAACCTGGCGATAAAGCCGCTCCGGCCGCAGGCGCACGACCAGCCACAGCCAAACCGGGTGACAAAAAGGCCCCGGCCTGGCAGGAAGATGCCGCGCGCAAAAAAGTCATGAAATCGCGTGATGCGCCGCCCGATGCTGGCGCTGCAAACGGCTGGAAAGCTGGCGGGCGCGGTGGCAAAGGTCACGGCGCAAAACGCGGAGCGGAGACTCGTGGCCCTGCCATTGAGCAGCCCGATTTGACGCTGAAAGACGTCGTCATTCCAGAGACGATTACCGTAGGTGAATTAGCGCACAAGATGTCAGTAAAAGCGGCTGAGTTGATTAAGAGCATGATGAAGATGGGCCAGATGGTCACGATCAATCAGGTGCTTGATCGAGACACTGCCATGATTCTTGCCGAGGAATTGGGCCGTACTGCGGTTGCAGCAAAGGACAACGATCCTGATGCAGCGCTCACCGATCACGTCGGTGATGCAGACGCAAAGCTTGAAGTTCGTCCGCCCGTGGTGACCATCATGGGCCACGTTGATCACGGCAAAACCTCACTACTTGATCGCATCCGTACGGCACGCGTTGCCAGCGGTGAAGCGGGTGGTATCACGCAGCACATCGGTGCGTATCACGTCACCACGCCGCGCGGCGTAATCACCTTCCTCGACACGCCAGGCCATGAGGCATTCACAGCCATGCGTGCTCGTGGAGCAAAAGTCACTGACATTGTCATTCTTGTTGTCGCCGCAGACGACGGCGTCATGCCGCAAACGAAAGAAGCCATCGCGCACGCCAAAGCCGCCAACGTGCCGGTCATTGTTGCCATCAACAAGATCGACAAACCGGGCGCCAACATGGATCGCGTGAAGCAAGAGCTTGTGACCGAAGGCATCGTGCCTGAAGAATATGGCGGCGAAGCTATTTTTGTCCCTGTGTCAGCGATGACTGGTGAGGGTATTGATCGGCTGCTCGAAAGCATCCTGTTGCAAGCTGAAGTGCTCGAACTCAAAGCACCAATCGACGCGCCAGCACGCGGTCTGGTCATCGAGGCCCGCCTCGATCGTGGTCGCGGCCCAGTGGCAACGGTCTTGGTCACCAGTGGTACCTTAAAGCGCGGCGACATGGTGCTTGCCGGCTCGGTGTTTGGTCGCGTTCGCGCGATGACCGACGAGGACGGCAAAAACATCACCACCGCAGGTCCGGCGATTCCGGTTGAGATTCAGGGCTTGTCGGACGTGCCGTCCGCAGGCGATGACATCCTCGTGTTGGGTGACGAGCGCAAGGCGCGTGAAATCGCGTTGTTCCGTCAGGGCAAATACCGCGATGTCAAACTCGCCAAACAGCAAGCCTCAAAGCTCGAAAATGCGTTTGCGAATATGGGTGAAACAGCGGCGCGATTGCTGCCACTCATTATCAAAGCGGACGTTCAGGGCTCATACGAAGGCTTGGCGTATGCGCTGGGCAAATTGTCGACGGACGAAGTGCGGGTTCAGGTGGTACACAGCGCCGTCGGTGCCATCACCGAAAGTGACGTCAACCTGGCATCGGCGTCGAAGGCGATCATCATCGGCTTTAACGTTCGTGCGGATGCGACTTCGCGCAAACTTGCCGAGTCAGAAGGCGTGCAGATTCGCTATTACGACATCATCTACGAAGCCGTCGATGACGTTCGAAATGCGCTTTCCGGCATGCTCGCACCAGAGCAGAAAGAAAACACGCTGGGTCTGGTCGAAATTCGTCAGGTATTCCGCGCGTCGAAGATCGGCACCATTGCCGGTTGCTACGTACTCGAAGGCCTCGTCAAGCGCGGCGCGCAAGTGCGCTTGCTGCGCGACAACGTGGTTGCATGGAGCGGCGAGCTCGATTCGCTCAAACGCTTCAAGGACGACGTCAAGGAGGTCAAAGAAGGTTACGAGTGCGGTCTCTCGCTCAAGAACTACAGCGAAATTCAAGAAGGTGATCGCCTTGAGATTTACGAAATCGTTGAAGTCCAACGCACACTCTAGTGGGTATTAAGCAAGGCCTATCGCAACGTGCGTTGAGGGTTTCCGAGCAAGTTCAACGCGAACTTGCTCAGATGATTGCAACCGAAGTTCGCGATCCGCGCGTCAAGGGCGTTACCGTCACGCAAGTGGAGGTGACGTCTGATCTGTCGCATGCTTTGGTGCGCTACGTGCATCCGCAGGGCTATTCGGGGCAGGCAGACGCGGACGCGGGTTTCAAAAGCGTCAATGGCTATTTGCGTCACGGCATTGCTGCGCGGTTGACAATTTTTAAGGCGCCGCTTTTGCACTTCGAATACGACAAGACGTTTGAAGAAGGCATGCGACTTTCCGCTTTGATTGATTCAGCGCGTGAGGATGATGCTCGGGTCGTCGCGCCAGACGACCAGCCAACTTCCGCTGCCTCCGGCAACCCAGCGTAGTTTCATTCGTGGCACTGCACGGTGTGGCGCTGGTCGACAAACCGGCAGGCATGTCTTCTTTTTCGGTCGTTTCGCGACTGCGGCGAATTTTTCGGACACTAGGCGTAACCAAAGCGGGCCATACGGGCACGCTAGACCCTCTGGCGACGGGTTTGCTGCCGATCTGCATTGGCGAGTCCACCAAGTACGCCCAGCGCCTCCTGGACGCCGATAAGGGCTATCTGGCCACAATCAAGCTGGGCGCCGCCACGACCACGGGCGACCGTGAGGGCGAAATCACCGAGACACGTCCTGCAGATTGTGATTCTGGCGCGATACGCGCCGTACTTTCCCAATTCGTCGGCAGCATCGAACAAACGCCGCCCGTCTACTCTGCGTTGAAAGTTGCTGGCAAACCTGCGTACGAATACGCTCGCGCCGGTCAGGCTGTTGAACTGGCGAAGCGCACCGTTGAAATTCATGCTATTAACTTGTTGTCGTGCGACGCCGCCGCGCAAGAGTTCGAAATATCGGTCGTGTGCAGCAAAGGCACTTACATCCGAACGCTCGCGGAGGATCTTGCGTTAGCGCTTGGAACCGTCGGGCACCTGGCCTCACTGCGGCGGACGCGTACAGGGGGTTTTGACCTAAATGCTGCGCAGTCGCTTGACGCGTGGATGGAATGCGACGATGCCACGCGCTCATCATGGCTTCTACCAACGGACTCGTTGGTCGCGGAATTGCCGCGCGTCACGCTCAACGAATTCGGCGCTAGAAACATTCAAAACGGCAAGTTCGTAAGTTGCGATCGAACTGACGCGTTGCCAAGGTCATCCGAAGGCGACGAATTGCTGCTCCGTGTGTACGGCCCATCGGAGCACTTTCTCGGTTTGGGGAAGCTCGCTCCTGACGGACTGTTGCGCGCCGAGCGCCTGCTGTCGACGCACGGGTTGTGAACAGTCACGAGTCTGCGGTGCTTTGTCCGTAGGCACACGGCACCATCACCCATGCGACAAACGCGATCCCCGCGCTACCGACCACGTTCGATATAACCAACGGCCAGGCGCTGATACCGAGGCTTGGCGCCATCAACTGACCGCAAATAAACGCGGCCACCATCATCGCGAATCCGGAGAGCGCCGCAGCGCGACCTGCATGCTCCGGGAAATCTCCGATTGCACCGGCCTGTCCGCAGGGCTGATTCACGCCATGTGAAATGGCGATCAGGCATTGCCCAACAATCATCGCCCACGGCTGCGGCGCGCCGCTTGCGAACGCGGTGAGAGTCATGAAAACTCCTCCCACGACAGCAAACATCGCGCTCAATCGCACCGCCTTGTCTGGCCCCCGGTTGGCTAACAAGTGGCGACACCAGTACGTACCGGCAATGTAGGCGACGCTGTTCGCAGCCAGCGTCAGGCCGCAGGCGAGCGGAGAAAACGCAAACACTTTGATGTAGACAAAACCTGATGAAAGCAGGAAGCAAAACAGCGTGCAGTACGTGGCGATGAGCATCGCAGTCCATGCACGAAATCGTGGGCCTTTGAGTACTGCAATCGTCACGCTCTTGCTGACGGCGTTGGCGTCCTTGGGCACGACGTCGGGCCGTGATTCCACGTAGTAAGACCAGACCCAGGCAAACGCAATTACACCGTAAACACCCAATGCAATAAACGTTGCATGCCATGAAAAGTAGGCCACGGTAATCGCGCCCGTCAGTGGCGAAGCAAGCGCGACGAGGCCCAGTCCAGTGAGGCCACGTGAGAGCACACGCGTGCCTTCAGTCGGCGCATAGAGGTCGCGCACTGACGCCCGCGCACAGACGACGAGCGCCGCCATCGCCGCACCCTGCAGGCAACGGCAGACGACCAGCCAGTAAAGAGTAGTCACCCAAGCGCCCGCAAACGAGGTGAGCGCATAGGCAGCGCATCCGACCAACAGCACGGGCCGCCGACCGTAGCGATCCGATAGCGGGCCGAGAATTAATTGCGCAAAACCGAAGGCGAGCATCAGCCCGGTCAGCGTGAGTGCCGGGTTGCCCAGTTCGGCAGCAATGGCCGGCAGCGCGGGCAGATAAAGATCGGTCGCTACCGGTTGACTACCGAGCAAGAGCGCCAGCAGAACGATGTAGCGCGACTGGTCACGCTTCGCGTCAGAGCCGCCAGATCTGACACCTGAGGCGGCGCTCAACGATGAAACCAGTCAGGTTGCGGCAAGCTCTGAAACACTTGCCGCAAACCTTGTCCCCAAGCCTTGCGAATATTTTGAAAGTAAGCGTCGTCTTCGGTCACCCGATAGCGCAGCGACGGCTTTAAATGATCACGCTTCAGAATCAACACATCGATCGGCAAACCGACCGACAAGTTCGACTTCATCGTCGAATCAAATGACACCATCGCGGACTTGAGTGCCTCAGCCATCGGTGTTTCAGGACGTACAACGCGATCAATGATCGGCTTGCCGTATTTGCCTTCGCCAATCTGAAAATACGGCGTGTCGCTCGTCGCCTCGATGAAATTACCCTGCGGATAAATCAAGAACAAGCGCGGCGCTTCGTTACGAATTTGCCCGCCGACCAAAAACGTGCAGGTGAAATCGACTGACGATTGCGTGAGCTGGTTTTCCTCCGCGTGCGAAATTGCAGCCTTGATCGCCTGCCCAAACAGCTCCGCCACATCAAACATCGAGGGCGCGTTCAGGATGTGTGCTTCGTCTACCAGCGCCTTGCGCCGCAACTGACTGACCACACCCTGCGTTGTCGCCAGGTTGCCCGCGTTCACGGCGACAATGCAGCGTTGATGCTCACCATCCGGCACATCAAAGACATGCATTTTTGAGAATGTGGATACATTGTCGACGCCTGCGTTGGTGCGGGAATCCGAGGCGAAAAGCATACCCTCGTGCAGGGACATGGCGACACAGTAAGTCATGGTTGACCTCGCGAAAGCGCGAGTGAAGGCAGAAACAACTGCCGATTTTATCGGGCCGAGTATTTCGGTATGAACTGCCCGGGTTCTGTGAGGTGGGCTTCCTTTGCCCGCCTCGCTCCACCTCGCTCGACCTCACTTCGCCCTAATGCGCGCAGCGCCTCAGTGCAACTCCATGTACGCCGTATTCACCGCCGTACCCAGCCGTTCCATATCCACCAAAAAATCCGCAAGGTAGCGTTTCAGGCCATAGTCGAATACTTCGTCTACCGTCCCGTAACGCAGCTTCGCGTTGATTTCGGAGGCGATGCGGCGTGGAATACGGCCGCTGTCTTTGGGCAAGTCGTCGAGGCACTTGGTGGCCTCATCGAGACAGTAGCGCAATGAGCGCGGCAGTTTGTCGTCGAAGATCATGATTTCTGCGACGCGTCTGGCGTCGATCACGTCCCGATAGGTGTCGCGATACGCCTCAAGCGCGGAGACCGAGCGCAACACGGCTGATAGGCGGTAGTAATCCGTCTCTTTGTCTTCCTCCGTTTCGTCGAACGTGTCGGGTGACTCTTCGGCGTATTTCACGTTCAGGATGCGTGCGGTGTTGTCGGCGCGTTCGATGAAGGTGCCGAGTCGTGTGAAGTGATACGGCTGATCACGGCGCGCGGTGGCAAAGGTCACGCCACGGAAGAGATGGGATCGCTCTTTCACCCATTCAAAAAATTCGTTACCCGTCATCAGCGGGTCAATCATTTGCATTTTGTCCTGCATTGCAAGCCAGGTGTCGTTGATGTTTTCCCACATCTCGCTGGTGATCGAGCCACGCACAGCGCGCGCATTTTCGCGCGTTGCCTCGAAGCAATTGCGGATGGAGGAGGGGTGCTTTTTATCCCACGCGAGGAACGCGATCACGTTGGCGTAAGTCGCGGGCAACTTCGTTTCGGCGAATTCTGTTTGCGCTTCGGTTATGACAATGGGGGTCATCGCGCCGCCCGAATCGGCCGAGCGATCCAGCATGGCAAGCGATTGCGTAACATCGAGAATACGCGCCATGTTTTCGGCACGCTCAAGATAACGACTCATCCAGTAGAGGTGGGAGGCAACGCGGCTCAGCATGACTACTTGCCCTCCTTGGCCGGACTGGCTGCGAGTGTTTCGCCACTGTCACCGAGCACCCAAGTGTCCTTGGTGCCGCCGCCTTGTGACGAGTTCACCACGAGCGAGCCTTCGCGTAGCGCCACGCGAGTGAGCCCGCCCGGAACCATGCGCACCTCACGACCGGTCAACACGAACGGTCGCAAATCTATGTGTCGCGGCGCGATGCCAGATTCCACAAACGTCGGGCAGCTCGACAGCGATAACGTCGGTTGCGCGATGTAATTGCTGGGGTTCGCTTTCACAATCGCGGCGAAATCTTCAACCTCTTTTGCGGTCGACGCTGGCCCCACTAGCATCCCGTAACCACCGGCGCCATGAACCTCTTTCACCACCAGATCTTTCATGTTCGCGAGCACGTAGGACAGATCAGCTGGCTTCCTGCATTGATACGTCTGCACGTTGTTCAAAATCGGCTCTTCATTGAGGTAGAACTTGATCATGTCCGGCACGTAGGGATAGATCGATTTGTCGTCCGCCACACCGGTGCCAATCGCGTTGCAAATTACGATGTTGCCCTTGGCATAGGCTTGGAACAGGCCGGGCACACCGAGCGCAGAGTCCGGGTTAAACGCAAGCGGATCAAGGAAGGTGTCATCGAGCCGGCGATACATCACATCTACGCGCTGCGAGCCGCTCGTCGTGCGCATGTAAACGCGATCATCTTTAACGAACAGGTCTTGCCCTTCAACCAGCTCAACGCCCATTTGCTGCGCGAGAAACGTGTGCTCGAAATACGCGCTATTGAAACGCCCGGGTGTCAACAGCACGACCGTCGGATTGTCGATGTCGGTCGATTCGCGAAGCGTCTGCAACAACAGGGCCGGATAATGCTCCACCGGGCGCACGGTTTGCCGCAGGAAAAGCTCAGGGAAAAGCCGCATCATCATCTTGCGGTTCATGAGCATGTAGCTCACGCCCGAGGGAACGCGCAAGTTGTCTTCCAGCACGTAATATTTGCCGTCGTTGTTGCGAACGATGTCCACACCCGTGATCGACGCATACGTACCGTGTGGCACCTTGACGCCGACCATCTTGGTCTGGAATTGCGAGTTGCCTTCGATCTGTTCGCGCGGAATCAAACCGGCTTTCAGGATCGCCTGATCGTGATAAATGTCGGCGAGAAACTTGTTGATCGCCGTCACCCGCTGCGTCAGTCCTCGCTCCAGGTACGCCCATTCGTCTGCCGTGATGATGCGCGGAATGACGTCCGACGGAATCAGTCGCTCAGTGCCGCCTTCTTCGCCATACACAGTGAACGTAATGCCGATGCGCCGGAACAGCAAATCGGCCTGTGCCCGCCGCTGCGTGAGCGATGCCGACGGCGTATCCGCGAGCCAGTTGCCGTACGGCACGTAGTGCTCGCGCGGCCCTAATGTTTGTGACTGTGACTGTGATTGCGACTGACCTGCAGGCGGGGCGTCCAGCGTTGCCCCGCCAAAATGCTGAAGCTGCGTCTGAAACTGGCTCTGCAAATGACTGGGGCTCGCACCCGACCAAGTGAGCATTTCGTCGAAATGCGATACGGGAGGTGGCGTGATGGCTTGCATAGTCAGGGTACGGTGGTGTTCGCAAAGGCGCGATCTTGGTGCAATAGTAAGCAAACCGTGTGCCGCTGTCTTTGCTTTGTTCAGCTAACGATGGTTTCTGCATGAGCGCGATTCGCTTTTTCAACAACTTAGCGTCGAGACGGCTTAATAACGAGGGCTAATCGCCATTTACGCTCAAAGTCGAGAATCAGTAAAATCAGGCGCTAGCCCTAACAAACAAGCCGTTTATCAGAAAAGCCAATCGGTAGCACCTAAAAGTGCGAATGCAGTGAGGGCGACGTCGTCAAGCACGCGAACCATAAAGCGCGAATCCCGGAGTTGTGCTCCTCGTGGCGAATGCCTGTAAGCGGCGTGTTGATTGCAAAACGGCGCAGGCTTTGCCAGCGAAAGCATGAAGGTTTGTTCAACGGGGTGACACCACATTGTTGTTCAGCCGGAATTGCTTTGGTCGGCGGAACAAAGCGACAACGTGCGCAGTCTGCACTGCTTCCGACGCGTAGAATTCAATTTAATGTCCCTCCTTTCCCGCTACGAGTTGGAGCTTGGCGTGCGATATGTACGTGCCAAGCGTCGCAACAGTTTCATCTCCTTTATTTCGCTCATTTCGATGCTCGGCATTGCGCTGGGCGTGGCTGCGTTGATCATCGTGATTTCGGTGATGAACGGGTTTCAGAGCGAACTCCGCGAGCGCATGCTGGCGGCGACCGCGCATGTGGAAGTCAAGGGCTTTGATTCGCCGCTTGGCGACTGGCAGGGCGTTGCCGCGACGCTTAAAACCAATCCCGAGGTCGAAGCAGTCGCGCCCTATGTGCAGGGCGAAGGCATGTGGCTCAACGGTGAAATCAGCAAGCCGTCCCTCGTTCGCGGCATCGATCCAGCCAACGAAACCCAAATTGCGACGATCCAGAAGCACATGAAGGTCGGCACGCTCGATTCGTTGCAGCCGGGCACCTGGGGCGTGATTCTCGGTGTGGATCTGGCGCGAAATCTCGGGGTTCGTGTGGGTGAAAAAGTGGCGCTCGTCTCCACGCAAACGACCGTGACGCCTGCGGGTTCAGTGCCGCGTTTGAAAAATTTCACTGTGGTCGGTTTGTTCGAAATCGGCTGGATCGAGGCCGATAGCCGCGTGGCGCTGGTGCACATGTCTGATGCGCAGCGGCTCTATCAATTTGGCGAAACTGTCACCGGCATTCGCGTGAAACTGCGCGACTTGATGCAGGCCGATGCAGTGACCGGACAGTGGCTGAAATCGCTGCCTGCGGGGATTGAAGTGGTGCCGTGGACGCGCATGAATGCGAGTTTTTTCAAAGCCGTGCAGATGGAAAAACGCGTGATGTTCATCATCCTGACGCTGATCGTGGCCGTCGCAGCGTTCAATCTCGTCAGCACGCTGGTGATGGTGGTCACCGACAAGCAGTCCGACATTGCGATTCTGCGCACGCTCGGCGCAAGGCCGCTCGGCATCATGCAGATTTTCATCGTTCAGGGCAGCATTATTGGCGTGATCGGCACTTTGATCGGGCTCGTGCTTGGGCTCTTGGTTTCGTTCAATCTCGATCATGTCGTGGGCGCGATTGAACGGTTGTTTGGCGTGACCTTCATCGATAAAACGGTGTACCTGATCACCGAGTTGCCGTCGAAAGTTTTGACGAGCGATGTGACAACCATCACGCTCATGAGTCTGGGTCTCTCCCTGCTCGCGACGCTGTATCCAAGCTGGCACGCGAGCCGCGTGAATCCGGCGGAGGCGCTGCGCTATGAATAGGCCAATTGTTGAGGCAATCGGGCTCGGCAAGCGCTATGAGAGCGGCCCGGCATCGACCCAAGTGTTGACCGATGTGTCGTTCGCAGTGACGGGCGGCGAATCAGTGGCCATCGTCGGATCGTCCGGTTCCGGCAAGAGCACGCTGTTGCACTTACTCGGAGGACTCGATTCGCCGAGCAAGGGAAGCGTGAGCCTGCTGGGTAATCCGCTGGCAAATATGTCCGACGCGGCGCGCGGTGATCTGCGCAACCGTGCGCTAGGATTTGTTTATCAATTTCATCATTTGCTGGCCGAGTTGACCGCAGTGCAAAATGTCGCGCTCGCGCTGCGAATTCGGCGCACGCCGGTCGCGATTGCCGATGCAAAGGCCACCGAGCTTTTGGCCTCTGTGGGTCTGTCGCATCGCCTGCAACATTTGCCGTCGGAGCTCTCGGGCGGCGAACGTCAGCGCGTCGCCATTGCACGCGCACTCGTTACTGAGCCCGCCTGTGTGCTCGCCGACGAGCCGACTGGCAACCTTGATCAGGAAAACGGTGATCGCGTGTTTGCGATGCTGCTGGACGCGACGCGCAGCCGCAACGCGTCGCTCGTGCTCGTCACGCATGACCGCGATTTGGCCGCACGCTGTGATCGCGTGCTCCATCTCACGCAAGGCCATTTACAGACGCTGGGAGAATGGCAGTTGAAGCCACACCCCGATTTACCGGAAGCGCCGCTTGCAACCTAGTCAACGTGCCGCCCTGTATTGGCTGTTCGCAGGCATCACGCTGTTTGCAACGATGGACGCGGCGGCGAAATGGGTCGCACGCACCTATCCTTTGACCGCCGCCGTCTGGCTGCGTTATCTAGTGCCGACACTTCTGGTCGGCGGGTATCTGGTGGTCACTAAAGGCTTCAAATTCGCCCACGCGCCGCGCCCTGGCATCCAGATTTTGCGCGGCATTACGCTCGTGGTCAGTACGCTCTGCTTCTGGACCGCGCTGTCCCATTTGCCCTTGGTGGAGGCCGCTACGGTGTCCTTCATCGGACCGACGATGGTCGTGGTTTTTTCTGCGTTTCTGCTCGGAGAAAAGCCGCAGCGCACGCACTGGATCGCGCTCGGCATCGGCTTTATTGGCGTGCTCATCGCCTTGCGTCCCGGGTTGACGCACACGGGCATTGGCGCGATTGCGGCGCTCAGCTCGGCTGCTTTTTATTCGCTGTATCTCGTGTTGACGCGCAAGGTGGCGGACGAGGCCGATTCGTTGGTGCTTTTGTTTCACGCCAACGCGATTGGAGCGTTGGCGCTAACGGTCGTCGCGCCGACGGTGGCACGAATGCCTATCAATGTGTCCGAATGGCTCATCCTGCCGTTTCTGGGTCTTTTTGGCATGTTCGGACATTGGTGCATGATCAAGGCCTACTCCATCGCCGACGCCTCGACGCTGGCCCCTTTTATGTACGTGCAGCTGCTGATCGCCACGTTTTACGGCTGGCTGGTTTACGACAATTTACCCGATGGATTTACGCTTTTGGGCATGCTGGTAATTCTGGCCAGCGGGCTTTACGTGCTCAACGAAGGCCGACGTACGGCTGCGCGCGCCCGCGCCGATGAAGTGGCTGCGACGCCGGAGTAGGTAGGCCCTGCAAATCCGCGGCGCGCTAAAATTTGTGCACCGCAATAGAAGCTGATCCAGTCCCGACGTCGCGATCCGACGCTCGGCAGCAGACTTTCCCCGCAAAACCATTTTCCTGCTACCCGACAGCATTGGCACTCGCCACTTTGGCATCGCCCTTGCTGCCGGTACACACATAAACCACAGCTCAAAACTATCCTGCAACTATGACAACTCCTATCTACGGCCCCGGCATCGAGATCAATGCCCCCATTTCCGCTGACTTCGCCACCATCCTGACGCCAGAAGCGATGGAGCTGGTCGCCAAGCTGCATCGCGCATTTGAGCCGCGTCGTCAGAAACTGCTGGCGGCGCGTGTCGTGCTGGCCAAGCGTCTGGACGCGGGTGAAAAGCTCGATTTTCTCGCCGAGACGAAACACATTCGCGACGACGCGTCATGGAAAATCGCGCCGCTTCCAAAAGCGCTCGAATGCCGCCGCGTGGAAATCACCGGACCGGTCGACGCCAAGATGGTGATCAACGCGTTCAATTCCGGCGCGGACAGCTACATGACCGATTTCGAAGATTCGAATTCGCCATCGTGGGATAACCAGATTCAGGGCCAGATCAACCTCGGCAAGGCGATTCGCCGCACGCTCACGCTCGAGCAAAAAGGCAAGCTCTACAAGTTGAACGACAAGATCGCCACGCTGCAAGTACGTCCGCGCGGTTGGCACCTTGAAGAGAAGCATGTGCTGATTGATGGCAAGCGCGTTCACGGCGGCATCTTCGATTTCGCCCTGTTTATGTTTCACAACGCGAAAGAACAAATCGCGCGCGGCTACGGCCCGTTCTTCTATCTGCCGAAGCTTGAGTCGCACCTTGAAGCGCGCTTGTGGAACGACGTCTTTGTGATGACGCAGAACGAGCTGGGCTTGCCTCAGGGCACGATCAAGGCGACGGTGCTGGTCGAGACGATCAACGCCGCGTTTGAGATGGAAGAGATGCTTTACGAATTGCGCGAGCACAGCGCGGGTTTGAACGCCGGTCGTTGGGATTACATCTTCTCGTGCATCAAGAAATTCAAGCTGGACAAGAGCTTCTGCCTTGCCGATCGCGCCAAGGTCACGATGACCGCGCCGTTCATGCGTTCGTACGCATTGCTGCTGCTGGAAACCTGCCATCGTCGCGGTGCGCCAGCCATTGGTGGCATGAGCGCGCTGATTCCTATCAAGAACGATCCCGAGAAAAACGCCATCGCCATGGGCGGCATCATTGCCGACAAGAAGCGCGACGCGACCGATGGCTACGATGGCGGCTGGGTCGCGCATCCGGGCCTCGTCGAGGCGTCGATGAAAGAGTTTGTGGATGTGCTGGGCGACAAGCCGAACCAGTGGGAAAAACAGCGTCCGGATGTCAAGGTCACAGCCGCAAACCTGCTCGACTTCAAGCCGGAAGCGCCGATTACGGAATTCGGTTTGCGCATGAATATCAACGTTGGTATTCACTACCTTGGTGCCTGGCTTGCGGGCAACGGTTGCGTGCCGATTCACAATCTGATGGAAGACGCGGCAACTGCCGAAATCTCGCGCTCGCAGGTGTGGCAATGGATTCGTACGCCCAAAGGCGTGCTCGACGATGGTCGCAAGGTAACCGCCGACATGGTCAAGGCGATGGTTCCGGAGGAGCTTGCCAAGATCAAGGCGGGCGGCTTCGACGGCAAATTTGATCGCGCGGCGGTGATCTTTGCCGATATGGCGACCAAAGATTCTTTTGAAGAATTTTTGACCTTGCCGTTGTACGAAGAGATTTAACGGCCTCGACGTCGTACGTCCCCTGCTGTTAGGGTTTCCCCGGTGAGCGCTTGCTTACTGGGACCGTTTTTTTTGCGCTCAAATTTGGTGCAAACTCGTCGGGAATGATCCGCATTAGAGCGATTTACTGAGTTTCTCCGACTTGGAGCACTGGCTTTTTTGGAACCGCCGACCTAAAATCATGGTCTACCGTACATAACGGTGCGCGCAGGAGAAAGGGTGCCGAGGCTTAATTTAATTAGGTTTCCAAGCATCGCGCAGCATCGGATTCGGTATTTCGCGCAGGGTGCCACCAGAAATCGCCCGCCGATTGAGATGTATCGACTACCTACGGATTGGATTATGGCTAAGAAGTCAACGCCTGTACTGACACGGGCTAATCTTTGGTCGCTTGAAGAATATACAAAGCGTCGTCCCACCTTTCGACCAGAGGTGATGGCGCACAAAAAAAATCGCACAGTTCATCTGGGCAATCATCTTGCGCTGCAATTCGAAGACGAAATGACGGTTCGCTATCAGATTCAGGAAATGCTTCGTGAAGACAGCGAAGTCGAAGGCGCTGACGCTGGCGATAACGTGCAAAACGAGCTCGACGCATATTTGCCGTTGATCCCGGACGGAAGCAACCTCAAAGCCACGATGATGCTCGAATACACCGACGAGGTCGAGCGCAAGCGGCAACTGGCGCAGTTGATCGGCATCGAAGACCGCATCTGGATTCAGGTCGAAGGCAGCTCCAAGCTGTATTCAATCGCCGACGAAGATCAGGATCGCGAAAACGATTACAAAACGTCGTCGGTTCACTTCCTGCGCTTCGAACTGACCAAGGAAATGAAGGCGGCGCTTAAGTACGGCGTGGGTCTCGCAGTCGGCGTGGATCATCCGCGCTACAAGGCGGCGATCAATCCGATTCCGCAGACCGTGCGTAATGCGTTGGTGGCGGATCTGAAGTAAGTCGCTTTCAGGCGCAAAAAAAGCGGCTTTCGGGCCGCTTTTTTGTTGATTTCTGGAATACAGCTTTTTCGTAGTAGCCCTTTTGCAATTGGGATAGGCTCGTGAAATGGCGAAAGTCGAGAATTGTATTTTTCAGCGGCTACCCCAATTGAAATGGTTGTCTTATGACAAAGCTGTATCCAAATTTGCGTGATGCAGTTTCGCCGCGTAGCCTCGATGCAGCGCAGCGGAATCGAGGGCTCTCCTCTCCAACGTGCGCCGGTTCCGCGATTTCGCTGCGCTTCATCGCGGCTACGCAAGCACCGCAGCCAGCCGCCGCACGCCTTCCTGCAATTTCGCCATATTCACGGCATAGGCCATGCGCACATGTTCGCGTGAACGGTATTCGCCGAAATCGATGCCGGGCGCGAAGGCGACACCGGTTTTGTCGAGGATTTCGTTGGCGAACGCCTCGCTGTCCGTCGTGAACGAACTCACGTCGGCATAGACGAAAAATCCACCGTCGGGTAGGATCGGAATTTTGAAGCCCATGCTCGTTAACGCATGGGCGAAATAATTTCGGCGTGCTTCAAATTCAGCTCGGCGCGCTTCGGCAATCGCATAGCCGACGTCAGTGAAACAGGCGAGGGCCGCATGCTGCGACAACGCCGCAGGCGAAATGTAGAGGTTCTGCGCCAGTTTTTCGAGATCGCGGACGTGGCGCTCTGGCGCGACCAGCCAGCCGAGTCGCCAGCCGGTCATGTTGAAATATTTGGAAAAACTGTTCACCGAGAACGCGTCTTCGGTGTGGGCCAGAACTGTTTCTGGTTTCCGACCGTAGTTCAGACCGGAATACGTTTCGTCCGAAATCAGCGCGCCACCATGCGCCGCGACGCAATCGACGATGCGTTTGAGCTCGCCTTCACGCAAGCTGGTGCCCGTCGGGTTGGACGGGCTTGCAACCAGTACACCTTTGGTCTTCGCACCCCATGCGTGATCGATCTGTTCCGCTGTGAACTGATACCGCTCGTTGGGTCCCGACGCAATCGTCTTCGGCACACCTTCCATCACGCGCACAAAATGGCGATTGCAAGGGTACGATGGATCGGTCAGCAGAATCTCGTCATCGCGATTGACGATCAGCGCACAGGTCAGCAGCAGCGCCGCCGATCCACCCGCTGTCACGATGATGCGCTCCGGCGCGATGTCGAGCCCGTGAATGCGTTTGTAGTGCCCGCTGATCGCCTCACGCAGCGGGCGAATGCCCAGCGCGCTGGTGTAGTAAATCTGTCCGCTG
The DNA here is from genome assembly GCA_025352105.1 of Burkholderiales bacterium. Taxonomy (GTDB): domain Bacteria; phylum Pseudomonadota; class Gammaproteobacteria; order Burkholderiales; family Casimicrobiaceae; genus Casimicrobium. The sequence continues at coordinate 51,385 of JANXUB010000045.1, read as the reverse complement.
GCGAGCATCGCCTGCGCGGCATCGATGACTGGCTGCGGCGTCGGAAAGTCCGGCTCGCCGATTTCCATATGAATGATGTCGCGGCCCTGCGCCTCAAGCGCACGCGCATGCGAGGCGATCTCCATGACGTGGAAGGGTTCGATGTGAGCGAGGCGGTTGGCGAGCATAGGGCGATACGTGATGACGGTAAGTGGCGCGCTAGGGTCGCGGGAACTTGAGCTTTTCAAGCAAAGCTTGCCAGCGCGCGTCACGATGATACTTTTTAAAGATAGGCAAAGCGGGCAGCAACATGACTTGTGGCTCATGATCGCTCGCTACGGCCATCGCATGCGAAAAAAAAGCGTCCGAGTCTGGCCCACCACTTTCGACATACATGCGAACGTCATGCTGCGGAGCGAGTGTCGCTGTCGGTGCTGCCGAATAGCGGGCGCACATCAAGCGTGCCTCGTCCAGCGCACCTCGCGCAGCCAACGCATACGCGGCGTGCATCATGATGCTGATCGAGGCCGGATACTGCAACAAGGACTTTTGAGCAACGCTTGCAGCGGCGTTGATGTCCCCCGACATTTCCAGAATCGAGCAGAGCGTTTCCTGAAGCAACGGCGAATCACCGAGCAGTTTCCGTCCGTCTTCAATGCAACGTAGCGCATCAACGGTGCGCCCGGAAGCTGCTAGCGCCAGCGCGTAGTGGTAACGCGCGGGCGGTGCCAGCGGATCCAGCGAAAAAACATGAGCGTAGGTTTGCACGGATGCAGCAAACTGACCAAAACAGAGCTGTATAAACGCCAGCCGACCATTCACGCCCGCATGATTTGGAGCCAACGAAACGGCTCTTTGAGCACGCTGCAACGCCTCAGTCCATTGCAGCGACTCGGTGATGAGCAGGTATGCAGAGAGCGATATCGCCTGCGCATTGTCAGGGTCAAGCGCGAGCGCGAGTTGCAGTGCGTTGGTAGCCGAGCTAGCACCTTCATGCGCTGCCACGCTGGTAAACGCAGAGCGACGCGAATAGCGCACCATCGCCAGCACGAACCACGCGTCGGCATGCTCCGGGGCGAGCTCCGTCGCACGTTGCGCCAGCGTTTCAGCGTAGGTCAAATTTTCCGGCATCTGCGTAACGTTGAGGCCGCGCGCCTGATCGATGAGGCTTTGCGCTTGCGGGCTGATTGACGGTGCCGACGTGGGGACGGCGGCCAGTACTGGCACACCGGGCTTTAGCGAGCGCAGCATGATGTCGATCAGCGCATCCTGCAATTCACGACGCTCGCTGCTCGCGAACGTGAACGCGTGGCTCCACAGGTGCGTGCCATCGCTACCGAGAATGAGCTGCGCCGTCACCCGAAGCCGATCAGCAACAATTTGTACGCTGCCTTCAAGCAGCGCATCAACCGACAGCTCGCTCGCGATATGGCGCACATCCAGAGCCACGCCTTTGAAGCGAAAACTGGAGGTGCGTGCAATCACGCGAACGTCCGGCACCCGCGTCATCGCATCGATGACGTCTTCGGTCAAGCCGTCGCACAGCGCTTCGTTGTTGGCATCGCCCGTGAAATTGGCGAGTGGCAGCACGGCAATTCGCGGAAGATCGGGCAGGCCCGCTGGCGTTGATCGCCGGATGATCGGCGTGTAGCCACCACGCTGAATCTCAAATCGAAGTCCACTGTTGCGGCCTTCGTCGGCGTAGTACCGATCAAGCAATTCGCGCAAGCGATTTACCGAGACGCGCACGATACCGTCGATGGCCGAGTCATAGGTCGCAGCGTCTCGGTTGAATACGTCGAGCGCAATGGCGCTTTCCTTGAGCCGCCCGGCGTGACCGGAGCGTTTGCTGTCGATCAGGTAGCGAAGCAAATCACGAGCGCGCGCAGAGCGGGCAAAGGTGCGGCTCTCGAGCGCACGATCAAGCTCGGCGGCGATCAGCGATTCGCTGGGATCCATTGATATCCGGTACTTTGTCTTCGCAGTGTTTGCAAAGTGATTCTGCAGTGTCCGGATTTTCCTTCTTTTTGCCTTTGCGTCGCGAAGTCCCGAAGCGGCTTTCCCGGTTCTCGGTGTTTGCTAGCGCAGCGACAGACTCAGGTGTCCGTGCTCGCTGGCCCATGCCGCGAGCTGGTAGTCGGGATCGACCACCACCGGCGTGTTGACTGCCTGTAACAACGGTAGATCGTTGATGGAATCGCTATAGGCGGTGCTCATGTAGTCCGTCAGCAGCGCGCCGCGGGCCGCGAGCCATGCGTGGAGTCGAATCACCTTGCCTTCGCGCATGTTGAGCGTGCCTTGCGTACGTCCGGTGAATATTCCGTCGAGCAGTTCGGGCTCGGTTGCGATCAAATGTTCAATGTTGATGTGGCGTGCCGTCAGTTCGGTGATGAAACGATTGGTGGCGGTCGTCATGACGACCAGATCGCCTTGCTTGAGGTGGTGCTGCACGAGTGCTTGCGCTACAAACGGGACGCGCGGGATGATTTCGCTGGCAAGAAAGTCTTGTCGCAACGACTCCCAGGCGTCAGGAGTACATCCTGCAAGCGTGCTCACGTAGAACTCACTAAACGCCTGCGCGGATACGGTTCCCGCCCGGTAGCGCGCATCCATTTCTGCGTTTCTCGCTGAAAACGAATCACTGTCGAGCACGCGGCGCTGAATCAGGAAGTTGCACCACAACACATCGCTGTCACCACTCATCAGCGTGTTGTCGAGATCGAACAGCGTGAGCTTGGGTCGTACGCCCATCGCCGTCATGCGCTCCGCAAATGCCAAGCCTTCGGACGGCAAAACGTCTGGACGCCGTAGGTCGACAGCGTCAAGCCAATGCCGGAATCGCCGTATCCGCTCCAAGGCAAGCGCGGGCTCACGCGGTCGCAGCAGTTCCAGTACACGCTACCGGCGTTCACACGCGATAACAAGCTTCGTGCATGCGCCTCGTCGGGCGTGAACACGCCTGCGGTCAAGCCGTAACGCGTGTCGTTCATCAGCGTGACGGCCTCATCGTCGGAACTAACTTTCTGAATGCCGATGATGGGGCCGAAGCTCTCCTCACGCATCAATTCCATCGTGTGATTAACGTTGGAGAACACCGTTGGCGTGTACCAGTTGCCCGGCGTCGGCAGGCGATGACCGCCGATGTGAAGTGTCGCGCCTTTGCTTTTGGCGTCGTTGACCTGGGCGTCGAGAACGTCAAGTTGCGCCGATCTCGTCATGGCACCGATGTAAGTGTCCTCGCTCATGGGATCGCCGACTTTGAAGGTCTTTACTTCATCAACAAAGTGCTGCAAAAACTCATCATGAATCGACTCGTGAACATAGATGCGCTCGACTGAGCAGCAGCTTTGTCCTGCGTTATACATCGCGCCGTCAGCGAGCGAAAGCGCTGCATTTTTGACATTTGCGTCAGGGCAAACGTAGGTCGGGTCTTTGCCGCCCAACTCCAGTTGCAGCTTGATCATTCGCGGGCCGACGGCACGCGCAATGCTTGCGCCGGTGGAGTACGAGCCAGTGAAAAAGAGACCGTCGATACGCTCGCCTAGTAGTGCATCGCCGACATCGCCCTTGCCAACCAGCGTAACGAACACATCGTCCGGGACGCCCGCTTCGTGCAGCAGGCGCGCAATCGCGAGCCCCGTCATCGTGGCAAATTCGGATGGTTTGTAGAGCACCGAATTGCCCGTCAGCAGAGCGGGAACAAACACATTGCCGCCAACAAACCACGGATAGTTCCATGCTGAAATGTTGGCGATAACACCGAGCGGCATCTGCTCGATTTGTTCGCACATGCCTCCTTCGTTGAAAACCGTTGTGGTCTGGGCTACGCAGTCGACTGCGCCGAGGAAAAAATCAATACGCCCAAGCAGGCCATTCAATTCATTTCTCGACTGCTTGATCGGTTTACCGGTTTCCTGCGTCAATGTGCGGGCAAGGGATTCAAGATCGCGCACGACGAACGCGCGGAATCGCTCAATACAGGCTTTGCGGTTGGCGAGTGCGACTGAGTGCCAGCCGGGCTGTGCGGCGCGTGCCCGCAGCGATTTTGAGGCTACTGTTGTGCCATCGTCACACGGGACGTCGGTTATTGGCGCACCGGTCGCGGGATTGAAGATAGTCAGGGAATTCATCATCACATTGCCGCCAAAAACAGGCGCTCGAAATCCGCACTTGTGCAAGGACGCGGGTTAGTTTGATGGCAGATGTCCTTCGTCGCTATGTCTACGAGACGCGGCAAATCGGCCGACGTCACGCCGCGTACTGCAAGGCCGCCTTCAATGCCGACTTTGGCTTTGAGCGATTTAAGCCACGGCACAAATGCGCTGCCACCGCCCGGTACTTTGCACACATGCGCTAGCTCGTCGAATTTTTCCGGGACTACCTCAAAGTTCCACGCCAAAACGGTGTCGATCATCAACGCATTTGCGAGGCCGTGATGCAGATCGCGCACCGCCCCCAGCGCGTGCGCGCACGAGTGAACCGCGCCCAAATCTTTCTGAAATGCGATGGCTCCCATCATCGAGGCCATCATCATGTCGCTGCGGGCTTGCAGGTTGCCCGGCTCATTAACTGCTGTGACTAGCGCGGCTGCGGCGATTCGCGTACCCTCCAGCGCGATGCCATCACACAGCGGGTGGTAGGCGGGCGAGAGATAGCTTTCGATGTTGTGCGTCAACGCATCCATGCCTGTGGCCGCTGTTACCGAGGGCGGCAATCCAACGGTGAGTTCAGGGTCAGCAAACACGCATTTGGCGAGGATTTTCGGGCTGAACACCACGCGCTTCAAGTGCGTGTCGTTTTCACTGACCACTGACGAGCGACCCACCTCAGAGCCTGTGCCGGATGTGGTGGGCAGCGCGACGAAGTAGGGCAACGCATTCGCAATGGGACGAACCTGCAGATGATCCCAGACGTATTCGAGAATGTCGCCTTCGTGCGTTGCCGCGACGCCTACGATCTTGGCAACGTCTAGCGCGGCACCACCGCCAAAGCCGATCACGCAGTCGGCGTTGTGCGATTTGAATGCTGCCGCGCCATCCATCACCTGCGAACAGGTGGGATTACCAAACACGCCCGAATACACAGCGACGTCAAGGCCGCTCAAAAGTGAGCGAAATTCAGCCAGTACAGGCAACGCACCCAGCGCTTTGTCCGTCACGATGAGTGGACGCCTGCATCCTTGCTCGCGCAAATGATCGGCGACCAGCCTGCGTGCACCGACGCCAAACTTGATCGCGGTGGGAAATGAAAAAGAGGTAATAGTCATGGTCTAAATAATTTCAAAGTAACGTTTCAATTCCCAATCGGTGACCGCGTCTTGCCATTGCCGCGACTCCCAATCGCGTGTTGCTGCGAAGTGGTCAACGAAGGTGTCGCCCAGCCAGTCGCGAGCGATGTCGGAGACGCGAAAATTGGTTGTGGTTTCAAGTAGGGTTCGCGGTGCACGGGGAATGTTCTCTGCGCCCTGATTGGTTCCAGTGATTGGAGGTGCTGTCAGCTTCAAGTTTTTCTCGACGCCATGCAGACCTGCGGCAATGACTGCCGCCATCGCGAGGTACGGATTTACGTCAGCGCCGGGGCAGCGTGTTTCGAGGCGGGTGGCCTTGGGCGAGCCCGCGATGACGCGGAAGCTGGCGGTGCGATTGTCCAGGCCCCACGTTGGTTTCACGGGGGCCCAGAAGCCGTCAACGAGACGTTTGTAGCTGTTGATCGTGGGCCAGAACATCGGTGCAAATTCCATCAGAGACGCAATCTGTCCGGCGAGATAGCTCTCGAAGACTTTGCTCATTGAGCGCGAATTTTTCGCGTCAAAGAAAAGATTTTTCTTGCCGTCAGACAGGCTCTGATGAATGTGGCCGCTACAGCCCGGTAGCTGCTGACTCCACTTCGCCATGAAGCTTGGCATGATCCCGTAGCGCTTGCCGATTTCGCGCGCGCCGGTCTTGAAAAGAATCGCTCGATCCGCTTGCTCAAGCGCCGAGCCGAATGCAATCGCGACTTCATACACCCCGGGGCCGGTCTCCGTATGCAGACCTTCAATCGGCACGCCGAACGCGAGCATGTCGTCCATCAGTGCGTTGAAAAATTCACGGTTGTCCGCCATGCGCAACAGCGAATAACCGAACATACCAGGCGTCAAATTGGTCGGCCCGACGCCCTTTTTTTCCGCCCAGGTTTGCGGCGTTTCAAGAAAGTTGAACCACTCGAACTCCATACCCGCCATAGGCTGTACACCGAGTTTTTCGGCGCGCTTGAGCACGCGCTTCAAAATTTGTCGTGGGCAGATCGGCGAAGGTGAACCATCCGGGTTAACGAAATCACCCAGAAAGAAGTCAACGTTGTTGTCCCACGGCACTTTGCGGTGCGTGCCCAGATCGAGGCGCGCCAGCGCATCCGGGAAGCCATGCTGCCAGCCGGTGACGGTCGTGTTGTCGTAGCAAACGTCCTGCGAGTCCCAGCCAAATACGACGTCGCAGAACCCGAAGCCGCCATTGGGGTGTGCCTGCGCCGCGCCGAGGAATTTATCCTTGTGTAGATACTTGCCACGCAACACGCCGTCGATATCGCTGACGGCGACTTTGACCTTGCTTGCACTGGATTTGCGGATGGCCGCTACCGCTGCGTGTTCTGTACCCGACTTTGATGCCATAACAATTTCTCCGCGTGACGTTAGGTGCTAGGCGGGAGCCGCTGGCGAGCCAGACGGCATGCCCAGGTCTTGCAGCGCGAGCGAAACCGCGTGTACTGCCTGCTCAATTTCAACCGATGTGATCGCCCCGATACAGCCAACCCGGAACGTTTCTACCTGCGTCAATTTGCCTGGATAGAGAATAAACCCGCGCGCTTTCGCCGCCTCGTAAAAACGCTTGAAGTCGTAGTTCGGATGCGCGGGCGCATGAAACGTGACAATGATCGGAGCCTGAATTGTCGGATCAAGGAAAGGCTTGAAACCGAGCGCCGTCATGCCACGAACCAGAGTTTCATAGTTGCTGGTGTAGCGGGCGAGTCGCGCAGGCTGTCCGCCTTCAGCTTCGAACTGCGAAATCGCTTCGGCCAGCGCGACGACAACGTGGGTAGGCGGCGTGAAGCGCCACTGCCCGGTCTTTTCCATGTAAACGTATTGATCGTGCAAGTCCATCGCCAGCGACTGGCTTCGGCCCGCACAACCGTCGAGCACCGCTTTGCGAATAAACACAAAGCCCATGCCCGGTGCGCCTTCGAGGCACTTTCCACTCGCCGCGATCAGGGCATCAAAACGTGTTTTTCGCGCATCAATTTCGATGGCGGCGAACGAGCTCATCGCATCAACAATGAGGCCCTTGTTGAACTCGGCACAAATGTCCGCAATTGCCTGAAGCGGATTCAAAACACCTGCGCCCGTTTCGCAGTGTATGAGCACAACATCGCTGATTGAAGAATCCGCAATGAGCTTTTCACGCAAAGCGGCAGGCGAAACAGCCTCGTCATCAGAAAACGGCATCAGCGTGCAGCGTCGCCCCATGAGCGTTGTGAGCTTCGCCGCGCGTTTGCAGTAAGCCCCATTGTCGAGGACTAGCACGTGACCGTTGGCGGGCACCAGTGTCGCGACAGCGGCTTCAATACTGAATGTGCCACTGCCCTGCAGGGGGACGACAACGTGGCTGTCTTCGCCGTGGAGAATCTTGAGCAGACTCTTGCGAACACGCGCCGTGACATCGTTGAATTCAACATCCCACGAACCCCAGTCGCGGAGCATCGCCAGCTTGGTTTGCAGGCTGGTGGTAAGTGGGCCTGGGGTCAACAGTATTCGGTCATTTGCCATTGGTTTGTCTACCTTGGTCCGCGCCACGCCTGAGTACGGCGATCCACCCAGCGCGCGAGCAGCATGAACAGTCCCGTGGCGACGGCAGAGATGCCAGCGATCATTACCGCCATTGCCGCTGCTGCGCCGATTTCCCCGGCTTCGTCGAGATTGAGGATAGCGATTGACGCCACTTTGGTCTCGGGTGAATACAGGAATACCACGGCCGAAATCGTCGTCATCGCGTTGATAAAAAAGTAGCGTGCAATGTCCACCAAAGCTGGCGTGCAAATCGGCAGCGTGACGCGCCAGAATGTTTTGTACCACGGTACTTTGAGCGAGGCGCTGACCGCCTCGAATTCTCCGTCAAGACTCTTGAGCGCCGTCACCGCCGTGAGGTGTCCTGTCGTGTAGAAGTGAACGATGGTACATAGTGTCAAGAGCGCTGTCGTGTGATACAGCGCATTGAGCGGATTGGCCGCCGCGTTGAAGAAAAAGATGTAGCCGAGACCGAGCACCAGACCCGGCACGGCCATCGGCAACATGGCCAGCATACGTACCGGAGCGCGCAGCCAGTTTGCGCCTTTGGTTTTTTCAAGCAGGTAGGCCGAGAAGAAGACGAGCGCCGTGCCGACGAACGCTGTGCCTGCCGCCATTTTCAGGCTGTTGACGAGACCTTCTGCGACCTCGCCATCGACGAGACCAAGCACATAGTGACGCGTACTTGGCGTCAGGTTGTATGGCCAGAAACTCACGAACGACGCGAAGATCGCCATGCCAAGCATCAGTAGCATCAAGAGCGAAATCACCACGCAATAAGCCATCATTGCACGGTCATATCCGCGAGCGGGCGTGGCTTTGTACGGCACGGCACGCGCAGTGAGCATTGCCGTCTGTTTGCGGCTCACGTAATGATCGACGGCAAACGTCAGCACGGCGGGCAGCAACAAGAGGATCGCCACCACGGCACCTTTTGCAAAGTCCTGTTGACCGATCACGAGCTTGAACACGTCTGTGGCAAGCACGTTGAAATTGCCGCCAATGACTTTGGGTATTCCAAAGTCGGTCATCACCAGCGTAAACGTCACCAGCGCGGCGGAAAGCAATCCATACTTTGCACCGGGTAGCGTAATCGTAAAAAACTTTCGCGAGGCGCTTGTTCCCATGGCTGCCGCTGCTTCGTATAGTCGAGCATCAGCCAGCGTCAAGGCAGTGATCAAGATCATCAGCGCGTGCGGAAAAACGGCGAAACACTCTGCGATCACGATGCCGGGCGCACCATATATTTGTGTGATGCCAACGCCTTGCATCGCGCCTTTGAGAACGCCCTGATTGCCAAACCAGTAAATGAGCGAGATGGCCGACAACAGAGAAGGCGCGAGGATGGGGATCAAACTGATGCCGCGAAACAGTGCTTTGAACCGCATGCAGGAGCGTGTCAGCGCATAGGCAAAAACAAACGCAAGCGGCACAGCGATCAGTGTCACCGCGACCGAGACCCAGATGCTGTTCCAAAGACTCGTTAGCAGTGCGGGCGTTTTGGCATATGCGACAAAGTTGGTAAGTCCCGCGAACTCACCGTTCTTGCCCTCAAACGATTGCAACAGGATCGCTGCCAGCGGCATGGCAAGGAATGCAATCAGAACGACGGCGGTGAGCAGAATGCCGAGATGCGCAAGACGATCTGTCCAGTGCGTGGTCTGACGCACGGGTGCCGATATCGCCGTAAGCGCGTTGGTGTGTACGGCTACGGCCATCGCTAGAAAATGCGCAAGCGCTCGGGCAGCAGCTTCAGGCGCAGAGATGAATTCACAGTCAGCGACTGCTCGGTCAAAAAGTTAAGCGAGAGATACACCGTCAGCTTGTGCGGCGCAAAGGCGGACGCGTTCACATGTACATGACAGAACGAACCAAGGAATTCGATTTTCTCGATGACCGCGTCAAACACATGCGGGTCGTCTGGCGGGAAACCTGCGCCACCGCCGCCGACCGAGCGCGCAAGCACATCTTCGGGGCGCAGGTACACCTTCACGTCTTTCGCTGGCGCAGCGTGCCTTGAAAGCTGTGGCGGCGAGAGTGAGAAAGAACCCACGTCAAGCTTTGAGCCGTCAAGACGACCAGGCAACACATTGACTTTGCCGACGAAATCCGCGACGAACGGAGAGGCGGGTTCACGATAAATATCCATCGCGGAGCCGATTTGCTCGATTACGCCGTGGTTCATGACGACGATACGATCCGCAAGCGAGAGTGCTTCTTCCTGATCATGGGTAACCATGATGGTGGTGACACCGAGCTTCTGTTGTAAGGCACGGATTTCTTGCCGCAAGCGCACTCGTTCAAGCGCGTCGAGCGCAGACAGGGGCTCGTCGAGCAGCAACAGGCCGGGCGAAGTTGCAAGCGCTCGAGCCAGCGCAATTCGCTGCTGTTGTCCCCCCGAAAGTTGGGCAGGAAATTTGCGTTCGCTTCCGGGCAGACCGACAAGCTTCACCAGTTCCCGAACGCGCTCGTTGATTTGTGTTTTCGGCACCCGCCGATTCACAAGTCCGTATGCGACGTTGTCAGCCACACTCAGGTTCGGGAACAGCGCGTAACTCTGAAAAACGATACCGTAGTCGCGCTCGGCGGGCGGCCTTCGCGTTATGTCGCTGCCAGCTTGCGTGATGGTTCCCGAGGTCGGGACTTCAAGGCCAGCAATGATCCGCAGCAGCGTAGTTTTGCCGCATCCAGATGGTCCGAGAAAGCAGACAAACTCGCCCTTTGCGATGTCGAGATCAATATTCGACAAGGCGGCAAACGTGCCGAATTCTTTGCGGATGCCGCGAAGTCTCAGGTAAGGCTGGTCGGTCATTGGGCTACGCGGCTCGATAGTACGAATGCGGTCAATTACTGAGATCTGCGCTGCTGCATAAATAGGTTTTGTTCCCGCCGGGACGGGAGCACAATTTGAGACGGCAACACGGAACCACGGGACGAAGCGTCGCCTGATCAGGTCACCGGATTTCGGCGCGCAAGCGAGGCACGCTAGGCGGTCGCCTATTTCTTCTCGCTCTTCGAGTCGTAACGCTTCGTCCATTCAGCGAGGATGCGCTCGCGATTTTCTGCTGCCCAGGCGAAGTCCATTTTTACGAGGCGCGCCTCGTAGTCAGCAGGTACATTCGGCAAAGGCGATGCAATGCCGGGAACGGCGGTGATTGCGAAGTTCTTGCCATACAGCGCCATCGCATCTTTGCTTGACGCCCAATCCGCAAGTTTTTTGACCGCCTCAAGTTTCTTCGTACCTTTATGTATGCCGAAGGCTTCGAGATCCCAGCCCAAGCCCTCTTTCGGGAATACGAGGTCAATCGGCGCGCCCTTGGCCTTGTTGCTGTTGGCGCGGTATTCAAACGATATTCCGACGATAAACTCACCTGAGCCTGCCATGTTGCAGGGCTTGGAGCCCGAGTGGGTGTACTGTGCAATGTTCTCGTGCAGGCCGTTCATAAACGTCCAGCCTCCGCCTTTGCCGCCGTCGTCACCGAACAGCGTGAGCCATGCCGTGACGTCAAAGAAGCCAGTGCCGCTTGATGCCGGGTTAGGCATAACGATCTGGCCCTTGTAGATTGGCTTGGTGAGGTCTTTCCACGTCTCGGGCTTCGGAATGTTCTTCTTGGCCGCTTCAACCGTGTTGAAGCAAACGGTCGCTCCCCACACGTCCATGCCGAACCACGCGGGCACAGCTTTTTTGTCTCGATACTGGGGCGCAATCGCCGCAAGACCGGACGGCGCGTAAGGCTCCAGCATGCCCTGTTTGTCGAGCAGCGCAAGACTCGACGCAGCAACACCCATCACGGCATCGGCCTGAGGGTTGCCTTTCTCGGCGAGCAGCTTTGCGGTGATGACGCCCGTCGAGTCGCGTACCCATTTGATTTCGATGTCAGGATAGGTCTTGTTGAAGCCTTCTTGATAGGCCTTCAGTTGATCGGTCTCAAGCGCTGTGTAGACGAGCAACTGCGCCTTTTGCGCAAACGATACCGACGATAGCGTTGCAGCCAGAGTCAGGCCTGCAAATGCAGAAAAGCGAAACAGGGAGGACAGACGCATAAACATGCTCCTTCACAAAAATTGCAATGGTGTACCCAAACCGTGACAACGTCGTGACGTCTATCTGTCGAGCCCGAATATTCAGTCGTCGTCGCAATGCTCTGTATTGCAGTTTTTGCAATCAACGGGTCAATGCACTCCGGTCTGTTTGTCCAAGCTTGATGATGGACGCAACTTTTTATTGTTGCTTAACTTCGTTTTAACGTTCCAGTCCAATCTTTGTCAATTGTTTTTTGTAGATTGTTGACAATTTGAGGATTTCGCACTCAAATGGGGGCATGAGTGCTGCGCTTTCTCCCGTTCTCAATTCGCCCTCCGCGACGATCGCACTACTACAGTCCAGCTCGCTCACCACACTGGTGCAGCAGGGCATTGAGCGCTCGATCCTTTCGGGCGAGTACGCGCCCGGCAGCAAGCTGGTTGAAGCAACACTTGCGGAAAAGCTCGGCGTTTCGCGCGGCCCAGTGCGCGAAGCGTTCCGCATGCTGGAAGAGGCGGGCCTCGTCCGCAACGAGAAAAATCGCGGTGTTTTCGTTCGCGATATCCCGATTGACGAGGCGGTGGAGATCTTCGATCTGCGCGCCGCGATGGATGAGCTGGTCGGCCGACAGCTCGCCAAAAACATCACGCCGGTGCAACTCAAGGAAATCAAGGCGCTGGTCGATGCGATGGAGCGCTCTGTCAAGGCGGACGACGCGCGGAACTATCACCTGCTGAACCTCAAGTTTCACGACCGTCTCGTCGAGATGGCTGGCAACCGCAAGTTGACCGCGATTTATCGGAAATTGATCAAGGAACTCGCTCTCTTTCGTCGACTGAATCTGGCTGATGGCTGGCTAATGCCGATCTCTGCGGGCGAGCATAGGCAGATTGTCAAGACAATTGCTTCTGGCGATGCCGAAGCCGCCGGACGAGCCATGTTTGACCATGTGATGGAGAGCAAGGAGCGCACGATTGCTAACGATCTGCGACGGCAGGCGCGCAGCGCGAGCAATGCCTTGCGCGAACATAAAACGGCGTAGCTGCCACAGATTTATCAAGGAAAAGTTGCGTGGAATCAATTGATGTCAATGGCCGCACGTATCGGTTGCCGGTAGCACCCACGGTTGTCGTCTGCGTCGACGGTTGCGAGCCGGATTACCTTGCGCAGGCCGTCGCTACCGGACACATGCCGTGGCTCAAGCGCACGCTTACCGAAGGCACAGGGTTGATTGCGGAATGCGTAGTGCCAACGTTCACCAATCCGAATAATCTGTCCATCGTCACCGGCGCACCGCCGTCGGTTCACGGCATTTGCGGTAACTACCTGCTCGATATGGCGACCAACACGGAAGTCATGATGAACGACCCCAAGTGGTTGCGCGCGCCGACGATTCTTGCGAGCCTCGCCGAAGCGGGAAAATCGCTCGCCGTGATCACCGCAAAAGACAAGCTGCGCCAATTACTCGGGCACAAGATGAAGGGGATCTGCTTTTCCGCCGAGAAGGCCGATCAAGTCAACGTTCCTGTGAACGGTATTGACGAAGTGCTTAACCGTGTTGGTAAGCCGCTGCCCAGTGTGTACAGCGCGGCGCTTTCGGAATTTGTATTCGCGTCCGGCGTGCAACTGATGAGCAGCGTGCGTCCCGATGTGATGTATCTGTCCACGACCGATTACGTGCAGCACAAGCATGCGCCGGGCACTGAAGGAGCCAACGCGTTTAACGCGATGATGGACGGCTACCTCGGGCGGCTCGACGCTATGGGCTGCGTGATCGCGCTAACGGCAGATCACGGCATGAATGCCAAGGTCGCAATGGACGGAACGCCCGATGTGATTTATCTGCAGGACTGGTTTGATAGTGCTTTCGGCGTGGGCCGTGCTCGCGTCATCCTGCCGATTACGGATCCGTATGTGGTGCATCACGGTGCGCTCGGTTCGTTTGCAACGGTGTACTTGCCCACGGACATTGACCCGGTGGCGGCGCGAGCAAAAGTCGCCGCGATACGTGGCGTTGAGTCCGCGCTGACTCGCGCCGAGGCCGCAGCGAAATTTGAGTTACCCGAAGACCGTATCGGCGATCTGGTCGTGGTGTCGGAGCGATTTACCGTGATGGGTACCTCCGCATCGCGGCATGATCTGTCCGGGCTCGACGCGCCGCTCCGCTCGCACGGTGGTGTGAGCGAGCAACGCGTTCCGCTGATTGTTAATCGCAAATTGCCAGGACTCGACCTGAATCGCCGGTTCCGTAATTTTGATGCATTTGATCTCGCGTTGAACTACGCGCAGTAGCGCGTTGAACTACGCGCAGTAGCCATCTCTCCCCGATACGAATAGCGTACAAGATGATTAATCAATTCATACTCGACAACCAGCTCAATGCGATGCGAATTGCGGGTCGCAAGGTCGGTGCAGATCGAACGGGGAATCGCGCAATCGCCGTTTACAACCCGTATACCGAACAGCAGATCGGCACGGTGCCAAAAGCGACGCTGGAGGAGGTGCGACAAGTGTATGCAACAGCGCACACCTATCGTCCCACGCTAACTCGCTACGAGCGCGCTGCGATTCTCAATCGGGCAGCCGACATTGCCAAACGACGTCAGGATGAAGTAGCAAAACTCATCTCCGCCGAAGCGGGCCTGTGCATGAAGGACGCGGTGTATGAGGCGGGTCGCGTCAGCGATGTCTTCCTGTTTGGTGCGAATGAAGTCCTCAAGGACGACGGACAGATTTTCAGTTGCGATCTGACGCATCACGGCAAGAAGCGTCGCGTGTACACGCAGCGCTCTCCGCTGCTCGGTGTCATCACTGCGATCACGCCGTTTAACCATCCGATGAATCAGGTGGCACACAAGGTGGTTCCAAGTGTTGCGACCAACAATCGTATGGTGCTAAAGCCGTCGGAGAAGGTGCCGTTTTCAGCGATTCTGCTGGCAGACTTTTTGTACGAAGCGGGGCTACCGCCAGAGATGTTGTCCGTGATCACGGGCGATCCGGGCGAGATTGCGGACGAGCTTTTAACCAACAAACATGTTGATCTCGTGACCTTCACGGGCGGCGTTTCCATCGGCAAATACATAGCGCACAAGGCGGGCTATCGTCGTATGGTGCTAGAGCTAGGCGGCAACGATCCGATTATCGTGATGGAAGACGCGGACATCGATGAAGCGTCGACGCTCGCTGTGCAGGGCTCGTACAAAAATTCCGGGCAGCGCTGCACCGCGATCAAGCGCATGCTCGTGCAAGAATCGGTAGCTGATCAGTTTGTTGAACAAGTCGTCGAGAAGACGCGTGCATGGAAATACGGTGATCCTTCCGATCCAAAGATGGATATGGGCACCGTGATTGATGAGCCTGCCGCGATGCTCTTTGAATCCCGCGTTAATGAAGCGATTGCGCAGGGTGCGAAATTGCTCGTGGGCAATGTGCGGCGCGGCGCGTTGTATTCGCCGACCGTGCTTGATCAGGTACGACCGGAAATGACAGTGGCGATGCAGGAGACTTTCGGCCCTGTTTCGCCCATCATCCGCTTTAAAAATATAGATGAAGCGATTCGCATTTCCAACGGCACAGCATATGGCCTGTCGAGTGCTGTTTGTACCAATCGTCTCGACTACATCACGCGCTTTGTCAGTGAACTGGATGTGGGCAGCGTGAATGTTCGTGAAGTACCGGGCTATCGCCTTGAACTCACACCGTTTGGCGGCATCAAAGACTCCGGCCTTGGCTACAAGGAAGGCGTGCAGGAGGCGATCAAGAGCTTCACCAACATCAAGACCTATTCGCTGCCGTGGGTTTGACTGAAACCACACGATGCTGACGCTCGCAGACATTGAGCAATTGTTCGCCGAACGCGGTGGCGAGCAATATTCTGGCGAACCCGTGACGCAGCTTGAACACGCGCTGCAAACGGCGCATCAGGCTGAGACTGAGGGCGCAGACGACGCGCTGGTGACGGCAGCATTGCTGCATGATCTTGGGCATTTGCTGCATGACTTTGGTGAGACGCCGTCGCTGCGCGGTGTCGACGATGTTCACCAATATCGCGCGCTGCCTTTTTTGCGCGGCTTGTTCCCCGATGAAGTGTTGAACGCAATCAAATTTCACGTGGATGCCAAGCGTTATCTCTGCGCAACGCGCTCCGATTATCACGCTGCTCTCTCGGAAGATTCGAAGCGAAGCCTTGTCCTGCAGGGCGGCATATTCAATGCGGACGAGGCGGAAAACTTCATTGCGCAGACGGGCGCCGCAGCAGCGGTTCGTCTGCGCATCTGGGACGATCTGGCGAAGACTGCGGGCCTCGTCACACCTCCGCTCAATCACTTCATGCGGCGTGCCGAACGATGCGCGTTGAAGGTGTAACCGGGTGACATTGACCTGGCCCATCGTGGCGTTGGTTTTGTTCGGTGCGTTGCTGCACGCAAGCTGGAACGTGGTGGTGAAATCGAGCACCGACAAGGCACTTGACACCGCGCTCATTCATCTGCTCGGCTCGCTGATCGCGCTGCCGTTGGTGCTCATCGTCGGCTGGCCGTCCGCTGCTGCGTGGCCGTACATCTTGAGCTCCGTCATCATTCATATTGCGTACTACATCGCATTGTCAGGTGCGTACAAGTACGGCGATATGGGCTTGACCTACCCGTTGATGCGTGGCGTTGCGCCGTTGCTCGTGGCGGTCTCGGCAGCGTTCACGGTCAACGAACACTTATCGTCGTTTGCGTGGGCTGGCGTGCTCGGCGTCTGCGCTGGCGTGCTCGTGCTCGGTCTCAGTCGTCATGCGCTCGACAATCGGCGGGCGACGTTGTTCGCGCTGGCCAATGCCGTGGTAATCGCGATTTACACGGTGGTGGACGCGTTGGGCGCGCGGGTGTCCGGCAACGCTTTGCAATACGTTGTGGCTCTGTTTGTGCTGGACGGCTGGCCGTTTGCGGCGATTGTGCTGGCGCGACGTGGTCGCGCCGCATGGCCGTATGCGAAGGCGCGGTGGCCGATTGCAGCGGGCGGCGCGTTGGCCTCGCTCGGCTCCTACGGCATCGCACTGTGGGCGATGACCCGCGCGCCTGTGGCGACCGTTGCAGCGTTACGCGAAGCTTCTGTCTTGTTCGCAGCATTGCTCGGAAGCTGGTTGCTGAAAGAAAAATTTACGCCGAGACGAGCGCTTGGAACCTGTGTGATTGTGGGCGGCGTGATGGCGTTGCGGTTGGGATGAATGGAGAGGTAGCTTTGCGCTGAAAGCGCGTCTGCATTTGGGGTCGGCGCAATTTTTTCTAAAAGTCGATAAATACTGATTTAGTCATGCACCCCCATTGCAATAAGCGTTACAGCGAAAAGCTGACAAGGAGGGTGTGTACCAAAGTGCGCACCAAGCGCTTCCAATATCGACGGTGGTTTGGGCGTAACCACGGCGCGCAATCTGATGCGCACCAGACGGAAAAATGGCTGAAATGAATCTTCCAACTCACGCAGAAATCATCATCGTCGGCGGCGGCATCGTTGGCTGCTCGACCGCGTACCACCTCGCAAAAATGGGCAAGCGCGACGTGCTGTTGCTGGAGCAAGGCAAACTCACCTGCGGCACCACGTGGCATGCAGCAGGGCTCGTAGGCCAGATGCGGCCCAACCGCAACATGACGAGCATGAGCAAGTACGGTATCGAGCTCTACTCAACGCTGGAGGCCGAAACAGGGCTCGCGACGGGATGGAAGCAGTGCGGCAGCGTGAATGTGGCGGCGACAAAAGAGCGCATGAAAGTGCTGCGCAAGCAGGTCGCGCTGGCGAAGAGTTTTGGCGTCGATGTTGAGGAGATTTCGCCGCAGCAGGCGGGTGAACTCTACCCGGTGATGCGTACCGACGATTTGCAGGGCGCGATCTGGATTCCCGGTGACGGCAAGGCAAATCCGGCTGACCTCGCGATGTCGCTGGCGAAAGGTGCACGCAACAACGGTGTGCGCATGATCGAGGACGTTGAGGTGACGGGCGTGATCACCGAAAATGGTCGCGCCGTCGGCGTGCGCACCGCGCAAGGTGACGTGCGTTGCGAGGTCGTGGTGAACTGCGCCGGGCAATGGGCGCGGCAGTTTGGCAAGCTTGCTGGTGTGAATGTGCCGCTGTATTCAGCCGAGCATTTTTATATCGTTACAGGCAAGATTGACGGCGTGCATCCGATGCTGCCCGTCATGCGCGACCCGGACGGATTTATTTATTACAAGGAAGAGGTCGGTGGGCTTGTGATGGGCGGCTTCGAGCCCAAGGCAAAGCCGTGGAAAGTCGATCCGATTCCATCCACGTTTCAGTTTGAACTCCTCGGTGAAGATTGGGATCAGTTTGAGCCGTTGATGACCAACGCGATTCATCGCACGCCCTGCCTTGAAACCGCTGAAATCAAGATGCTGTTGAACGGGCCGGAGAGTTTCACGCCGGACGGTAATTTTATTCTTGGCGAAGCGCCTGAGCTGCGCAATTATTTTGTCTGCGCGGGATTCAATTCAGCGGGGATCGCGAACTCGGGCGGGGCGGGCCGATTGATGGCGGAATGGATCGTGGGCGGTGAAGCGCCGAGTGATTTGTGGGATGTGGACATTCGTCGATTCGGCGGCTTTACCGGCAATCGGAGAGCGCTGTTTGATCGTACGGCAGAGACGCTGGGGCTGCATTACGCGATGCGCTGGCCGAGGCAGGAACTGGAGACAGCGCGTCCGCTACGGACGTCACCGTTGTACGACTTGCTCGCTGCAAAGAATGCCGAGT
The DNA here is from genome assembly GCA_025352105.1 of Burkholderiales bacterium. Taxonomy (GTDB): domain Bacteria; phylum Pseudomonadota; class Gammaproteobacteria; order Burkholderiales; family Casimicrobiaceae; genus Casimicrobium. The sequence goes on along the minus strand of JANXUB010000045.1, from coordinate 32,813 downwards.
TCGGCAGCAAGAATGGCTGGGAACGCGCGAATTACTTCAAACCAAAAAGTGCCCTGCGCCCAGAGTTTGGCCTCGACAAACCAGGCTGGCTGCTCTGGGTCATTGAGGAGCAACGCGCGACGCGTGAGGCGGTCGCGCTGTACGACCAGACCTCCCTCTCGAAGCTACTGTTGAAAGGGCGCGATGCCCTCAAGGTGCTGCAACGTCTATGCGCCAACGAGATTGATGTGGGTGTCGACAAGATGGTCTATACCGCGATGCTCAACGCGCGTGGTGGCTTTGAGAGCGATCTCACCATCATCCGATTGGCCCCTGAAAATTTCATGATCGTCACCGGTTCCGCGCAGACTGTTCGCGATGCCGATTGGATCAATCGCAACATCGCGCCTGATGAGCACGCTGTACTGACCGACATCACGGCGCAACTCTGCGTGCTCTCAGTGATGGGCCCGAAATCACGCGAGCTGATGGCCCGCGTGAGCCCGGACGACTTGTCGCCGGATGCGCTTAAATTTTCATCAACGCGCGAAATTGACGTTGGCTTCGCGCGTGTTCGCGCGGCCCGCATGAGCTACGTCGGCGGGCCGGGCTACGAGCTGTACGTGCCGGTTGAAATGACGCGTCACGTTTATCTCGCGCTGATGCAGGCGGGCGCCGATATGGGCATTCGCGATGCGGGCTACTACGCGCTCGACGCGTTGCGCATCGAGCAAGGGCGCCGCGCCTGGGGGGCGGAGCTCGGGCCAGATGAAACGCCTTGGGAGGCGGGTTTGAGCTATTCGGTGAAGCTCGAAAAACCATCTGAATTCATCGGCAAAGCGGCGTTGATCAAAACGCAGGGCAAGCCGTTGCGCAAGAAATTGGTGACGCTTGTGTTTGATTCTCAGGAACCCTACGCATGGGGTGGCGAAGCCATCGTGCTCAACAGCGAAACTGTCGGGGAGATCTCGTCGGTCGGCTGGAGCCCACTCGCCAATGCCTGCGTTGCGCTGGGATACGTTCGCGGTGCGGATGCGAATGTTGCGCATGATGGCACGTTGGCAGAGATCGAATTGTGGGGTGACGCGGTGCCGGTGAAGCTTTATGATCAATGGCCGAAACGACCGCACTGAGGCTTTACCGTCATGATGCAAAACACACCCGACTGGGTTCTTCGCCTTCGCGCTTTGTCCGATCAACCGCCGTTGCGAGAACGCGTTCCGTTGACTTGGGGCGGTATTGAAATTGGCGATGCAGAACCTTTGGTATTGCAACAGATTGAACGTGCGTTTTCGTATCAGCGGGCGACCGTTTTGCGGAAAGAGCCGCACGCCAACGGTTGGCGCATCGACGGCAATCTGACCGAGAGCCTCGCCCGCATCGCGCTGGTCATGCGCGACCTGAAGCTCACGCACGTCTGGCGAAATGAGCAATTATCTGTGCTCGATAATCGCGGAGGCGCACTCGGGACGATGGAGCGTGCCGCCGTTCGTCCTCTGGGGTTCTCGACGCGCGCAGTGCATCTGGTCGGCGAGACTTCCGACGGGCAATTCTGGATTCAGCAACGTGCGCTGACCAAGTCAAACGAGCCGGGGCTATGGGACACGCTGATGGGCGGCATGGTGAGCGCTGTGGACACCGTGGAAACCGCGCTGGAGCGCGAGACGTATGAAGAGGCGGGTTTGCAGCTTCAAACGCTTTTCGGTCTCACACATGGCGGTCTGGTGCAGATTCATCGCCCAGCTGAAGATCTTGGCGGAGGTTACGCGTCGGGTGCGTTTATTCGCGAGCGTATCGACTGGTATCGGGCAACGGTTCCAACCAACTGCGTGCCGGAGAATAAAGATGGTGAAGTCGAGCGCTTCGCCAAGGTGTCGCGTGAGTCGATGATGGCGGGTGTCGCGGCAGGCAAGTTCACGCTGGAAGCTGGGTTGGTGATTGCGGCTTCGTTGGGGTATTGATCAAGCTGCGTTAGGTTCGACACGCTTGTCGCCCAGTCGGCACCCTACATCCCGAATAGAACCCCGACGACCGCGCCCGCGCCAATCATCCAGAGTGGATGCAGCTTGGTCGTCATGAACACCGTGAACGCTACGCCCGCAAGCGCCCAGGCGCGCCAATCGGCGAACCCGCGTGTGAGCACCATACAGCCTGCGAACATGAGACCCACCGTCACCGGTGCAAGCCCGCGCAACACGACTTCTCTCCACGGGTTCTGCTGCAGGCGGGTGAACATGCGCGTGGTGATCACCATCATGACGAACGGGGCGAAGCTGATGGCGGTGAGTGCTGTGAGCGCGCCTGCGATCCCGGCGACGTGGTAGCCGAAGAGTGCGATGTAGAGGATGTTTGGCCCTGGTGCGACTTGCGCCAGGGCGATGTAGCCCGCAAACTCGGTGGTGGTCATCAGGCCACGTGTGTCGACGAAGAATCGGTGCATGTCGGGCACCAGCGGAATGGTGCCGCCGATGCAGAGGAACGACAGCGAGAAGTAGAGCAGCGCCATGTCGACGAGCTGATCACTCCCTTTCACAAATCACCTCGTTTCGAGAGCACCACGCCCGCCGCGCCGCACGTCAAGAGAACAAGCGCCATATGCCAGTGCGCAAATATCGCCAGCGCCGCTGAGGCAGCGCACAAGATAAGCCCCCACGGTCGTTTCCAGAACGGCCCGCCCATTTTGATCGACATGTAGAGCATGTAAGCAGTCGCCACGGCCGCCATGCCATGCATGCCCGATTGCACTTGCGGCAGGTGCGCAAACGCGTGATAGACGCTGTTGAGGAGCAGCAGCATGATCAGCGGCACGCCGACGATGCCGACGAACGCGATCAGTGCGCCGAGGATGCCGTGATAGCGCGTGCCGACGAACACTGCCATGTTGACCATGTTCGGACCCGGAATGGCCTGACACACCGTGACGATCTCGGCAAATTCGCGCTCATCGAGCCACTCGCGATCCTCCACCAGAATGCGCCGTCCCCACGGCAGCGCGCCACCGAACGCGCTGACACCGATTTGCAGAAACGCTAGGAAGAGGGCGCGGCGGGAGGGAACGAACGGCGTCGCCACGGCAGAGTCTTGCATCAAACGATGGTATCTCAGGCGGCGGAAGGTCACTGACAGCGTTTCGATTGCACCGCATCGGTTGGGCGGGCCGAAAATCGGGCAGTAATCATGATCGCCAGTACACAACAGCTTGTTTGGTTTAGCGCAAGCTAGTAAAGGGCTAATCGGAAGAAAAGCAATAAGTCGACTTATGACTAAAACCCCCATCTAGCCCACGATCAACCGTGATTACGAGATGAAGCCATTGTGAGAAATGATGTCCCCGGCAAAATATCATTCATGCACGCGCACGAGTCTCCGATCCCGCCCTTCGAGTTGACGATCACGATCAAGGCGTCGGACATCGATGAGTTGGGCCACGTCAACAACGTCGTCTACCTGTCGTGGGTGCAGGACGTTGCTATCGCGCACTGGAATTTTTTGACGACGGCGGCGCAGCGCGAAAAGTACGTCTGGGTGGCGCTTCGGCACGAGATTGACTATAAGGCCGAGGCGGTTTTCGGGGACGCCATCATGGCGCGAACATGGACAGGAACGGCACGCGGCATGCGTTTTCCGCGCCATACGGAGATAATTCATATAAGTGAATCGGGTACCACAAAAGTACTGGCGAGCGCGGTGACCCAATGGTGCCCGCTCGATCGCGGTAATAGCCGTCCCACGCGACTGCCGACAGAGATCGCAGCGTTTTTCGGTAAGTAGAAAATTTTTGGAGGTTGGACTAATGACTATGCAAATGGGGCACTCGATGCCCTCAATGCGCTCAACGCGCTCGATGCGCTCATGGCAATCGCGCGCGTTTTCAACAGCATTGGCGCTGCTGGCCGCCTCGTGGTTCGGGCAGGCGCTCGCGATGGACGAGACCGCACCGCAGCGCCGCCCCGTAAAGGTCGTTGCGCCGGATCGTCTGAAAATTAAAACGGCGCTGGGCGAAGCGCTGGTGCCCGCCTACATCAGTTGTGATGTGAGCAAAGTGCAGTCAAACATCAAGCGCGCTGTGATCGTTGTTCACGGGCGGCTGCGCGACGCTGATAAATATTTTGATCTCAGCATGCGCGCGGCTAAGGTGAGCAACGCGCTCACTGATACGCTCGTCATCGCGCCGCAAATGCTCATCAATGCTGACACGGCGCGGCATGATCTCGCGCCCAATGTTGCGCGCTGGACGAGCGAGGGGTGGCTCGGAGGCGACGTTGGTAAGGCACCGTTTGCAATCAGCTCGTTTGAGGTGCTGGACGGCGTCATCGCGCTGTTGTCTGACCGCACTCGCTTCCCCAATCTGGAGCGCATTGTCGTGGCGGCGCACTCGGGTGGTGCGCAGTTTGTGCAGCGCTACGCGGTCGTTGGTCGTGCTGATCAGGTGCTCACGGCCGCTGGGTTGCAACCTTACGCCGACGGCAGCGAAGTGGCCGCAGGCAAGACCAATGTGATGCGCGTGCGCTACGTGGTGGCCAATCCATCCTCGTACGTTTATTTCGATTCAACGCGCCCAAAGTCAGTGGAGCGGTGTGGTGAATTTGACCATTGGCGCTATGGCCTGGTTGCTCCGGTTGCGTACGTTCGGGGCGACAACAACGCGCTAGAACAGCGCTACCTCACGCGGCGTGTGATCTACATGGCGGGCGGCAACGATGCAGACCCTAATCACGCCGCGCTGGATAAAACCTGCATGGCCGAGACGCAGGGCGCGAACCGGCTTGAGCGCGGGGTGAACTACTTTGCCCATGTGCAAAAGCGTGCGAAGGCTCAGGGCGTGAACTTGCACCATACGCGGGTCGAAGTGCCCGGTGTGGCGCATGATGCGGATCGCATGTTCAACTCGGTGTGCGGTATGTCGGCGCTGTTTGACACGCCAGGATGTGAACTAAAACTGGGCGACTCTTTCGTCGCTCCGTCGGGTACTGCCCTGTCAGCTAGAAACGCCGCTGCGACGGCTACTGGGTCTGGGACTGCGACTGCGACTGGCTCTGCGACTGCGGGAGTGCCGGGTTTGGTGTCGACGCGTCACTCACAGGTGAAACCGTAACCGCCACATCGAGCGTATGCGAACCGCCACCGCGAATGATGCCGCGTAGAGGCGGCACATCGCTGTAATCGCGACCGTAGGCGAGCTTCACGTGGCTCTCGCCAGCAAGGCAATTGTTGGTTGGATCGAAGTCCAGCCAGCCTGATTTCGGGCAATACACGCTCACCCACGCATGCGACGCATCAGCCCCGATCAGTCGCGGCTTTCCGGGCGGCGGCTGCGTTAGCAGATAGCCGCTCACATAGCGCGCAGCAAGCCCCAGCGAGCGCAGCCCGGCGATCATGACCTGGGCGAAATCCTGACACACGCCCTCTTTGAGCTTGAGCGCTTCAAGCGGCTCGGTGCTCACGTCGGTCGCCTCTGGCGAATATTTGAACTCAGTGTGGATGCGCTGACACAACGCTTTGGCCAACTCATAAATCGGTTGCGACTTCGTGCTCACGAGCGACGCGTAGGTGGCAAACGTTGCGTGAATCGGGGCGAGCGGCGAGGGCTGTGCAAACTCGCGCGCCGCATCAAAATCCTGCCCCGCAAAATATTGCATATGCTCGGCGACAGCCTCCCACGGCAAGCTGTCCGGCACCACGACGCGTTCCAGTTTGCCCGTGAGCTCGGGGGGCAATGCGTGCGTGATGACTTCAGAATGAGAGGTCACCACCAGCTCAGCGTGCGGCATCGCCAATTCGAAATAAACGCGCTGTTGGCCGTAGCTATCGAGGCTGTAGCCCAACGACTCTGGCTTCGGCTCAATCGTCAATGCGTGCGAAACAAGCTGCTGCGATGGCGAAGCGAGCGGGCGCAAATGCGCGATGTGATGCGCCTGCTCGACGGCATGCTCGTATTCGTATTTTGTCTCGTGAACGACAGTCAGTCTCATGGGCACCTCTAAAAATTCATTTTTGTGGATGCAGTGTTAGGAGCCCGGAGCGGAGCAACCGCAATGTACGCCCTGGTACATGAGGATTGCGAGCACCGCGCGACGACACAATGCGCCGCACAAATGCATTTTTAGAAGTGCCCTCATGCGCCCACCACCGTATCTGCGGCTTCAGCATGGCTGAAATAGCGCTGCGAAAGCGCGTCTGAAATCGAGAACGCATCGAGACGAGCGCCGCGCAGCATCTCGATAATCGCCGCAGCGTCGTCAGCGCCAGCCAGCGCCATCGCCTCTTCGTTCTTCCATTGATGTGGCAAATTTAACGCCGCCAGCATCGCTGGTACGGAGCCGCTGGGTGTTTCGCTCAGTTTTGCAATCCTGCTCGCCAGCGTTTGCGATATCCACGCCAGTGATCGTGGATTGTCGCGATCCAGCGCCAGCAGTTCAACCAATGCCTGAGGGTCGCGTTGTTGCAGATAGCGCGAGCGATAAGTGATCGTGCTGTCGAAAAATCCCAGCACCAACGAGAAGCCGATGTCGCTCTTGAGCGCGCCGGTATCAAACGCCTCCGACAGTGCCTCCGCGAGCGTACTCAAGCGTTCAATGTGCCGCCCCATCGACAGGAGTCGCCAGCCGTCGTCGCGCGTCATGCGATCAGTCTGTGCGCCGGTCATCGCCATCACATTGGTCGTCAGGCGCTCTAGTGCCCGCAGTGCCTGCTGCGTCGTGACGTTCGGCGCCTGCTGCGTCGTTACGTTCGATGAGGGCAGCGCACCTCGTGATTCACCCGAATGTTGAGCATCCCCCGCCATGGCCGCGTCGAACTCAACTGCACTCGCCGCCACCAGCGTCCACTGTTCCAGCGCCAGCCGCTCACGCACTGCGAACGCAGAAAACCGCAACGATTCCAGCGTCGCCGCAACGCTGTATGCGCCCAATTTGCCAGTACGATCAGCCAGTGATGCAATCAGCGCCCGTTCGAACAATATCGCCGACTTTTTCGGCGAAGGAACGGCCTTGCTGACGAGGCCGTTACTCAATGCCAAACGGTGCAACCAGTCAAGCGTCTCAGGCGTCTCCTCGGCTTCGCTCGCCAGCGCCTCAAGGGTCACGCGGGCGAGGCGTGTCGTATTCTCAAGTCGCTCCGTATAGCGGCCAAACCAGAACAGATTCTCAGCGGCCCGGCTGGCAATGCCCAACATCGCACGATGGGTGGCAATTGGGGTCAGCGTGGGCGACAGCGCGACGCTTTCGTCCGTACTGTGTCCGGTGATGACCCACATATCCGCCGAGCTGCCGCCCCGATACATCGACACCACGTCCCGACCCTCGGGCGCAATACGCGCAAGCCCACCAGGCATCACATGCCATTGCCCAGGCCCATTCGACACCGCAAACACGCGAACCATCGCGGCGCGGCTGGCGATGGGTGAACCGACGGCTGAAGTCGGCGTCGCGGCGCGGACGCCCTGCCAGCTCGGATTGTGCGCAAGCGGCAAGAACGCCTGCGCAGAAAAGTCTTCAGGGTGCAGCGCAATACGGCCCGTCCACTGCTCGCGTTCACGCGCGGAGAGCGACTTGCCAATCGCGGGAACAAAGCGCCGACCGCGATCATTAAACGTCGGCTTCAACACATAGTCGTTCAACTGCGGCATTAAGGTTCGCAGCGCGCTACGCTCACCACACCACCAGCTCGCAATCGATGGAATCGCCAGCGTCTGGCCCATGACGGCTTTGCAAATTTTAGGCAAAAAACCAAGGATTGCTGCGGACTCCAGAAAGCCCGTGCCAGGCGCATTGGCCAGCACGACATTGCCCGCGCGATACGCCTGAAGCAGACCGGGGATCCCCAACGCGGAATCAGCGCGCAACTCCAATGGATCCAGAAAATCATCATCCAATCGGCGCAAGATCACGTCGACGGGCTCAAGGCCTTTCAGCGTCTTAAGCCAAACGCGCTCATCGCGCACCACCAGATAGCCGCCTTCGACCAACCCAATACCGAGATAGCGCGCGAGATAAACATGCTCAAAATACGTCTCGCTGTAGGGCCCCGGCGTCAGCAACACCACCCGCGCATCGGCACCTGCCGGTGAGTGCGCCATCAAACTGCTGATCAGCGTTTTGTAGCTCTCCGCGAGCTTGTCGACGTGCAACGTGCGAAATGCGTCCGGGAACAACCGCGACACGATCATGCGATTTTCCAGCGCGTAACCCAAGCCCGACGGAGCCTGCGTGCGCTGCGACATCACCCACCAGTTGCCGTCCGGCCCGCGCGCCAGATCAAACGCAGCGACGTGCAGAAAAGTCTTTCCGCGCGGCGTAATACCGTGCGCAGGACGCAAATACGCAGGATGTCCCTGCACCAAGGCTGTCGGCAACATGCCTCCCCGCACCAGTTTTTGCTCGCCGTACACGTCGGCCAGAATGTGGTTGAGCAGCTCCGCGCGCTGTGAAACACCGCGCTCAATCTGCGCCCACTGCGTCTGATCAATGATCATCGGCAGCAAGTCGAGCGACCACGGACGCGCCTGCCCGGCCATCGCATCAGAGTAGAGGTTGTAGGTGATGCCGTTGTCGGCGATTTTGCGGGTCAGCGTGGCCTGAGAATGTTCCAGGTCAACGAGTAGCGCCTCTACCGAGCGCTTACTCGCCGGCAATGCCGCAAGCGCCTTTTCGAAAAATGTCCGCCACGACGGCGTCAACGCGTCGCCACCGCCCACCCGAAGGCCATCGAGATGCCCTGCGGGCGAGCGCTTTGCCAGCGAGGCCATCGCATTCATCACCGCTGCAACGCGGTCGCCACCGCCAGCAGCATCGGTATCAAAAAAAGAGGACATCCAGACAGTTTAGCGGGCAACCGCGTAGAAAGCTGCATCGGTTTCTGCTTCGTCTCAAATTGCACCCCGCAGGGCGCGCAGGTGTTGTTCGCGAGCGCGACCGACACCTACCGCCGACTTCTGCTTGAACAGAGTACTCAGTAATCAAAATAAGGCCGGTTTAGCGTACCCCTTCGTCCTGGGCAGAGGGGTGGCGAGAGCGCCGTCACAAGCAAGCCCTGTCGGCTGTGCCGCCGCCCTCGTCCCCAGGGAGAGAGTGCCGAAGCACGTAACGTTGGATAGAGAGGGTTGACTTATGAGTTCATGTAGGGGGGGCACCCTGTGCCCACCAAGCGGCGGCGAACGAACCCAGCGTGGTAATCGCAGAGGGAAGGCGGGCACGGGGTGCCCACCCCTACCGACTGGCGATGCCACAGATGGTGGCCGCTGTCGCCGTTTCCCCTCGCCACGCACGATGCGGCAAAGCGTCTTACGAGAAGCGCCCGCATCCCCTGCGACCGCACTCAAAGTTAGCCCCCGCCGCGTGCACGCGGTCTCAACGGCAAGCCTGATCGGATGGAGTTTCACAAAATCATTTTTCACTACTCGCTCAGCTTTGTCTTAGTCTTCATTTCGCTATTGAAATCCGAATCTGTATGCCGTATGCCCCATCCGCTTTGGTGGGACGGCAGCTTCCTTGTTGTTGTGTAGTGAATACGACATTTTATTTGGTACGCTTGCGCTAACCGCCGCCAAGCCGTGCTTGCACCGTCACCGACAGTGTCCGCCGCTGTCGAAGTTTCCTTCTCCCCGTCCAAATCTATGCTGACCTCAACACCACGCCGCTTCGCCAAAGCAATAAGCGCAGCACTTCGTGCCATTTCGCTAACGGTTTGGTCGTTTACTTGCGTCGCAACAATCGCCCAAACGAAACCTCTAAACGATACTGGCATCACCTTCTGCGGTGGCGCTTCCAGTGGCAACAACTCGCCCTGTTTGGCGGGCGACCCCGTTGGGCAAGATAGAAACTATGGCCGCGACGCTGCCGCGTTAAGCAAAGTGGGCGGCAGCGGCGGAAGCAACGGGTTCGACTTCACCAAAATCGCGAATAACGGTAGTGAGCTGCTTGCTGGGGCGACGCTTGGCGCGAATGCTGCCGACTGGGCTTGCACGCGGGACAACGTTTCAGGTCTGATTTGGGAGATAAAAAGCGCATCTGGTTTGCGAGCCTTGGCGCACAAATACAGTTGGTACAAAACAGGTAGCCTCGACGGATACAACGGCACCGCATCAAGCGGAGCGTCCTGCGAAGTAATTGGACGATGCGATACCGAGAAATATGTTGAGGATGTGAACAATCTGCCAGTTGCACTTTGTGGCTACCGCGATTGGCGAATGCCGACGATCAAGGAGCTTGAAGGCATCGCCGACCTTGGCCGGGCGAATCCCGCCATCGATCCGATCTATTTCCCGAACACACCAACGTCGCTAGTGTGGGCAGCAACAGTGCCACCCAATTTCCTTGCTTGGAGTGTGCAATTTAGCGACGGGCAGAGCAACAGTTCTTTTTCACGAGATACCGCAAACTCTGTCCGCGTAGTGCGAGGTGTCCAGTGACCAATTGCTTATTGCGCGCAATAAATAGTATTGGATTTGTAGTCGGTAATTCTGGAGCGCCACTGGTATACCTTTTGACGTGCATCGGTGCGATTGCCTCTGCCTCAGTGTTGGCGGGCACCTGCCAACAAAATCTTGTGGCGAGCAACCCTGACAGCGCATATTTGGTGCATGGCGATGGCACGGTAACCGACGCTCGAACTGGCCTGATGTGGAAGCAAACGTCGGAGAGTTCTGCGATGACATGGGCGGCAGCGTTGTCTGCGGCAGAGGCTTCAACTTTCGCAAACTATGGGGATTGGCGGCTACCCAACATAAAAGAATTACGTGGCTTGGTCGAGGAGTGTCGGTTTTCTCCAAGTATTAACGATACGATTTTCCCGAGCACGTCAAACTCGAGTACTTGGTCTGCCTCTCCTCACGTTGTTTATGGTGATCGGGCTTGGTTGGTTCTGTTCAACGATGGCAACGCCAGCTACGACTCTCGTACCGCCGTCAAAGCAGTGCGCTTGGTGCGTGGCGGCCAGTCGTTTGGCGGTTTTGTTAACGGGCAATGTGGCAGCGCCAACGGCGTCGCGAGCGTGTCGGCACCCTCTGGCCCAGCATTGTGTACGTCTGGGTCAGCTGGGGCAGTGACCGGCTCAAGTGGGGGCTGGGCGTGGACTTGTTTGGGCGTCAACGGCGGCACGCCTGCAACGTGCTCCGCCCCCTTGCTTGATGTCACGCCGCCAGTGTTAAGCGCAATCTCCGTGACCACAAGCACGCTAACCGCCACGAGTAACGAAGCCGCAACAGGCTACTGGATCGCGCTTGCTACCGGCACGGCAGCCCCGACCGCCGCGCAAGTGAAAACATACGCGATCAACGGCGCGGCTGGCGTGCTCGCCCGCGGCACAGGCGCGATGACAGCCAATACGCCGAAAACATTCACAGTCACCGGCCTCAACGCGAACACGGTCTACGACTTCTACATCGTCGCAGAGGACGCGGCGGGGAATTTGTCGTTGCGGGGGAGTGCTCGGAATGCGGTGGATGCGGCGTGTACTTCTTCTACGGTGGCGACGGTGCAGTTAGTTGATCTTTCGAACAAGATGACTGAGGATTTTGCGCGCGCGTTCGCTGATGGGGTGCTGCGTAGCACATTTAACGTGACGTGCGCTAATGGTCGATTTGGTGTTGTGCGCTTGCCGAACGTCGTAAACGGTGTCGTCGGCGGGAATGCATATGCGCTTGTGCAGTCGTCGTGCGCAACGAAATCTGTACAAAAAAATGCGCAGCCAATGGTTACGGCAGCAACTGTTTCAGGCGTTTGGGCTATTCGAACCAATCAAACCGCCATGCTGGTCGATGCGATGTTTGGTCCCTTGGCGAGGTGGGTATGCGATTAGTGAGACGTGCTGCTGTTCGGTTTTGCGTGCCAGTTAGTGCACTTTGTGGCGTGCTGCTGGGTTTTAGCTGTGGTGACGTGCAAGCGTTCAAGCCAGAGTACGAAGCACATGGACACACAATGATCGCTCGTACAACACTGGGCTTGGGCGGCTACCGTTTTGGTGCCACAGAATTTCCATCTTTGGCGATCGCACGATTTTCCTATTTAGATGCAGCTGGCACCCGCCGGTTTGTAAGCAAGATGGCAATCGAGGCGATCATCTTGGGAGTGCAATCCCGAGACCACCTGCCGATAGATCCGAATTTCAAAACCTACTCATGCGACGTTGCATCTGCGGTTTACTTTGCTGGCGTAAACGTCAACATGCCTGGGAGGCTTCACACCGTTGATACTGAGTATGGCGCGGTTCGCGCGTGTGTTACCGCTGACCTCGGTGACTTGGCGGGGCACTTTGACAGCGACAATTTTGTAGGTTCAGCCCGCCAAATTCGCGCACTGTTTGTACGCGCGCATGCCCTTATGCGTATTTGGGATGGCGAGCAAGACAAGTCGTCCAGCGTTTCCCGGCAAACTTTGGCTGCTGCTCGCCTCACCCTCGGCAAGGCGATTCACACAATTCAGGACTTTTACGCGCATAGCACGTGGGCGAACTTTAGAACTGATGACGAGATTTGGACTGGCCTTAACGATTTTATGACGTCATCCAGCGCAGACGTGTCACTGTTACGGTTAGATCAGTTGGCCAGAGCAGAACCTGCAAAATCAGAGCTAACCACTACCAGCGAGGGGGGAAATCTGTCTGGCAGTTTCTGCAATTCCCGCAGCATTTTGGCCGCCGCAAGTGGCCTCACACCGGAGGAAAACGAAGGCAACTACGAGGTGGTTCCACGTACCGGTGTCTCGTCTGCGGCTTGGTGGGAATCGACCGAAGCGATAGCCGTCAATTTGGTGTCCGGTTTGCTCTACCACGCGCCTGCTTCAGATGAATTCGCGCGCTCGCGATGCGACCACGGAGTTGCCGCAAAAGCGCTATTTGAAAACGCCTACTACTCGGGCATAGCCAAAGACATGCCTGGCTGGCCACTCTCTCCTGGCGCAGCAGGACGGGTGACTGGCCGCGATGGTCCAATTGAGGACGACTACTCTAAAGAACCTGCCACAAGAGCTTATCCGCCTTGGGCCACGACTTCGGAGCAGCAGGCTGCCGCCGACGCCACTCCGCTCTATTTGCGCGCGTCGCGCCAAGCAGCATTGCATACGGGCGCGGCGTTGGACGTACTGCAGGCTTTTTTTCAACAGCGTGCCTTGACCGCCGGAGAGGGTGAACGTTTGGCAGATGCACTTTTTGGGGGCGGTGGCACGTTCCCCCAATTTGGTCAGGCTTTTGTCATCGATAGATCAGGTTCCATGGCTGACGTTTTGCCAGGACTGGTCGCAGCGATTGAAACGCTGCTGGAGGATGGAATGCAATTTGTTCTTGTCGATTACCTCGGCGACGCTAGAGCTCCAAGCGGTGTGGATGTCACTGTTACCACAGGTTCGGCTGCGGATATGCGAAGCAGGTTGTCCCAGTTGTCCGGGCGTGGAGGCGATGGCTGCGCAACTCCGACCTGGGCGGCCATTAGCGCCGCAGTTGCTCGAACCCCATCGGGGGCAACCTTAACTGTTATCACGGACGCGTCGGCCAGCGACAGTGCTCTCGAGCCCTCGGTTACGGCAGCTGCTCAAGCTAAGGGTATTAAGATCGTGAAATTGATCTCCGGTGCTTGCTCGCCTTTAGACCCGTCTTACGAGGCTGGCAGTCACAATACGGGCGGGTCACTCGTTTTGCTTGAGCATGGAATCGACGACTTCGCGCCAATATTACGGGCAAGCGGTGCACTAACCACTCCGCGAGTGGTGCACACGGAGGCGGCAACGCTGACTGGTCAAAAAACTGTGGCGTTTCCCGTTGAATCTGGATCTGCAAGGCTTTCCATTGCTGTACACGGTTCTCAGATCGCAATGATCGTTACGCGACCGTCTGGTGCGCCGCTCGTCGGCAATCTTGGCGTCACGGTGTCGCAATCGCTGAATGGCCGGATATACAGCGTGGATGCGCCTGAGCAAGGGGTTTGGCAGGTCTCGTTGAGTGGTGCCGGCGAGTACGCTGTCAGTGTGTACTCGTCAGCGGTGATCGACTTTGACGTGTTGGCGAAGAAGTCGATAATCCAGATTGGGCGATCCGGGCACGAGTACCGGCCACAATTGGATCAGCCCGGTCAGAGTGGTCGATTGTGGCTGAAAGCTCACGTTTTTGGTGCGCAAGACCCGATGACGTTGGACTTACTGCGACTGAACGGGGACGTCATTCGTACGGTGCCGCTCGCTAGAACAGCGACGGATTTCTTTGAGGGTGAAGTGACTCTACCAACGGAAGCGCATCGTTTCCGAGTACGGGGCTTCGCGGCCGATGGCTCAGCGTTTGCACGTGTGCACGGACAGGGCAATGTCGCCCCTCCGGTCGCGCTTCCAGGACGAGTTGTGGCGAGCATGGGCGCAGCGGGTATGTGGCGGGCCGGAACCGTCAACGCCTTTGCACTCAACCTAAAAAACCTCGGAGGCGACGATACAGTGAGCTTTGCGCCGGGTACCCTGCCGTCAGGGGCGACGCTCACGTGCAATCCGTCGAGCATGGTGATTCCTGGCTCGGAGCAGGTGAACGTGCTGTGCTCAATTTATCTGCCGGAAGCGCCGGATCGCGCTGACTTCAGCGTGGTAGTTTCGTCCGCCACCGCGGTTCCAGCCGTCGCTCAAACGGTGACCGTTCTACTCACGCCACTTAAACTCCCGCTCAGTTGCGCGCTCGACATTGACGGTGACAATCGCGTGGACCCGGCGGTTGATGGAGTGCTGCTGACGCGCTATCTGCTGGGTTTCCGGGGCGCGGCGTTGACCAATGGGCTCACTATCCCTGGGCCGCGCAAGACGGATGCGTTGCTTTCCGCGTTCTTCGGCAACGCTGCACAGTTTGATCTAGTTGGTCGCGCGTCTCCTGCGCCGACGGCGACGGTGGATGGTTTGCTAATGACGCGCTTGATGCTGGGTTACGGCGATACTGTGCTACTCAACGGCATCACCATTCCTGCGGGCGCGCAGTTCGTTACGGCTGCCGCGATCAAGGACAATGTGATCGCGAAATGTGCAGGCGGTTTCTGATGGTTCGGTGAGCGCGAGTCGCTCTGTCGACGTTAGTTGCAGCTCGCGTTACTCTTGCTTATTGGGCAAATTTTTGTACAATGATTGTATGGACGTAGTCACCTACTCCGAAGCCCGCAACAATCTCGCGCACTACCTCGACAGGGTAGTGGACGACGTAGACGCTACGATCATCACGCGTCAGCGCGGTGCGCCAGCGGTGTTGATGTCGCTGCGCGAGTATGAGCAGTGGCAGGAGACGCTGCACTTACTGGGGCGCGGGAATGCAAAGCGCCTTTTGGCTGCGGTAGATGATGTGGCTGCGGGCCGCAAACGTGTGCGTGCTCATTCCCTGACTGACGAATGAATTTGCTGTTCCACGCGCATGCGTGGCAGGACTACCAATATTGGCTGGCGACCGACAAGTCGATGCTTCGTCGGCTCAATACGCTGATTCGTGATATTCAACGCGCGCCGTTCGAGGGGATCGGCAAGCCAGAGGCGCTCAAAGCTGATCTCTCAGGCTATTGGTCGCGGCGGATTGATGCGGAGCATCGCATTGTTTACCGCGTGGAGCCCGACGCCGTGATCATTGTGCAGTGTCGGGGGCACTATTCGGACTAATCGCGCATTTGAAGTGCGCGGCACGTAGCACGTAGGGGGGAGCGGCCTCTGCTCACCATGGGGTCGCTGTGCAGAATTTGTTGTTGTGCCGCCGATGGGTGGGCACGGGGTGCCCACCCTACGCAAAGGCAGCGCTACCAAGTCCGATAAAGCTGCAGTCTGCACGTCATTTACGCGCGCCGCAAATCCAGCGTAAACGGAAACTCAGGGCTGATGTTCGCGGGTGCTACACGCATACGGCCCGGCGTGTGACCCATGCGCGTGAAGCGTGTCAGGCGGCGAGATTCGGCCTCGTAGGCGTTGATCGGAAAGGTGCTGGGGTTGCCACCGCCCGGATGTTGGACGTGGTACTGGCAGCCGCCGAGGCTCCGCTCCATCCACGTATCAACGACGTCAAAGGTGACGGGCGCATGAAGCTGAATGCTTGGGTGCAGGGCGGACGGCGGGTTCCAAGCTTTGTAGCGAACGCTGGCGACAGCATGGCCAACCGTGCCGGTCGGTTGTAGGGGCAGCGCAATTCCGTTGGCCGTGATCACGTAGCGCGAATCGACGTGCCCGGTCACGCTGACTTCGAGGCGTTCCAGCGATGAGTCTACGTAGCGCACCATGCCGCCCGCGCCCCCTTCTTCGCCCATGACATGCCACGGCTCCAGCGCGCCACGAATGGCGACTTCCATGCCGGAAATTGCAATTTCTCCGAACAGCGGAAAGCGGAACTCGAAGTGCGGCGCGAACCACGCGGGGTCGAACTGATAGCCGCCGTTCTCGGGCATCGAGAGGTCTTCGAGCACATCCTCGAAGTCCATTTTGATGAAGGTCGGCAGCATGAAACGGTCATGCAACGCCGTGCCCCAACGCGTCAATTTGTGATGCTTCGGTTGCTTCCAGAAACGGGCGACCAGCGCGCGCAGCAGGAGCTGCTGCACGATGCTCATGCGCGCGTGAGGCGGCATTTCGAAGGCGCGCAATTCGAGCAACCCCAAGCGACCGGTCGGGCCGTCGGGTGAGTAGAGTTTGTCGATGCAGAACTCGCTGCGATGGGTGTTGCCAGTCACATCAACGAGGATGTTGCGCAACGTGCGGTCAACGAGCCACGGTGGCATGGCTTCGCCGTGAATCTTGCGATTCTTCTCGATTTGTTCGAGCGCAATTTCGAGTTCGTAGAGTTGGTCGTTGCGGGCTTCGTCGATACGCGGCGCTTGACTCGTCGGCCCAATGAACAGGCCGCTGAACAGGTACGACAGACTCGGATGGTTGTGCCAATAGGCAACGAGGCTGGCCAGCAATTCCGGCTTGCGCAGGAAGGGCGAATCGGCGGGCGTCGCGCCGCCCATAACGAAATGGTTGCCGCCACCGGTGCCGGTGTGTTTGCCGTCGAGTGCGAATTTTTCGGCGCACAGGTGCTCTTCGAATGCTGCCTGATACAAAAATTCTGTGTGCTCAACGAGCTCGCTCCAGTTGTGCGCCGGATGAATATTCACCTCAATCACACCGGGGTCGGGCGTCACCTGCAACAGCTTCAAACGCGGGTCGCGCGGTGGCGGGTAGCCTTCGAGCACGAGCTTGACTTCGCATTCTTCAGCGGTCGCCTCAATCGCGGCCAACAGGTCGAGATAGTCCTCCAGCATTTTTGCGGGAGGCATGAACACATACAGGATGCCGCCCCGAGCTTCTACGCACAGTGCAGTGCGTGAGAGCCAGTGCGCGGACTCGAAACGCGCAGGCATGAGCGTCGTCGTGGCGGGCTCGTAAGGCTTTGCGGCGAGCGCTGATTTTGCGCTGTCGCCATGGGCGGGGGCGTCACTACCTGCTGCGGTTTGTGTCGGTTGCAAGACACCCATACCGACGTCACGAGCAGAAGCGCCCGGCGACAGCGGCGTGGCGTTACCCTTCACCGATGATGAAGTCGTCGCACCCGGCACGCGGGATTGCATCGTGATTGGCGTGACATCAAATGCGCCACGCGTCACGCCATAGCGCTCAATGAACGTTCGCGGCTCAGGCAGCTCGTCACGCGGATCAAACGTGTCGCGATCAAGCACTTGCGGTTTTTCGGACGCCTTCGCCCACGGCAGCGATTCGAGTGGCAGGCGGTAGCCCATCGCGGAATCACCGGGGATCAGGAACATGCGGTTGTCGCGGAAGAACCACGGGTTCGTTGTCCAGCGCGGGCCGTCGAGCGTCATGCCCATCACCGCGTTTGGTGCCTCGCTCACCGGAACCAACGGCAACACGTAGC
Source organism: Burkholderiales bacterium (assembly GCA_025352105.1). GTDB lineage: Bacteria > Pseudomonadota > Gammaproteobacteria > Burkholderiales > Casimicrobiaceae > Casimicrobium. Next base: position 14,996 of record JANXUB010000045.1, on the reverse strand, counting down.
CCACCGGTGCGGTCAATCCCTGCTCGAACACTTTGCGCAAACGAGCCGCTTCCAGCTCATCGCCTAATCGTGCGTCCAGCGCTTCCACATTCACCGGCAAACGGCGTTCGCGCCACCAGTAATAGAACGAATCCTCATAGCCCGGCGTGATGGTGGCCTCGCCAATGCCGAGCTTATCGGTCAGCGTCTTCGTGAAGCGCAGCGCGTCGGCGCTGGTGTATTTCGATGCTTTCCGCTCATCGGCAAACAACTCCGGGTTCTGCCAGATGCTCTTGCCGTCTTTGCGCCAGAAAATCGACAGCGCCCAACGCGGCAATTGCTCGCCGGGATACCACTTGCCCTGTCCGAAATGCAAGAAGCCACCTTCGCCGTATTGCGCTCGAAGTTTCTGTACCAACGCATTGGCGTAGCCGCGCTTGGTCGGGCCGAGCGCCGCGATGTTCCACTCCGGCGCATCGCGATCCTTGTCCGCAACGAAGGTCGGCTCGCCACCCATCGTCAGTCGCACATCACCCGCGATCAGATCGCGATCCACTTTTTCGCCGAGATCGAGCACGGTTTCCCATGCGGCCTCGGTGTAGGGCTTCGTCACGCGCGGCGATTCGTAAACGCGCATGACCGACATCTGGTGATCGAACTCGACCTCGCTCTTATCAACCGCGCCTTCAATCGGCGCAGCAGAGGAGGGCTGGGGTGTGCAGGCGAGCGGGATGTGGCCTTCGCCCGCGAAGAGGCCCGACGTTGGGTCAAGCCCCACCCAGCCGGCGCCGGGCAAATACACCTCACACCACGCATGCAAATCGGTGAAGTCAGCCGCAGGACCACTCGGGCCGTCAATGGATTTCACGTCGGGCGTCAGCTGAATCAAATAACCCGAAACGAACCGCGCAGCCAGCCCTAGATGGCGCATCAACTGCACCAGCAACCAACCAGAATCGCGGCACGAACCGGACTTGAGCGTCAACGTTTGCTCTGGCGTCTGCACGCCGGGCTCCATGCGGATCAGGTAGCGAATGTCCTTGTAGAGCATCGCGTTCAGCTCGACTAAAAAGTCAATCGTGCGCCGCTTGGAGACATCCACTTTTTTCAGATACTCGGTCACCATCGGCGTCATCGGCACCGTGCCGAGATAAGGCGCAAGTTCGAGCTTCAATTCGTTCGAATAGGTGAATGGCGCTTTCTCGGCCGACGGCTCCAAAAAGAAATCGAACGGATTTAGCACCGACATTTCGGCCACGACGTCCACCGTGACCTTGAACTCCCGCGTGCGTTCGGCGAACACCAGTCGCGCCATGTAGTTCGCGTACGGATCCTGCTGCCAGTTGCAGAAGTGATCCGCGGGCTCGATCTTCTGGCTATACGAAATGATTCGCGTGCGGCAATGCGGCGCAGGGCGCAGACGAACGATCTGCGGCCCCAGATTGATCGGGCGGTCGTAGCGGTAGTGAGTAACGTGATTGAGCGCGACGTGAATGGTCATAGGGCAGACGAGTAAATGGTTAGGCCGTTTTTGTGATCGATGAGAGCAAACGCTGTGCCCGCAGTGACATTGTCGCTAGTTTGCATGTCGGTATAGCTAAATTGATGCGCTTTTTGTGCTTTACCGACATGGAACCTGGCGAAATTTAATCAACAACTATTCCACTAAATTCTGTTGAAGCACCATTTCATTGGGGGTGCAGCGATGCAGTACCTAATTTATCGCAAAGTCGACTTTTAATAAAATTGGCATGTATCCCGCCATGAATAGACACAAATCAAAAAAAGCTGTTCAGGATTTGCGTACGCGGCTTGATTCACGCATTGGCTGCAAACGGTGCTAACCGAGATGCGGTTTCGGGCGACAGCGTGTAGTCATACAGCCAGTGTTGCTGCGACCAGCGACAGGTTCGTACAATGTTTTTCCGAAAACACAGGGAGCTCACCATGGTCATTCAGCCGTACCTCGCCTTCACCGGCAACTGCGAAGAAGCGCTCAATTTCTACAAATCAGTTCTCGGCGGCGACATCACGTTCATCATGCGTCACGGCGAATCGCCGATGAAAGACCAGGTACCCGTCGAATGGCATCAGAAGGTGATGCATGCCACGTTCACGACCGAAGGCGCATCCATCATGGCATGTGATCGTCCACCTGGAATGCCCGGCCCGACAGGTTTCTGCGGCATTACGCTGTCCATCGCGGGCAAAGATCTGGCGAGCGGCGAGACGATCCACAAAAGCCTCGCCGCAGGCGGTCAAATCACCATGCCGTTCGGCCCGACCTTCTGGGCCAAAGGCTTCGGCATGCTGGTCGACAAATTTGGCGTCAGCTGGATGGTGAACTGCGAGTGATGCCTGTCCAGCGACAGCTGCGCGGGATTGTCTACACCGCCGAAATCACCAGCGCTGTTGCCGCAGTCACCTTCTTGGCGTAGTCGATCTGCAGAAACTCGTTCGGCCCGTGTGCATTCGATTTCGGGCCGAGCACGCCAGTGACGAGCATTTGTGCGTCGGGAAATTTCGCGCCGAGCATGCTCATGAACGGGATGGTGCCGCCTTCGCCCATGTAGGCCGCGGGTTTGCCGAAGTAATGCATTGACGCAGCGTTAAGCGCAACGGTTAGCCACGGAGCAAACGGAGGCGCGTTCCAGCCAGTCGCGCCGCCGCCGACGAAGCTCACCTGCGCGTTGTACGGCGTATCTTTTTCGACGAGACGTTTCACCTCGGCGACGGCTTCCGCGCCGTCCACTGTCGGCGGGATGCGAAGCGACAGTTTCAGCGCCGTGAAGGGGCGCAGCACATTGCCCGCATCTTTGGTCGAGGGAAGGCCGTCGGCGCCGACAATCGACAGCGACGCACGCCAGGTGCGATTCAAAATGAGTTCGACCGGGTCTTTGCTGGTGGGCAGCGTGAATTCGTGCGCACCGCCGCAGCTTTGCCACGGGAAGCGCTTCCACATGCTGTCGCCCAGAATCTCTGTGGCCTGCTTCGCCTGTGCGATTCGCTCCTCGGGAATCGGGGCGTTGAACACGGTGGATTTTGTGATTCCGGTAGTCGAATCATCAATGCGATCCAGCAGTTGCCGCGCGATACGGAAGGTGCTTGGCACCACGCCACCTGCATCGCCTGAATGCACGCCCTCGGTCAACATACGCACCGTCATGACGCCGCTCACCATGCCGCGAAGCGAAGTCGTCGCCCACAGCTGATCGTAGTTGCCCGCACCGGAATCCAGCGCAACGACGAGGCCCACATCGCCCATACGCGGAGCCAGCGCATCAAGGTAGGGTGGCAAATCAAACGAGCCCGATTCTTCGCAGGTTTCGATCAACCCCAGGCAACGAGGGCGTGAAATGTTCTCAGCATCGAGCGCGACAATCGCCGCGAGCGCAGCAAACACCGCGTAGCCATCATCAGCGCTGCCACGCCCATAAAGTTTGCCACCCTCAATCAGCGGCGTCCACGGCCCCAGATCGTCGCGCCAACCCGCCATTTCGGGCTGTTTGTCGAGGTGACCGTACAGCAGCACGGTCTTGCCAGTCGCTTTGGTGCCGGTGCCTGGAATATCGAAAAACATCACTGGCGTGCGACCTTCCAGCGTGATGACTTCCAGCGTCATATTCTTCACTGGCTGCGTTGCGACGAACTTTTGCGCCTGCTCAATTGCGCGCTGAATCTGCCCTGCGCGCCTCCATTCCGCGTCAAACGACGGCGATTTCGCGGGGAGCTTCACATAGTCGATCAACTGCGGCAGGATGTCGGCGTCCCACTGCTTGCTCGCGCGACGCAGCAGCGCGGAGGACTGATCAGAATTGAAAGGGAAGGTGTCGGGGCGAGCGGTCATGATGGGCTTGGGCTCCGTCAGGGTGATGCGAAAAGCTAAGCGTAGCGGAAAGTTCGCGCACCGTCTTCATCCTGTCAACGTTGTGCCTTAGCTTGGAAACTAACGCTCGGGAAACACGCTCTCGGGCGCGCGCTGAGTGTGCGCGAGTCAATGGCCTTGCGGCTTGGATCAGCATGAAAGTGGCGGACGGGATGATGGCAAGCGAGCAGAAGTTGGCATTTCCGCTGAAGTCAACCTTCGTTTTTTTGTATTTTGCGCTCATGAAATGACGGTTTCAGCGTAAGGCGTTGGCGAATTTAAGGACGCTTGGCGCGCCTCGAATGGAGCAAAAAAGGTGTTGCATGCTCGATGCAGTTGTCGGAATCTTCTGTTGGGGCTAGACTCGTCGCAGGCGCATGCTGGCGTGGTTGATCCCGCGTTGGAACCGTCTGACTGGCCACCAGCTAGCCGACCTATTTACTTTTTCGGGGGAATATCCGTGAATTTCGATACGCAACTTACGAGCAATTACCGCAGGACAACTACGAAAATGCGGCTGGTCTCATGGTGGGTCGCCGCGATAGGCAGTCTAGGCAGTCTCATCTTTGCCACATTCGCGCTTGCTCAAGACAATGCGGACATCGCACCGAAATTTCGGCAGGGCATCACACCCGAGCAGTATCACCAGCTGCGCGACGGCTATGTCAACCTGCTGCGCGGCCTGCCTGCAGACCCCGCCCTGCGCGATGCCGCCGTGCAAACCAGAAATCGACAGCTCGCTGCGGCCAGTCAGGCGGGCCCCCTCGTGTTCAACCCCGGCTCATGGAACTCGATCGGTCCAAACCCGATTCCCAATGGTCAGGTGTCCCCGTCACAGGCGGTTGGCGGTCGCGTGACCTCGTTCGCGATTGATCCCACCAACTCGAACAAGGTGTATCTGGGCACGGCTCAGGGTGGCGTCTACCGATCCGTAGATGGCGGTACCAACTGGACACCTATTTTCGATACCGGGGCGAGTTCTGCTGTCGGTGCGGTGGCGCTGGCCCCCTCGAACCCAACCATCCTCTACATCGGAACCGGCGAGGCCAACGGTTCGGGTGACAGCTATGCTGGCGTGGGTATGTACCGTGTTGACAACTGCGACACCACTGCCACACTTGTCGGCCCGATCAATCCGGTGCGCAACTACAACAACGCATCAAGCGTCGCCGTCAGCGCGCCGGTGTTTCAGGGGCGCAGCATCTCCAGCATCATCGTGCATCCAACCGATCCATCAATCGTGTTTGCAGGTATCGCCGGGGGCGTTATTGGCATTGGTGGGGATGTGCCGTTCGGGAACACTATTCCACCACTTGGCATGCGCGGCTTGGTTCGCCTGACCCAATCTACCGGGCCTGCTGCCAGTGTCGTAGCACAAAAGCTGGCGGTCACCTCCTTCCCCGGCGGATTTGATCTGCCGAACACCGGCAACCGCAACGTCAACAGCATGTTCATGGATCCGGCCGATCCCAATACGTTAACGGTTTGGATTAACGGCAGTACCGCAGCAGGCGACGGCGGTGTCTTCCAGTCGACCGACGCGCTGTCGCCGAATCCGACCTTTACGCAAAAACTCGTCACTGCTACGTCCGGTGCCCGCGCCGAATTTGCCGGGTACAAAGAGGGCACGAATCCGACCGTGATTTATGTGGCCACCGGCGAGTCCACCAATGGGCGCATCCGCCGATCCGTGGACGGCGGCGCCACTTGGTCAGCTGCACTCGCGGGTGGCGGCGGCTTCTGCGGCGGCCAATGTTTCTACAACATCGGCTTTGACGTACGACCGGGTGCGACCACCGCGACCACCGATGACATCGTGCTTATTGGCGGCAACACCCCCGGCATGCTGCCTGTGGGTAGTCGGTTATTCGGCAAGTCTGTCAATGGCGCTGCAACGTTCATTGAATCCAGCCCCGGATTGCACGCCGACACGCACTTCATTCGGATGGATCCGAACGACACTAACGTTATTTGGCACGGCAATGATGGCGGTGTCTTTAAATCCACCGACGGCGGCACCACTTGGCTTAGCAAAAACAGCACGCAGATCAATACGGTGCAAATGAGCGGACTCGCGGTGCATCCCACCATCGAGAAGTGGGCCATCGGCGGCACGCAGGATAACGGCACCAATATGCGCAAGGGCGACGGCACGTGGTTTCGCGTCGATTTTGGCGATGGTGGCTATGCGCTGATTGACCGCAATGCCACTGATGAAACCAATATTACGCTCTACCACACGTACTTCAATCAAACCAACAATCTGATTGGCTTCGGACGCATCCTGAGCTCTGCTTGTGCAAGTGAGGGGAACTGGGCGTTTAAGGGCCGGTATGGCGGAACGGTTGACACCACGCCGAATTGCGACAGCAGCGACACTTTTAACGGCATCGCGCTCACTGACGCCGTGCTGTTCTATGCACCTATGGAGCTAGGGCCGGGCAATCCCAACACCGTCTACTTCGGTGCAGGTGCGGTCTATCGCTCCACTGACAAAGGAGAAACGATGCCAGCGGTCAGTCAGTCGTCCACTTCGGCGGTGAGCACCATTTCAGTGTCTCCGCAGGATGATAACTACCGGATATTTGGCCGCGTTAACGGCACAATTTTCTACACCACCACCGGTGCCAACCCGATGACGGCGTTGCCCGCTGGCATCCCCGCCAAATATGTCGCCCGCGCCAAGTTCGATCCTTCGAATAAAAACACCGCGTACATCGCACTGGGGGGCTACTTTGGCGGCACTGCTGCGAGCCAGTCGCATGTCTGGAAAATCACCAATCTAGACACGACGCCGATTATCACTGCCATTAATAGCGGTCTTCCCGACGTGCCGATCAACACGTTTGCGGTCGATCCAGTCGAAGGCAACAATCTGTTTGCTGGGACCGACATCGGCGTTTATGGCTCCACCGATGGCGGTTTGACCTGGACGCCGTACGGCACAGATTTGCCGGTAGTCGCAGTGTTCGGTATGGACATTCAGCCCACCTCGCGCACATTGCGCATTGGCACTCATGGTCGCGGTGTGTGGAAAATTGGTTTGCCACCGCTGGCTGATTTGACCATCGCCAAAACTCACACTGGCAGCTTTACTCAGGGTCAGGTGGGCGCAACCTACACAGTCACGGTCACCAACTCAGGCGCGTCGGACAAGCCAAGCCCGGCGCTGGTGACCGTCGTTGACACGGCTCCATCCGGCCTGACCATCACTGCGATGAGCGGCGCTGGCTGGACGTGCACCACGCCGCCGTCCTGTACGCGCACCGATTTGCTGCTCGCTGGCGCGAGCTACCCGCCAATTACGGTTACCGTGACGGTTGCAACCAGTGCTACGTCGCCACAAGTCAACAGCGTTTCCGTCAACACCACCGCAGGCGAGGCGGACACAGCCAACAATACGGCAACCGATTCGACAGTGATTCTGATGCCACCCGATTTGACGGTGGCCAAATCGCACGTCGGTGACTTCTCGCAGGGGCAGGTCGGTGCTACCTACAGCGTGGTTGTCAGCAACTCAGGCCTAGGCGACAAGCTGGCGGCAAGCCTAGTCTCGCTCGTGGATTCGCCGTCATCGGGATTAACCGTCACCGCCATGAGCGGTAGCGGTTGGACTTGCGCCACACTGCCGACTTGTACGCGAAGCGACGCGCTGGCTGCGGGTTCAAGTTACCCGCCCGTCACCGTCACTGTAACGGTGGCTGGAAATGCGACATCGCCACAAACTAACAGTGTCACGGTGACGACAGCGTCTCTTGAAACCAATACGGGCAACAACAGTGCCTCTGATTCAACCGTCGTATTGGTTCCGCCCGATTTAACCATTACCAAAACGCATGCCGGAAATTTCGCGCAAGGTCAGACCGGTGCCACGTATTCTGTTGTCGTGAGCAACTCGGGACTTGGCGACAAACTGGCCTCGGCCGTAGTGACCGTGGCAGACACGCCGCCTTCGGGGCTCACCATCACCGCGATGAGTGGTGGAGGCTGGACCTGCACGACGCTACCCATCTGCACGCGCTCTGATGTGCTGATTGCGGGCGCGAGCTATCCGCCGATCACGGTCACCGTGTCGGTGGCGGCCAACGCGACATCACCCAAAGTCAACAGCGCGACAGTGAGCACCACGGCGCTCGAAAGCAACGCCTCTAATAACAGCGCAGCCGACTCCACCATCATCGTGGTGCCATCGGATATGACCGTGTCCAAATCGCACGCGGGCAACTTCTTGCAGGGACAGAGTGGCGTGAGCTTTACCGCGCTGGTCACCAACGTCGGCGCAGGTGACAAGCCCGCAGGCAGTCTGGTCACGCTGACTGACACGCCGCCCCCCGGCTTAGCCATCACGGCCATGGGCGGCACTGGCTGGATCTGCACAACGTTGCCGACCTGTACGCGCTCTGATTTGCTGGCGGCCGGCTTTAGCTACCCAGCGATCACGATCACCGCGAACGTAGCGGGCAACGCAGGTTCGCCGCTGGTCAACAGTGTCACCGTGAGCGGAGCCGCTTTCGACAGCAACACAGGAAACAACACGACGACTGACGCAGCGGTGGTCGTCGCCGCGCCTGATCTGACGGTCGCCAAGTCGCACGTCGGAAATTTTTCGCTCGGACAGATTGGGGCGAAGTACAGCATCGTCGTGTCTAACTCGGGTGGTGGCGACAAATCTGGTGGAACGTTGGTGACATTGTCCGATTCGGCACCGAGCGGATTAACCATTACGGCGATGACTGGCAACGGCTGGAATTGCGCTGTTTTGCCTACCTGCACTCGTAGTGACGCGCTGGCCTCGGGGGTTTCGTATCCATCCGTTACCGTTTCGGTGAATGTCGCGACCAATGCAAGCTCACCGCAAATCAACCGAGTCTCGGTAACCACCGTTGCAGCCGAGAGCAATGCTGTTAACAACCTCGGCACCGACTCGACCACTATCGTCACCGGCACGGTCGGTTCACTCACGGTGAACAAGTTCGGCAGCGGCACAGGAACAATCGCAAGTCAGGACGGTGCGATTGCCTGCGGTACCACCTGCACCTCAAGCTACGTGGTCGGGTCGAATGTCGTGCTATCGGCAACACCGGTAGCTGGCTCGGTGTTTACCGGTTGGCTTGGCCCGTGCAGCGGCACGGGTGTCTGCACGGTTCCGATCGGCGGCGCTGCAACGGTCAGAGCGACGTTTGCACTTTCAACTATTGGGATTCGCATCCTAGACATCGATGCCGACGGTTCCTACATGTCCGAGAACGATGCTTTGCTGATCTTGCGTTACTTGTTCGGGCTATCGGGTACGTCGCTGACGAGCAACGCTACGGGCGCTGCTGCAGCGCGGTTTGCTGATCCGGCAATGAGCGCTTATCTGCTCGACATCCTGCCCTTGCTTGACGTCGACGGTAACGGCAAGGTTGACGCGATGACTGACGGCCTGATGATCCTGCGAAAACTGGCGGGCCAGACTGGAACAGCGATCACCCAAGGCGCGCTAGGCGTTGGCGCCACGCGGTCCTTTTCCGAGATTGAGGCTTACATCCAGACGTTGAAGCCTCCGTGATGGTAGATTAGCGGCGGCGCTGTTGCGCTGCCGCCCACGCTCTGATTCGTTTTCGACACGAGTGCGTTCCCGACGCCAGCGCCCGGTTAACGGTTATCTGCTTGGGGGGGTAACGCACACTCTGCGACGTGCAGTGTTTGAGCGGGTCGGCGACTGACTCACGGAGCACGGTATGAAGTCAGTGGCGGGCGACAACCGCGCTGTTTCACGCAAAAAAAACCGGAAGCAGGTTGATCAGACCTGCAAACGCTCGGATTCGCATCGACTCACAGCTCACTTACGAAACGTTTTCGGCGGGACGCTCGACGTAAGCGAAATTGGTTTAGCGCTCCCTTAGGAAAGCTGCTCGGCGATGAACTTGCCGACGTCGGCGGTCGTCGCGGTTCCGCCGAGATCACCGGTCTTTAAGCGGCTTGCCGTGCTCGCTTCACAAGCCGCCAGCACGGCGTCGTGTGCAGCCTTGTAGCCGAGCCATTCGAGCATCATCGCGCCACACCAGATCTGGCCGATGGGGTTGGCAATGCCTTTCCCGGCAATGTCGGGCGCGCTTCCGTGTACGGGCTCGAACAGGCTTGGGAACTTACGCTCGGGGTTGATGTTGGCGCTGGGCGCGATGCCGATGGTGCCGGTGCAGGCGGGGCCGAGATCGCTCAAAATGTCGCCGAACAAATTGCTTGCAACCACTACGTCAAAAAAAGCGGGGCGTTGCACGAAATGCGCGGACAAGATATCGATGTGAAATTTGTCCTGAGTGAGTTCGGGATAATTTTTGGTCATCTCGGCGACGCGCTCGTCCCAGTAGGGCATCGAGATCGAAATGCCATTCGACTTGGTGGCGCTGGTGAGGTGCTTTTTCGGGCGGCTTTGAGCGAGGTCAAACGCGAACTTCAGAATGCGGTCAACGCCGGTGCGCGTGAACACACTCTCCTGCAAAACGAACTCGCGATCCGTGCCGGGGAACATGCGGCCACCGACGCTCGAATATTCGCCCTCGGTGTTTTCACGCACGATGTAGAAATCAATCTCGCCGGCTTTATACGGCGAGCCGTCTTTCTTAACGACCGGTGCGATCACGCCGGGCATCAGTCGCGCTGGGCGCAGATTGACGTATTGATCAAACTCGCGGCGGAACAGAATCAGCGAGCCCCAGAGCGACACATGGTCGGGGATTTTTTCCGGCCAGCCGACCGCGCCGAAGTAGATCGCATCATGGCCGCCGATCTGCGCTTTCCAGTCGTCCGGCATCATCTGGCCGTGCTTTTCGTAGTAGTCCCAAGACGCGAAGTCGAAGTGATCGAATTGCAACGGGATGTTGAATTTTTTGGCGGCGGCTTCGAGCACGCGAATGCCTTCGGGTATCGTTTCTTTGCCTATACCGTCCCCGGCGATGACTGCGATTCTGTGTGTCATTTTTTGTTCCAAAAACTAAGAGATCAAGAGTGAAGATAGTCCCGTCAATGCGCCACCCAGGCCCATCGCTACGCCGACATAAAACATCAAATTCTGTCGCGACAAAATCGCCGCCGACAGAATTACGATTGCGATTTGCATGAAGAGCGCGCCGAGGTCGCAACGGTCGTTGATGGCGGAAGCAGTGGTTGCCTCTTTTACAAGCCCTTCGGCCACTTTTTTGATGCCGTCACGTTCTGTCTTGTAGCGTGCGATTTCTTCTTTTGCGGTTGCCTTTGTTTTGTCGGCGACCTCAACGTTGAGCGCCGATGGATTCATCGCATTCAGGATATTGATTTCCACGTTCAGCGTGTGCTCACGAATTGCCTTTGCCTGAAACAGCGCCCACTGATTTGCGGCTTCGGTTGTCTTCAAGCCCGAGTCTGTTTTGGCGTTGTCGCCGCGCATGGAAACAAACGCGAGCACCGCTGCAAGAATCGCAATGCTGACCGCAACACGGCGCTCGAACGGGGTAGTTGCTTCCGGGATTTCTGTGACGTCGGACATGTGTACTTTCTTCGCGCAAGTAAAAGGGAAAGGAAAAGAAAAACAAGTGAGTGTTTTGGTGGGAGCGGTTCTACCGCGATTTTTTTATAAGAACGCGATTGGCATGCAACAGCTCCACCCAACAACTGGACTACGAGTCGATCAAAAATGGTAGCGCCGCTGCAATCAATGCTTCAGGCGCTTCTTCTGGAATGTAGTGTCCGCAAGGTACCGAACTACCGCGCACATTCATCGCGACGCGCTGCCATTCGACCACCGGCTTGAAGCATTTTTCAATCACGCCATTCGCGCCCCAAAGCACTTGCAATGGCTGCGTCACCTTGCGCCCCGCTTCACGATCAGCACGGTCGTGATCTAGATCGATGGTAGCCGCGGCGCGATAGTCTTCACAAATGGCGTGACTGATGCCGGGCAGGCGAATGCAACGGCGGTACTCATCAAGCGCTTCGGGCGCGAAAGCCGAGAGGCCAGCATGCCTGTTACCCATCATTTTCTCGATGAAGAATTCCGGGTCGGCCTCGATCATGCGCTCCGGCATTGGCTCGCGCTGAATCAAAAAAAACCAGTGAAAGTACGCTCGCGCAAACTCCATGTCAGTCTGCTCATACATCGCGAGCGTCGGTGCAATGTCGAGCAGCGTCGCGCGCTCGACAGAGTCAGCGTGATCAACCAGCATGCGATGCGTTACCCGCGCGCCACGATCATGCGCGAGCACTTTGAATCGCTCGAAGCCCAGCGCTCGCATGAGCTCAACCATGTCCTTCGCCATCTCACGCTTGCTGTACGGCGCGTGATTCATGCTGGCATCAGAGGCTGGTTTGTCACTGTCACCATAGCCGCGCAAATCGGCGGCGACGATGCTGAAGTGCTTGCTTAGCTCAGGCTCGACTTTGTGCCAGATCAGATGCGTTTGCGGATGACCATGAAGCAACAAGAGCGGTGGTTTGCTGCGGTCATCTGCAACGCGCACGTTGATCGTGATACCGTTGGCTTTGATGCGGTGGAGTGTGTGATTGGCAAACATCTGCGGAAGTGTAGCCATCATGGCGCGATAAACGCTGTCGCGTGTTGGGCGAGTGGAACGGTTTCCAGCAAATCAACCGTTTATCGGCTTTGAACGATGAGGGCAGCCTCACGTTGCGCGGCAAGGGCTTCATCGTTGCGGCCAAGTGCATCGAGAGCTGCGCTTCGTCCAAGCAAAATCTTGGCGTAAATCGGACTTGCTTTGCCGTATTTTGCGACGACTGCGGGCGCGAGGTCATCAATCACGGTCAGCGCGTCTGTCGGCCGATTCAGGCGCAGCAAGAGTGCTGAATATTGCCGTTTGGTTTCGATCGTTGTCTCGGCATCGATGGCGGCCAGCGCGGGCAGTTGCGCCATCACGCCGTCAAGCTGTCGTGCTGTTGCTTCAGCGTTGTCGATGGCGATGCTTCTTTGCCACAAACTGACGCCGAGCGCAGCGACAACAAGTACAACGGACGCTGCGATGACGCTGACAATTTTCCAGTGTCGCTTGAACCAAAGCCGCGTGGCGTGGGCGCGGTCGCCAGCGTGAATCGAGGTCGGGCGCTGTGTCATCCACGCATCGAGGTCGGCGGCGAGTGCTGCGGCAGTGGGGTAGCGCTCTGCGGGCGTCAAACGCATGGCACGACTGATGATGGCGTCGAGATCGCCGCGCAGCCGATAGGCGTCAACCGGCGGATTAATTTGATCGGCGAGCGCGGGGTTTGCCGGTTCTGCATTTTTCGTCGCGATGCTCGCGGAGGCGCGCGGCGGATCGGTGTTGACCATCGCGTATTCGAGCGCGGCGCGCGTGCTGCTGGCGGCGAATGGACGGTTGCCAGTACACAGATGAAACAGCAGCACGCCGAGCGAATAAACATCACTCGCGGCGACGGTTGCCTCCCCGGTAATTTGCTCGGGCGAGGCGTATTCGAGCGTCAGGCCGCGTCCGGTGAGCTGGGTGAGTTTGGTCATCGGCTCGTCGGCGCTGTCATCGAGCACACCGGCAATGCCGAAATCCAGGAGCTTGATCTGGCCGTCCGCCGTGACCAGAACATTCGATGGTTTCAGATCGCGATGCAGCACCAGTTGGCTATGCGCATGCTCCACGGCGAGCGCGATATCGCGGATCAGGCGCAGACGATCGGCAAGGGTTTTGGTGTGCTGCGTCACGTAGTCGAGCATCGGCATGCCGTTGATCAACTCAAGCACGATGAAAGCTTGATGTTGTTCGACGCCGGCATCGAGCAGCCGAGCAATATTCGGGTGGTTGAGCCGCGCCAGAACGACCCGTTCACGACGGAAGCGGGCGCTTAATTTTTCGCTCGATTGATCGCTACGCAAGAGCTTTAACGCAGCGGAGGCCTTGTACAGCCCATCGCTGCGCTTGGCCCGCCAGACCTCACCCATGCCGCCCTGACCAATACACTCTTCGAGCGTCCACGCGCCGAATTTTTGACCGGGGCGATAGGCTGCGTTGGCAGCGTTTTGTCGGGCGAGCGCATCGCTCAGCATCGAATCAAACGGAGCCTGTGCAAGCGTCGGTGCCTTGTCGACTTTGGCGGCGGCGACCAGAAGCGCGGCCAACTCGCTCGCGACTTGTGGCTCTGTTGCCCACAGTCTGCGAATGAAGGCGATGCGATCACCTTCGGCGAGTTCGATGACTTCGTCGAACAAGTCCGACACCCGCTGCCAAGTGTCCTGCGCCATCGTTTTTAAATCGAGCGGTTCGCTCATTTCAATTCAGACATGATGGCAAGCCCGAGGCGATGTATGAGCGCAGAACGGACACAGCTTGTCGTCAATTTGCAGGATCCGGCGTCGGCACTCCCAGCGTTCGCGACAACAGCGCCCGCGCCTTCAGCAAGTCGCGATTGACCGTGCGCAGCGTGACGCCCAGCTCGTCGGCCACCTCCTGCAGCGACATGCCCGAAAACACATGCAGCTCGATCACCTGATACAGCCGTAGGTCGAGCTTTTGCAGCTGATCCAGCGCCTCGTCGAGCGCCACCATATCGGTGACATCCATCCACGGCGCAGGCGTTGCGTCGGCCGCCGACATTGTCATCAGCGTCATCCCGCCGCCGCGTTTCTCGGCGTCGCGCTCGCGCACGTAGTCGATCACGACCGAGCGCAACACTTTGCCGATGTAGGCGAAAAATTGCAGCCGCGTTTGCCCTTGCAAGCCCTCGCGCTCGGCCATCCGCATGAAGCCCTCGTGCACCAGCGCCGTTGCGTTCAATCCAGTGATGCCACCGGCCTGTGCAAGACGGCTGCGCGCGAGGCGCTTGATGTCGGGATAAAGCGTCGAAAAAAGCGCGCGCATCGCATCGGAATCACCGGCGGCGGCGCGCTGAACGAGAAGGGTAGGGGAGGAGACTGCCATCATTGCATTTTGCAATGGAACGCAGGCGCTGCGTCAGGGCGATACAGCTTTTCTTCCTAGCCCTCTTTGATAAGGGGCTAGAGGCGGTAAATGGCAATTATCGACTTTGCATCGATTCGGCACTAGTGTCCGGTTAAAACTCGAACAAATTCAATTGGTTAGCCGAGAGTGCGTCGTTTTCGCGTGTTGTAGCCCCTTGCAGCAGGTCTTGCAATGTCGTTTTCTCGAACAGCGTGAGCGAGAGCAGCTGTAGCAAA
>JANXUB010000027.1 GCA_025352105.1 Burkholderiales bacterium | reverse complement strand
CGAGCAAAAACGATTCACTGTTGCGCCCGCGACGCTGTCCGGCATGCCCGCGCGCAAGGCTGCCTGGCGTGCGATGTTCCAGCCCGTCGCGCCCTCGGGATTCGCACAGCCCATGAGCACGTCATCGACCTCGGCGGCGTCGATGCCCGCGCGCTTGACTGCGTGCTCAATGGCGTGGCCGCCGAGCGTAGCGCCGTGGGTCATGTTGAATGCACCTTTCCAGCTCTTGGCGAGCGGGGTGCGGGCGGTGGAGACGATTACGGCATCGGTCATGGTGGGGCCTCTTTCAGGGTAAGTAGCAAAACAAAATCAGGGGTTTCGGTTCCCCTCTCCCCCGGAGGGAGAGGGGCTGGGGGAGAGGGGGAAAATTTGGAAGCAGAACAATCGTTGCACTGCTAGCCACCCGCCCCCTCTCCCTAACCCTCTCCCACAAGGAGAGAGGGGACTAGAACTAAGGCGCTGCTGCGTTCACATTGCGCAGCAACTGGTAATAAAACTGGATCATCTCGGTGTAATTGGCCACCGAAATACGCTCGTTGGTGTCGTGAAAACGAACCAGATCGTTCGGCCCCGCGCGCACCGGCGAGAAGCGATACACGTTGTCGGCAATATCATCGAAATAACGTGCATCCGTCGCGCCGAGCATCAACGCGGGAGCGACGACGACATCCGGTTGCAACTGGCGAATCGTCTTCGCAATCGCCTGATACCCGTGCGCGTCCGTCCGTGCGATTTTGGACGGCTCCGAGTAACCCGGCTTCTTGTCGGCTTTGATCGGCGCATCGCCCACCGCGAGCATCGTATGTTTGATCACATCATCCGAGGTGTCGCCGGGCAGCACGCGGAAGTTCACCTGCGCGTTGGCGCGACCGGGCAGGACGTTGTCACGGTCACCCGCGTTCACAACGGTCAGCGCGGTTGTGGTGCGCAGCAGGGCTGCCGTGCTGGTGCTTTTCGCCAGCTGTGCTTCAACCAGCGGTTTGGTCAGCCACAGGTTCGAAAGGATGATCCGGTTGGTGAGGTTCATCTCCGGCGCGAGCGTGTTGAACATGTCCGAAGCGATGCCGCGAATCTGTACCGGAAACTGCTTGTCCTCCAGTCGCGAAAGGGCCGCGCTCATCATGCCGATCGCGCTTTCACGCGGTGTCGGCGGCGGCATCGACGAATGCCCGGGCGTGGCCGTCGCGGAAAGCATCACGGTGAGGTAGCCCTTTTCAGCCAGCCCCACCAGCGCCGCTGGCTTGTCGAGCCCCTTCAGAATGCCTTCGACAATCAACGTGCCTTCATCGAGAATGAAATCAACTTTGATGTTCTCGGCTTTGAAGCGCTTCGCCAGCACTTCCGCGCCGCGATGACCGGAGACTTCTTCGTCCTGCCCGAAGAAAAGATAAACCGTCTGTTTTGGCTGGAAGCCTGATGCGACGAGCATCTCAACGGCTTCAAGCTGCGAGAAAAGATTGCTCTTGTTGTCCCACGCACCACGTCCCCACACAAAGCCGCCATCAATTACGCCGCCAAACGGCGGTTGCTGCCAGTCCTTCTCGGTGCCCGGAGCAACCGGCACGACGTCCTGATGCGCGAGCAGCGCGATGGGTTTGGTTTTGGCGTCGCTGCCCGGCCATGTGTAGAGCAGACCGTAGGCTCCCACCAGTTCGCGCTTGAGCGCGGCGTGCATTTTCGGGAAGCTCGTCTGCATGTGTTGATGCAGGGCTTTGAAGGCATCGGCGCTGGCTTCGGCGTCGGTTGCGGAGGAAATGGTTTGCAGCTTAACTGCGGCGGCGAGGCGGGCAGAGGCGGCGGCCGAATCTACCGTTACTGGTTTTTCGGTGGGGACGTTGAGTTGCTTTGACGTGGTGAATAACGTCTCGACTGCAACCGCAAGAACGAGTGCGGCTGTCAATCCGAATAACGCTAATAATGTCTTCTTCACCACTTACAGAAACTCCTCCGTGCTTACCCCCTCTCCCGCAGCGCGGGAGAGGGTTGGGGTGAGGGCTGTGGCTTACGAGTTCAGTCGCCTTGATTCTGCTACTCAACTGCCCTCACCCTCCGCCCTCTCCCGCGCTGCGGGAGAGGGGACCTGCAATGTCCTCCCGTTTGGGAGATCGCTGCATCAAACGAACGACTTGCCCTCAGCAACCAACCGCTTCAACAAAGGCGCTGGCTCCCAAAACTTCGCATCATCCAGCGGGTTCTGCTGGAATTTCTTCATCATTTGCACGACGTTGAACAGGCCAACCTGATTGGCGTAATTCATCGGGCCGCCGCGCTGCGGTGGGAAGCCGTAGCCGAAGATGTAGACGATGTCGATGTCGCTCGCCTTGTTGGCGATGCCTTCTTCGAGAATGTGCGCGGCTTCGTTCACCAAAGAGAACACAAGGCGATGCACGATTTCATCGTCCGAGATTTTGCGTGGCGTGACGCCCAGCGTTTCGCGATGTTTGACGATCATCGCTTCAACTTCTGCATTCGGAATTGCGTCGCGTTTGCCCGGCAGATAGTCGTACCAACCCTTGCCGACTTTTTGGCCGAAGCGACCCATTTCGCAGAGCAGATCGGCGGTTTTGCTGTAGCGCAAGTTTGGCTTTTCGACATAGCGACGTTTGCGGATCGCCCAGCCGATATCGTTGCCCGCAAGGTCACCCATGCGGAACGGTCCCATCGCAAAGCCGAATTTTTCGACCGCTTTGTCCACCTGTTGCGGCGTGCAGCCCTCTTCCAGCAAAAAGCCGCCTTGACGGCCATACTGCTCGATCATGCGGTTGCCGATGAAGCCGTCACAGACGCCGGAAACAACCGCCGTTTTCTTGATCTTTTTCGAGATCGCCATGACCGTGGCAAGCACGTCTTTGGCTGTTTTTTCGCCGCGCACGACTTCGAGCAGCTTCATCACGTTAGCAGGCGAGAAGAAATGCATGCCGACCACGTCTTGCGGACGCTTGGTGAAGTTAGCAATCTTGTTGACGTCAAGCGTTGACGTATTCGACGCGAGAATGGCACCGGGCTTTGCCACCGCATCAAGCGCGGTAAACACTTTTTCCTTGACGCCGATTTCCTCAAACACGGCCTCAATGATGAGGTCGCAATCTTTCAGATCGGCGTAATCGAGCGTGCTGGTGAGCATGCCCATGCGGGTGTCGAGCACGTCCTGCTTGAGCTTTTTCTTGCTGACTTGCGCTTCGTAGTTTTTGCGAATGACGCCGAAGCCTTTGTCGATGGCTTCCTGCTTCATTTCAAGAATGATGACCGGGATGCCCGCATTCAGGAAGTTCATGCCGATGCCGCCGCCCATCGTGCCGGCACCGATGATGCCAACCTTTTTGATGTCGCGTTTGGGTGTGTCTTCGGGCACATCCGGAATCTTCGACGCTGCGCGCTCGGAGATGAACAGATGACGCAGCGATACGCACTCAGGCGTGAACATGAGGTTGGTGAAAATCTCGCGCTCGGCCTTCATGCCGTCGTCGAATTTCATCTTGGTCGCGTTCTGGATCGCCTCGACGCATTTGAGCGGAGCTGGGTAGCCCTTGGCCATCACGCCGACTGTGTTGCGCGCAAATGCAAAGTACGCGTCGGCCTCAGGATGCCCAACGCGCATGTCGCGTACGAGCGGCAGCGGACGCACATCGGCCTTCTCAAGCGCATACGCAATCGCGCCCGCCATGAGATCGCCCTCAAGCACTTTGTCGAACAGTTTTTGTCCGGGGAAGCTCGCGATAAATTCGCTCTTGACCGGCTCGCCGGACACGATGATGTTGAGCGCGGCTTCAACGCCAATCACGCGTGGCAAACGCTGGGTGCCGCCCGCGCCGGGAATCAGGCCCAACTTGACTTCCGGCAGCGCAATACTCGCGCCGGGGGAAGTGACGCGGTAATGGCAACCGAGCGCCAGCTCAAGCCCACCGCCCATTGCAACGCTGTGCACCGCAGCAACGACAGGTTTCGATGACAGCTCGCAGGCGCGAATCAGCGACAGCAGATTAGGCTCAGCCACCGCGCGTGGCGATCCAAACTCCTTGATGTCAGCGCCGCCCGAAAAGGCTTTGCCAGCGCCGGTGACGACGATTGCCTTGACCGATGCATCCGCGTTGGCTTTTTCGAGGCCCTCGGCAAATGCGACGCGCAGCGCGTAAGAGAGCCCGTTTACCGGAGGATTGTCGAGCGTTAAGATGGCAACGCCATCGCGTACTTCGTAGCGGGTAGTCATAAGCGAGGAGTCCTCCAGATGGAAATTCTTTTTCGACGATCCGGTATGGGCGAGCCCGTCGGTCATCGGCATAGCCCGTGAGTTTACGTCTGTTCAGCAAGTCACTTATGTACATGACCTGCTTTGGAGCCAAGGCTTCAAACGTCGTCGCTACGTTGCCTTGCGTGGCTGTCGATTCGTTAACGGGAGACTGGTTTAAAGTTGCAGGCAAAGAGAGTAATTATGAAAACCGTTTTCAAAATTGATGTGCAATTTGGCGACTGCGATCCGGCGGGGATTGTGTTCTTTCCAAATTTTTCGAAATGGATGGATGCCGCATCGCTCAACTTTTTCGTGAGCCACGGCGTGCAGCCGTGGCGCGAACTTGTGAAGACCACCGGAATCATCGGCACGCCGCTCCTCGAAATCAACACCCGCTTCATGAAGCCGGCGACCTACGGCGAATCGATCGAAATCAGCACCGAAATCACCGAATGGCGACCCAAGGTTTTCATCATGCAGCACATCGTCACGCGCGACGAAACGCTCTTGTGCGAAGGCACCGAGATTCGCGCATTTTGTGTGAAAGATCCTGTGACGGACCGCATCCGTGCCATCGAAATACCGGCTGACATTAAGGCGAAATGCCAAGCCTGAAATGCCTGATCTCGCCGACCAATCTGGCGGCGGGATTAAGATTACGGTATTGCGTTAGCACCTGATTGAGAGAAGAGCCTTGGCGACACCCAACTACGGATTCGAGAAGCGCCAGAAAGAGCTGGCAAAAAAGAAGAAAAAAGAAGAGAAGCTTAAACAGCGCGCGGCTGACAAAGCTGCGGGCATCGTGTCGCCGGACGATTCAGGCGAGACGGATGCTGACACCGACGGCGATGAAGCGCCACCAGCAGGCACGCCACCCCAGCCTTGATTTCAGCCATGTCTGCTTCCCGTCGCGCGATGTCATCGGTCAGCGTCGGACGTGAGCAGCGGTTCAGTGGCTTTTTGATGTATGCCGTTATTGAATGAGGGCTTGGCTTGAAATTTGGCGAATATCGACTCCCAGCGATATTCGCGTCTAGCCCACACAAAATAAGCGTTTCAGCCCAAAGCTGCTACCTCTACGCAGCACCAATCAAGCTGCGCGAATCACCTCAGCCAGCAATTTGACGCCTTCGCGAATCTTGTCCGGCGGCACGGTGACGAAGCTCAAACGCAGCGTGTTCGGCACTGATTCATTCGCATAGAACGGCTCGCCCGGAACAAACGCCACGTTCTTGGCAACCGCCGCGTCGAGCAGCGTCATGCTGTGGTACCCCTTGTCCGCAGGCAGCGTGAGCCACAGGAACATGCCGCCTTCGGGCGTTGTCCAGGTCACGCCTTCCGGCATGTGCTGTTCAAGTGCCGCGAGCATCGCGTCGCATTGATCGCGATACAGCGCGCAGGTTCTCGGCACATGCGTGTCGAGGAACCCGTCCTTGATGACTTCGTAAACCGCCATTTGCGTGACCGTCGCCGTGTGCAGATCGGTGGCCTGTTTGGCCTGAATGAGTTTGCTAATCAGCGCCGTCGGTGCAGCGATGTAGCCCAAGCGCAAGCCGGGTGCCAAGGTCTTCGAGAAACTGCCCATACGCACCACGTTGTCGCAACCCGCCTGCGTGGCGAGCGACAGTAACGATGGCTGCGCTTCTCCGCGATAGCGCAAATCGCCGTACGGATCGTCCTCAATCACCAGCAGATTCAACGCGATCGCGCGGTCAATGAGCGCGCGACGACGGCCTTCGTGCAGCGTGCGTCCGGTCGGGTTCTGGAAGTTCGGCAGCGCGTAGAGAAAGGCGGCGTCCTTCGCCAGTTCCGCAGTGATCGCCTCCGGTTTCAGGCCCTCTTCGTCCGACGCCACCGAGCGATAAACCGGCTCGAACAGATTGAACGCCTGCAGAGCACCGAGGTAGGTCGGCGTCTCGACCAGCACCGGCTGCCCCGGATTGACGAGCACCTTGCCAAGCAGATCCAGCGCCTGCTGCGAACCAGACACAAGCATGATGTTTTCCGCAGCGACCTTCGCGCCGGACTTGCGCAGGTTCGCTGCGATCCATTCGCGCAGCGGCCCATAGCCTTCCGTCGGGCCGTATTGCAGCGCCGACTTGCCCTGCGTATCGAGCACTTTGTCGAACGCTTTGCGCATCAGCTCAATTGGAAACGTCACCGGCGACGGCAAGCCGCCAGCAAACGAAATGACCTCGGGCCGTTCAGTGATCTTGAGGATTTCACGAATGACCGAGCTCGTGATTTTGTTGGCGCGGTCGGAGAATTTGTAAGGAGGTACCGCGACTTCGCGGGCGGAGAGCATGTTCATGGCATTCGCGGCATCGCCGGGTGGAAACTTAGCCTGCCAGTGTAAGTGCGACGCGATGCTTTTCCGATGCGTGAATGACATAGCCGCGCCAACTTGCTGAAACCGATGGCGACGGATTAGCGAACCTTGATGACCACCTTGCCTTTGGCGCGTCCGCTATCAACGCAAGCCATTGCCTCGTTGGTGGACTCGAAGGGGAACACTTTGTCGATGACCGGGCGTATCGCGCCCGACTCGACCAGCGGCGTGATTTGCTGAAGCTGACTTCCGCTCGCTTTCATGAACAGGAATGAATAGCCAACGTTGAGTTGTTTGGCTTTTCTTCGGGTGGTAAAGCTCAAAGCGCGCATGACCTGTTTCACAAACCAAGGCGCTTTCATTTCCTCTGCAAACGCAGGATCAGGCGGGCCGGAAATCGAGATGAGTTTTCCACCCGGTTGGAGCACGCTCAGAGACTTCTCAAGCGTCTTGGCGTCCTGACTGTTGAGCACCACGTCGTAGCCGCTCAGAACGTTTTCAAAATCGTCTTTCTTGTAATCAACGACAACATCAGCACCCAGACTTTTCACCCAATCCACATTGCTTGTGCCCGTGGTGGTGGCAACCGTTGCGCCCAGATGTTTCGCCAACTGAATCGCAAACGTGCCTACGCCACCGGAGCCCGCCTGAATGAAGACTTTCTGCCCGCGCTTCAGCTTGGCCCGCTCGACCAGCGCCTGCCAAACCGTCAAACCCACCAGCGGGATCGACGCCGCCTCTTCCATCGTGAGATTTTTGGGCTTGAGCGCGAGGGAGGCTTCCTTGATCGCAATAAATTCTGCGAACGTTCCGATGCGCAGATCATCCGGCCGGGAATAGACCTCGTCACCGGGCTTGAACTGCCGAACGTTGCGCCCGACTTTGACCACTTCTCCGGCGACGTCATGGCCCAGAACAAACGGTGTGCGATACGGAAGGAGCAGTTTGAACTCTCCGTTGCGAATTTTTACGTCCACCAGATTCACGCCAGCGGCATGCACTTGAACCAAAACCTCGTCATCGCGTGGCTCAGGCGTTGGCAACTCTGCCAGGCGCAACGCGCGCTGCTTGCCGTAACGATCAACAGTGAATGCTTTCATGGTGGTTTCTCTCCTTAGGTGCGTGGCTGGCGCTAACGGTGTTTCGCGGTGGCGATGACTGCTGACTTTCGCATGATACTCATCATATTTATAGACAAAAAAATCAGTTGGCTGAGGCCGATGTCGGCAGGGTCAAGCTTTTCAAGGTTGCGCTGCACAGCGCGTCAGACAGCGCAGAATCATTCACTGCGCGCGCCAAAATCAAAGTGCCCACCATTGACGCCACGGTGACCAGCGCACGCTCGTGCGCATTGGGTTGCCCCCAGTCCGGCAGCTGACGGGCGACAAGATCAACCATCTCCTTGATGCGACGCGTCGCGACACGACGTACCTCCGGCGACTGACGTGGCATTTCCGAGGCGAGCGCCGAAATCGAGCAACCTGTCTCAATGCGCTGCAAGTGCTCCTTCGACAGATAGACCGTAAGCAAAGCTCGCAGCGATTGTTCCGACGGAACGCTGGCCACGACGGTGTTCGCCAAA